>DASQBE010000191.1:0-18297 GCA_035635355.1 Binatia bacterium | reverse complement strand
CCGAGGCACAATCATTCTTATAACCGTTAGGGGTGGCCGGAAGAAAACCGGCCTGAGAGCAAACCCTAATAACCTGATCTGGGTCATGCCAGCGTAGGGAAACGGGGACAGTGGATCCTTTCCGACTGTGCCGCGTGCCCTAAGGTCGCGCGGCTCGTTCATTTTCGGGAAGGATGGTACTGTCGATGGGTCCTCGCTCCGCTTCATTTCTCGCCGTGGTCGCATCCCTTCTCCTCCTTTCGGTGTCGGAATCAGAGGCTCATGCGTCCGTTCTCGCGGGCCGCGTGGTCGATGACCGGACCGGGGAACCCATTCCCGATGCTCGCGTCCGCGTCCTTTCGCCTCCGGCGGAAACGGCGACCGACCGTGTGGGCGAATTCCGTTTCGCCGGCCTCGCGCCCGGTGCCTACGAGCTCGAGGCATCGAGACTCGGATACGCCTCCGACCGGCGCGCGGTGACGGTCGAGGCCGACTCGGCGTTCCTCGAGTTGCGTCTCCTATCCCGTCCCATCCCCGTGACTCCCCTCGAGGTCACCACCACGCGCGCCACCGACCGCGGCTCGGCCGTCGCGTTCACGGATCTCGACCGGAAGAAGATCTTGCAGAGCTACTGGGCCCAGGATGTCCCGGTGCTCCTCCAGGAGACGCCGGGTGTCTACTCCTACTCCGACGCCGGGAACGGGATCGGGTACTCCTACGTGAAGATTCGCGGGTTCGCACAGCGGCGCGTCGCGGTGACGATCAACGGCATCCCGCTCAACGATCCCGAGTCGCACGAGGTCTACTGGGTGGATCATCCCGACCTCCTCTCGAGCGCCCAGGACGTCCAAGTCCAGCGCGGGGCCGGGAGCGCCCTCTACGGCGCGAGCGCGGTCGGCGGATCGGTGAACCTCGAGACGATGACGATTCCCACGGAGCGCCGCATCTCGCTGGAGGCGGGCGGCGGCAGCTACGACACCAAGCGCCTCTCGATGCAGTACGAGTCGGGGCTCCTCGACAACCGGTACGCCCTGGCGGGGCGCTACTCGAGAATCGAATCGCAGGGCTATCGCGAGCTATCCTGGTCGCGGCTCTGGTCCTACTACTTTACCGCGGCGCGGATCGACCCCTGGGTCACGACGCAGATCAATTTCTACGGCGGTCCGGAGAACCTGCACCTGGCCTACTACGCCGTGGATCGTTCCTACCTGGACGGCCTCATCACGGGCAACGCCACGCAGGATCGAAGGCTGAACCCGCTCAACTGGCGAAACGAGACGGACAATTTCTTCGAGCCTCACTACGAGCTGATCCAGAACGTGAAGCTGGGGGAGCGGGCCGCGCTGACCTCGTCGGCGTTCTTCTTCCCGGGAAAGGGCTACTACGACGATTTGCCGTACGGTCCGCAGACCTTCGCGTCGCGGCGCCTTCCGGACTTCGAGGTGGATTCGGATTCGCTCTTCCCGGCGACCTATTACGCCGTGGATTCGACGGGCGCGCCGGTGGCGCAGCCCGACGGCCGGTTCCTCGTGACCGGCTCCGACATGACGCAACGGCTCTGGGTGCGGGACCGGCACTACGGCTGGATCCCGCGCGCCCGGTTCACCCACGGCAAGGGGGAGCTGACCGCTGGCGCCGAGTGGCGCGAGCACACGGGCCGTCACTGGGGCGAGCTGACGTGGGCGCAGGCGCTCCCGCTCGGCACGGATCCGAACCATGTCTTCTACGACTACACGGGGCGGGTTCGCGCGCTCTCGGGATTCGCGCAGGAAGCCTATTCCGTTCGCCCCGATCTCAAGCTGACCGGAAGCCTTCAATGGCGGCAAACGCGGTACGCGATCGGGAAGGATCTCTATTCGGGCTACGATTTCCATCAGACCTACTCGTTCCTGAACCCGCGCGCCGGTGCGAACTGGAACGCGACCGACCGATGGAACGTGTTCGCAAGCTACGCCCACACGCGCACCGAACCGATCCTGAGCGAGCTTTACGCCGCCGACGATCCCAACGCGGCGCCGTTGTTCCGGGTCGTGGACGTGGCGAACCACATCTACCAGGATCCGCTCATCCATCCCGAGCGGCTGAACGATTACGAGACGGGCGTGGGGTATCGCGACGGGAATTCCTACCTCAAGCTGACCGGCTTCTGGATGGATTTCCGCGACGAGATCGTGCCCAACGGCCAGATCGATCGCCTCGGGGTGCCGCTCACCGGCAACGCGGCCCGGTCGACCCACAAAGGGGTCGAGATCGAGGGGGGATGGAGCCATCCCAGCGGCCTCGAGCTCTCGGGGAACGTCTCGCTGAGCCGGAACCGCTTCGGGGCGTATCACGAGTTCGTGGATTCCACGACGGTGAACGACTTCACGGGGAACACCATCGCCGGATTCCCGGATCGAATGGCCAATCTCACGGTGGGATTCCGCAAGCACGGCGCGCGCACCGCACTCACGGTGAATGAAGTGGGGCGGCAGTTCCTCGACAACTCGGAGGACAACCGGAGAGATCCCGCGCTCCGCGCCGCGCCGGGCTATCAGAAGAAGCGGATCGAGGAGCACGCGATCCTGAACGGCCTTCTGTCCTTCGAGCTGGGAGGCGCCGGCGGGTTCAAGCCGCTGGATGCGCGCCGGCTGCTGCTCGAGATCCGGGGCATGAACCTGACCGGGTTGCGCTACGAGACGGCCGGCTATGTGTTCGACGAGGTCCCGTACTTCTATCCCGCGGCGACCCGGAATGTCTTCGTGAGCCTCAAGGCGGAGTTCTGAGAGCCGCGCTCCATCCCGTCGATCTGGCCCTGATCGGGGTCTACGCGCTCTTTCTCATCTACGTCGGGGTGCGGCTCTTCGGGGTCGCGCGCCGCGGACCCGTGGAGTACCTCCTCATGGGGCGGACGCTCGCCCTTCCCTCCTTCGTGGCCTCCCTGGTCTCGACCTGGTACGGCGGCGTGCTCGGGGTCGGGGAATACTCCTTCCGCTACGGCATCTCGAACTGGATCGTGTTCGGGGTGCCGTACTACCTGGGCGCCGCCCTCTTCGCGATCTTCTTCGCGCGGCGGGCGCGGCGCTCGGAGCTGTACACCGTTCCGGACCAGCTCGACCGCGCGTACGGACGGCCCGCGGCGCTCCTGGGGGCGGGCGTGATCCAGGTCCTCTCCTCGCCCGCGCCCTACGTCCTCATGCTGGGGATCCTGGTCCAGATGATCTTCGGATGGCGCCTCCTTCCCGCCATCCTGATCGGCACGTTCCTCTCGACGGCGTACTCCTTCCGAGGCGGCATGCGCTCGGTCGTGAACGCGGACAATGTCCAGTTCGTCCTCATGTACCTGGGCTTTCTGATCGCGTTGCCGCTTCTGGTCTTTCGCTTCGGCGGGATGAGCTTCTTGCGCTCGCACGTGCCGGCGACCCACTTCGTCTGGCACGGCGGCAATTCCCCTCAATACATCTTCGTGTGGTACTTCATCGCGCTGCAGACCCTGGTCGAGCCCGCGTTCTACCAGCGCTGCTTCGCCGCGAAGGACGAGAAGACGGCGCAGCGCGGGGTGGTCCTCGCGATCGGCTTCTGGATGCTCTTCGACTTCCTCACCACCTTCACCGGCATCTACGCCCGCGCGCTCCTGCCGCGACTCGCGAATCCGGTCGAGTCCTATCCGGCGCTCGCGATCGCGTTTCTTCCGCCGGTCGTGCAGGGCATCTTCTACCTGGGGCTCCTGGCCACCGTGATGTCCACCGTGGACGGCTATACCTTCATCGGGGGCGTCAATTTCGGGCGCGATCTCGTCTGGCGATGGCGCCGCGATCCGGACGACTCGCGGGTGAATCTGTATTCGCAGATCGGGTTCCTCGTGACCGCCGCGCTCGCGGTGGTCCTGGCCTTTTGGTTCCAATCCGCGGTGGACCTGTGGCACGACGTGGGGTCGGTCGGGGTTCCGGCCCTCCTCGTCCCCATCGCGAGCTCGTACCATCCCCGCCTTCGCATGCGACCCGCCGCCGCGGCATGGTGCATCGTGGCGAGCGGGGCGGTCGCGCTGGGATGGCTGCTGTCGAAATTACGGCCCGACGCCTCCGGCGCGTATCTCCTCGGCGTGGAGCCCATCTACGCGGGGCTGGCCGTGAGCCTCCTATTCTGGATCGGTGACCGCATGTGGCGGCGAGGGAACACCGTCGCCGTTTAGGTAACAGTTCCCCGCACCGTCACGGGCGTCTCGCTCCTGCGTACTCTTTCCAGCCGCAACCAGTTACCGCGCTCCACGTCGGGAACCCCGCAGCGGCATGCGGCGTGCAAAGCAGTGCCTCATCTCGGGCGCCGGACCCGGGCAACCTAGCTTCCTTGCGTGTACTTCGACATCTCGAGGAGGGTGCCCATGCGTCGATGTTTCGCAATCGTGCTTCCCGTGCTTTCGCTCCTTTATCTGACAGGCTGTAGTACCAACGGCACTGGCACCATGAAGCCGGGGCTGCAGAGTAGCGACCAAGCTGCGATCCAGGGCCTCATCGACACGGCTCCCGAATTCGCGATCTCCTTCGACGATGACGGTGAGATCTCCGCCGCCGCCGGCGCGCCGGCGGTTCTCTCGGGCGCGCAGTCCGCTCAGACGGACAGCACGGCCATCACCGCGGTGCATTGGGGCCGCTGGCGCATTCCGCCGCATCATCCCCCCGTCCGCACCGTCACGTTCATCATCCCGCCCGATAGCGATTCGGCCTTCGTCAAAGTGAACGTCAAGTTCGACGGGTTCTTCCTGGTGGATCTGACCGACGACGGAATCCGGAATCCCGGCCGGAAGCCGTTACAGGACCAGAAGACGCGTTATGCGCTCTACAAGAAGATCTGGTTCCATCCCGACAGCACCTCCGATGACTCGGTGTTCGGTTGGAGGCTGGCGGCTGTTTCTCCGATCGATTTCGAGATGATCGATCCGTCCCGTCAGACGGTCACGATTCATTCGGTCACGCTGACCGGCGAGCAAACCCACGTCACGATCACGGACCCGTCGGCGCTTCTCTCCCTGGGGCGCGGGAACGGCCTGCTCCTGCTCTTCCGCGAGGGGGAGACGGTGAGAGTGGAGGCGGCGGTCACGAACACCGATCATGGCTACACCCCGCCGACGTTCGTCTACCTGCACGCGCCGATCGCGGAGCACGCGTTTCCGAGCCCGAACGATTGGATCCGGGTGTTCATGTACGACGACGGGACCCACGGGGACGTGACCGCGGGGGACGGGACCTTCACGGCGGAGTGGACCGTCAAGAATTTCAGGTGGCATCACATCGCCATCGACGTTCTCAACTCGCGCTGTCTACAGAACCAGACGAACGACGACTACAATTCCACGACCTGGGCGATACCCTACGAGGCGTATCCCAGCTTTCTGCCGATCGTCGCCAACCACTAGACACGGCGCAATTTCAGGGGCATCGCGACCCCGCCGGAGGAACCCTTCGGCGGGGTTTTCTTTATGGCGCTGAGGGTTTCCCCCAAAGCGCCAAGAGGCTTCCGAGGGTGTATAATCGCTTACTCTCCCCCGCCGACACGGTCGGTCTTTGAATGGAAGGCACGCCCATGCGCCCCGCTCCACGAGTCGGCTTCGTCCACCGCGCCCACCCCAGGGTCCTCGCACTGGTGCTTACTAAACTCCTCTGTAGCGCCATCCTCGTTGTGCCGAACGTGGCCGCCTCCGCCCCTCTCTTCGCCGCGGGCCTTTCCTTCGACACGGGAGGTCTTCCCCTTGCGGTGGCGATCGGAGACCTTAATTCGGACGGGAGGCCCGACCTCGTTACGGCTAATGACGACGGCAACGTCTCTGTCCTTTTGGGCCTCGGAGATGGGACGTTCGGGGTGAAGGTGAATTACGCGACCGGCCCGTATGCCGTTGCCTTGGCGATTGGAGACGTGAACGGCGATGGGCGATTGGACGTCGTGACGGCAAACCAAACGACGCTCTCGGTCCTCCTGGGAAACGGAGACGGCACGCTGCAAGCGGAAACCGATTACGCGGCGGGCCACTACCCGAGCTCAGTCGCGATCGGCGACCTGAACGGCGATGGAAAGGCGGATCTCGCCACGGCAAGCTCGGCGGACAACACCGCATCCGTTCTCGTGGGCAACGGCGACGGGACGTTCCAGGCCAAGGTGGACTATGCGGTGGGAGACTTTCCCAACTCCGTCGCGATCGCTGACGTGAGCCGAGACGGCAAGCCAGATCTCATTGTGGCAAACACAGGCTCGCGAAGCATATCGGTTCTCGTGAATAACGGGGACGGCACGCTGCGCCCGAGGATGGATTACGCCACGGGAGACTCTCCTTTCGCCGTCGTCATTGGCGATCTGAACGGCGATGGCAGGCCGGATGCGGTAACGGCAAGCGCCGGTTCCCTTGGCGCGTCCGTCCTGCTGGGAAATGGTGACGGCACATTTCAACCAGCCGTGAACTATCCCACAGGGCCGGCGCCAATATTCGTGGCGATCGCGGACATTAGCGGGGACGGCAAGCCGGATTTGGTGACGGCGAATTCCTTTCCCGGTCGGAGTCTCTCTATCCTGAAGGGCAACGGGGACGGGACGTTCCAGGCGAGTGTGGACTATGGCGTCTCAAGCGGACCCAGCGCCGTCGCGATCGGTGATTTGAATGGGGATGGCAACCCGGACCTCGTCGCGGCGAATACTTACGAGGACGAGGTGCTCGTGCTCTTGGGGAACGGGGACGGCACGTTTCGGACGAAGATGGACTACGCCGTCGCTAGGGGGCCGGTTTCCATCGTGACGGGCGACGTGAATGGCGACGGGCGTCAGGACATCCTCGTAGCCAACCGTCTTTTCTCCAACAGCGTCTCCGTTCTGATGGGCAATTCAGACGGGACATTCCAGACCAAGGTGGACTACCCCGTTGGGGCAAGCCCCTTCTCCGTTGCGATCGCGGACGTGAGCGGTGATGGAAAGCCCGATGTGGCAACGGCAAACAGCTGGGCGAACAGCGTGTCGGTTCTGTTGGGCAATGGGGATGGTACCTTTCGGACGAAGGTGGATTACGGCACGGCGGCCAGCCCCTACGCAGTCGTGGTCGGCGACCTCAACGGGGACGGGAAGCCGGACCTCGCGACATCGAATTCCTCAGCGGGAGCGGGGTCTGTTTCCGTTCTCCTTGGCAACGGGGACGGCACCTTCCAGGCGAGGGTGGACTATATAACGACCGGATCTTCCTCTTCCCTCTTCATCCGCGACATAAACGGGGATGGCAAACTGGACGTGGTGACGGCGAGTTACGGAGACGCGGTGTCGGTGCTCCTTGGCAACGGCGACGGCACCCTGCGACCGAGGACGGATTACCTCGCTCCGGGCCACCCCTATGGACTCGCGATGGCGGATGTAAACGGGGATGGGAACGCGGATGTTGCCACGGCGAACGGCGGCGATGGCACTGCATCCGTGCTGCTGGGCAACGGCGACGGCACTTTCGCACCGGCGGTGAGGTACGGGGTTGGAAGCAATCCAACGTTTGTGGCGATCGGCGATGTGAACGGAGACCACAAGCGGGATCTGATCGTGACGAACTTGGGCAGCAGTACAGTCTCGGTTCTCCTTGGCAACGGGGACGGCACGTTCCAGGAAAAGGCCGACTACGGGACCGGAGAGGATCCCTATTCAGTAGCCACGTGCGATGTGGACGGCGACGGCGCAACCGACCTCGTGGTGGCGAACGAAGGCGACAATACGGTGTCCATCCTTCGTAACCTTGGACACAAGACCTCGAAGCTGGAAGTGTCCCTCGATATCGATCCCAGCGTCCTCAACCTCAGAAGCCAGGGTCCGTGGGTGACGGCCTATGTCCAACCCGTGGGATTCGATGTCGCGAGCATCGACCCGAACTCGCTGCGCCTCGCGGGTTCCGTGCCGGCGGCGCCCAAATTCGCCAAGGTGGGGGATCACGACTCCGACCGGATTCCTGATCTCATGGTGAAGTTCAGCCGGCCGGCGCTCGCCGCACTCCTGACGCCAGGACTAAACCAGGTCCACGTGACCGGCGCCCTCGTTACAGGAGAGTTATTCGATGGCAGCGACGAGATTCGCGTGATTTCCCGGGGTGCGGGCCACCTTGCAACCTCCGTTGCTCCGAACCCACTCAATCCCGCAGGCATCCTGAGCTTCCGGACGATGTCGCCGGGCAGGGTAGTCGTGAAGATGTTCGACCTACGGGGAAGACTCGTCCGGATCCTTCAGGAATCTCCCGTGCTGGCGGCTGGAGATCACGAGGTCAAAATTGATGGACTCGGCGAGCGAGGTCGGGTGCTCGCATCCGGGATGTATTTCTACCAGGTTGAGACTCCTGGTGGGACGATGACGGGTCGGATTGTGATCTTGAAATAGAGATGGGGGCGGTCGCGACCCGCCGCCCCTCTCGAACGGAGGTTCGATCATGCGCCCTGCTCCGCGAATCCGTCCTTTCCTTCCCCGCGTTCGCACCACCTCGATGTTCACCATGCTCGCGTGTGTTGCCTTCGCGATCGCCCCCGGTCGCGCGTCCTCCACCTACCTCTTCGAGACGGGCGTCTCCTTCGATGTGGGGAGCGCACCCAACGGTGTCGCGATCGGGGATCTGAATGGGGACGGCAAGCGGGACATTGTCACGGCCAATGCCTTCGGCGACGACGTATCGGTTCTGCTAGGGAACGGGGACGGGACGTTCCAGGCGAAGCAGGAGTACGGAACGGGAACCGAGCCCTTCACGGTCACGATCGGGGACGTGAATGGAGACGGGCATCAGGACATCGTGTCGCTGAATTTCCAGGACGTCTCTGTTCTGCTGGGAAACGGCGATGGGACCTTTCAACCGAGGGTCGACTACCCCGCGGAGAAATCGGGGTATTCGATCGCGATCGGAGATCTGAACGGAGACGGAACGCCCGACTTGGCGACGGCGAACACCTTCTCGGCCTCCGCTTCCGTGTACGCGGGGAACGGAGACGGGACCTTCCAGGCGAAGGTGGACTACCCCACGGGAACCAGTCCGTACGCTCTCGCGATCGGCGACGTGAGCGGAGACGGGAGGCTGGATCTCCTCGTGACGAACGGCGACGCGGGAACCATCGGCGTCTTCTTGGGCAACGCGAGCGGGACGCTCCAGCCGCGGGTGGATTACGCGACCGGGAGCCGTCCCTACTTCCTGGCCATCGGGGACGTGAACGGCGACGGGAAGCTTGACGTGGTGGACGCCAGCAACGGCGACGCGGCCGCGTCCGTGCTCCTGGGCAATGGAAACGGGACGTTCCAGTCCAAGGTGAACTACCCGACCGGCCAGGCTCCCGTGTCCGTCACGATCGCCGACGTGAGCGGAGACGGCAAACCCGACCTCGTGACGGTGAACGATTTTCCCGACCGGACCTTCTCGGTTCTGAAGGGGAACGGCGACGGTACATTTCAGGCCAAGGCGGACTATGGGACCGGGAGTCTCCCCGTCGCCGGCGCGGTCGGCGATCTGAGCGGGGACGGGAAGCCGGATCTGGTCGCGGCCAAGTTCGCAGAAGATGCGGTGCTCGTGCTCTTCGGGAAGGGGGACGGCACCTTCCAGGAACGGGCGGATTACGCCACGGGGGCCGGTCCGCGTTCCCTCACCCTGCGCGACATGAACGGCGACGGCAAGCTGGATCTGGTCACCGCGAACGAGAACGCGAACTCCGTGTCCGTCCTGCTGGGTGCTACGGGCGGTTCCTTCGCGGCGAAGATGGACGCCCGGGTGGGCACGACGCCGCGCGGCGTCGCGGCGGGAGACCTGAACGGAGATGGGAGCCCGGACGTCGTCACGGCCAACTATGACTCCGGCGACCTTTCGGTTCTCCTGGGCCGAGGAGACGGCACGTTCCAGCCGAAGTCGGACTACTCGTTGGAGCTCGGGGCTCGCGCCGTCGCGATCGGCGACGTCACGGGGGATGGGAAACCGGATATCGTGGCCACGAGCTCGGCCTTCGGCACGGGCACCGTGTTCGTGTTTCCGGGTAATGGGGACGGCACCTTCCAACCCAAGGTGGGCTACGCCACCTCGGGACCCGCGGCGGATCTCTTCATCGCCGACGTGAATGGGGATGGCAGAGCGGATGTCCTGAGCGCGACCTACGGGAATGTCGTATCGGTGTTCCTGGGCAACGGCGCCGGGGGATTCCAGCCCAGGCTCGATTCCGGCGCACTGAGCTTCCCCAATGCCCTTGTGGTTCTGGACGTGAACGGAGACGGGAAGCCGGATGTCGTGACGTCGAATGGCGGGGACTACACGACTTCGGTCCTGCTCGGGAACGGCGACGGGACCTTCACGCCCCACGCCCAGTACGCCGTCGTGGCCAACCCATCCTGGATCGCGGCCGGGGACGTGAGCGGCGACGGAAAGGCGGATATTGCGCTCGCGAACACCGGCGCCAGCACCGTCACGGTTTTCCTCGGCAACGGGGACGGCACGTTCCAACCGAAGACGGATTACGGGTGTGACAACAACCCCTCGTCGGTCGCGATGGGCGATGTGAACGGGGACGGGGCGCTGGATATCGTGACGACGAACGTGATCCCCGGCAACGCGTCCGTTCTTCGAAACGTGGGACAGGGCGTCTCGAAGCTGGCGGTCGCGCTGGATCTCGTCCCCAACGTCTTGAGCTCGAGCGGGGAAGGCCCTCCCGGATCCACGGCCCCCTGGATCGCCGCCTACATCGAGCCCGTGGGGTTCGATATTGTCAGCATCGATCTGTCCTCGCTCCGTCTCGCCGGATCGGTGCCCGCGTCCCCCAAGTTCGCGAAGGTGGGAGATCACGACGCGGACCGGATCCCAGACCTCATGGTGAGGTTCAGCCGTGCGGTGCTCCAGCCCCTCCTGACGCCCGGGGTGAACGTGGTCCATGTAACCGGCTCGCTGGTGACCGGCCAATCGTTCGACGGCAGCGCCGAGATTCGCCTGATCTCGGGCCACAATGCTTCATCCTCGTTCGTCGCTCCAAACCCGCTCAATCCCGAAGGCGTCCTGAGCTTCCGGACGGCGTCGCCCGGCCGCGTGGTCGTGAAGATGTTCGACTCTCGTGGCGGTCTGGTTCGGACCCTGTTGGAAGCGCCGCTCCTGCTGGCGGGGGATCACGAGGTGAGAATCGATGGACGGGGAGAGCGGGGCCGCCCGCTCGCGTCGGGGGTGTACTACTATCGTATCGAGGCCCCCGATGGGGCGATGACGGGGCGGATCGCGATCTTGAAGTAACCTGTCCGGGGAGAATCCTGGTAGGTTGCGGGCATGGGCTTCGCTCTGGCATTGGCCCTCGCCGGCGTCGCGGCCGTGTACGTGGCGCTGGGCGCATCCCACCCGTGGGATTTCCAGACGTACTATTACGCCGCGCAGGCCGTCCGCGCGGGTCTGAATCCCTACGATCTCAGCTCGCTCTCGATCTTGGCCGGTAGGCCGATCGAATTGCCTTTCGTCTACCCGCCGGTCTCGCTCCTCCCGTTTCTCGCGCTCTCGTTCCTTCCGCTCGCGGCGGCGAGCCTCGTCTGGCTGGGGCTCCAGGTTTGTCTCCTCTTATGGTTCCTCGGGATGTTGAGGAAGGATTTCATTTCCGACATCCCGGGTTGGGCGTTGCTCGGCGTGGGGCTCTTCGGATTCAACGCCGCGGCCCTGTGGGATCTCCGCACCGGAAACGTGGCGCTCGTCGAGGTGGCTCTCCTCTGGACGGGGTTCCTGTCGTACGTGCGGGGCAAAACCGTGTGCTCCGCGCGCCGCATCGCGGGGGCTTCGGTCTTCAAGATCACGCCCGTAGCCTTCCTGGGCCTGCTACTCGTAGGGCCGGCGCCCGCGAAGAAGAAGGCGCTCGCCATTGTCGTGGGCGTCGGGCTGCTCGCGGCCCTGCTCCTGATTTCGTGGCCGCTCACCGTGGAGTGGGTCAGGGCTCTCCCGCGCTACCTCGCACTCGAGCGACCGACCGGCGAGATCAATCCATCCGCGCTGGGATTTCTGGACGGGATTCTGGGTGACCGATACCGAGCGTGGGCCCTCCCCTTGTTCGGTCTCTATGCCTGCGTCATCGCCCTCGCCGCCACTCCGGCGATCCGGAGGCTGAGCAAGAATGGGTCTCCCGAGGAGTGGGTGATGCTGGCGATCACTCTCTGGACCCTTCTATCGCCGCGCGTCATGATCTATTCCTACGTGCTCATGGTGGTCCCCGCGCTCTTCGTCGTCCGTTACGCGATCTCGATCCCCTGGGCACGAGCCGTGGGCTATGCGTTGCTCATGGCCCAGGGACTCGTCCGATTGCTTCCGGGCCCGCCTCCCGCCGCGCTGGCAGACGGGCCGTTTATCTTGACCCTCGCGGTCTTCGCAGTCCTGGTGGCGCGGGCTCCGGTGAGGACGGGCGGTTGAACTGGCGCGCTGCCGCGCTCTGGTTCCTGCTCGCGCTCGCGGCGGGGATTCTCTTCGCGAACGCGGCCCACCCGAACATCGCGCCCGCGAGCGACCTCTGGGACTACTCCCAGGAGGCGCGGCAGCTCGCGCGCGGCGAGGGGTTCACCTCCCTCTACACCTACCCCGTGTTCCTGGGGCACGACGAGCCACCGTTTCCGGTGCGCTGGCGGATGCCGCTCTATGCCGTCCTCGGGGCGCTCCTCCTGAAGCTCGGGATCGCGCTCCCCGCGGGGTTCCTCTACCTGAGCGCGCTCGCGCACGCCCTTCTCGTCGCGCTGACGTACCGGCTCGGCTCCAGGCTCCACTCGCCGCGCGCGGGATCCTGGGCGGCCGCGTGCGCGCTCGCCTGCCCGCTTCTGCTGGATTTCTACAGCCCGGGGATGAGCCAAGGGCCGGCGGCCGTGCTCGACCTCTGCGTCTGGCTCCTGCTCCTGGGATCCGGCGGCGCCGTGGCCGCGGCCCTCGCGGGAGTCGCGGCCGCGGGCTCATGGTACTTGCGCGCCGAATCGTTCCTCTTCGTTCCGATCTGGATCTGGATCGCGACGCGATCGCCCGCGGGGACGCCGCGCTGGTCGCGCGCGGCCGTGTTCGCCGCGGTGTACGCGGCGCTCTGCGTGCCCTGGCTCATCGCGGCGAGCCGCGGGGGCGCGGGCGGGACCATCCAGGGCAACCCCATGCTCCTCTACACCGCCCAGTACCCGGGGTATTCCTCGTCCCGCATGCTGAACGCCGCGCTGCCAGGGATGCTCGAGTACGTGGCGCGCCATCCGGGCGCCTTCGCGTTGCGTGTGGCGAAGGATATCGCGGGGTACATCCTGGATCTCCTCGACGGAATCGGCCCCGTGGCGCTCGGGATCGCCGTCGCCGGAATCGCGATCGCGGGGGGCCGCCACGTGGGGACGCTCGCTCGCCGCCACGCTTGGCTGCTGGTGGCGATCGCGCTTCAGATCCTCGCGATGTCGGCCCTCGAGCGAAGCCCCCGATTCCTCGTGCCCATCCTGCCGCTCGCGTTCGCGCTCATCGGCGCGGCCGCGGAGCCGGCCCTGGCGCGGCTGGCGCAGAATCGCGCGCTGGTTGCGCTTCTCCTCTTGGTGGTGCTCGAACGAGGGGTCCGCGTGGTCTATCAACGCGGCGACGCGCGGCGGCGATTCCCGCCGGTGGCGGCGTCCACCGCCCCGGAGCTCGCGGATCGGGCTCGAGATTGGCCCCGCGGCGGCCTCGTCCTCTCCGACGCGCCGGACTGGATCGCGTGGCATCTGGATCGTCCGGCGGTCCTCCTGCCGCTCCGGACTCAGATGGACTCGCTGGCAGCATCTCGGCCGGTCGCCGCGATCTGGCTCTCGCCCGAGGCGCGGCAACGGAATGTCGCCGATGGGGATGCCGCGTGGGTGAGGGTGATCGACGGCGGAGAAGCGATCCCCGGCTTCAAGGGGCCGGAGGCTGTTCCCGGGGGATCGCGGGTCTACTCGATGCCCTGAGGACGCGCCGTGTGCTAGGCTCCCGGGGAGTCCGGCGCATCCGAGGGGGCATCATGAAGCGCATCCTATCCACCGCAGCGGTCGTTCTTGTAGCGTTCCTGATGGGATGCGGCAAGGACAACCCGGTCAAGCCGATGCAGCCTGGGCCCAAGTACCTGCCCTCGAGCACGCCTCTCAATGTTCTCTACAATCTTCAGCGCGCCTACACCAGCCGCGACAGCACCGGGTACGACTCGTTGTTCGCCGCGGATTACACCGGCTCATCCACCGACCAGTCAGACAATTCGCAGCTCACGTTCTCGAAATCGGACGAGGCGCTCCACATTCAGTTCCTCGCTAACCAGGCTTCGATCACCTCCATCGATCTACAGTTTCCGCCCGGCCTGGTCCGATACACCGACCTTGGCGACCCACCGGGCTGGGCAACCGTGAGCACCGCCTCTATGCACCTCGAAATCAATACCTCGGCTACTTCCTACGCGATCTACCCGAACGAAACGATCGATTTCAAGTTCCGACCCACGATGCCCTCACCGGGCTCGCCTACCGACACCACATGGCACATCGTCCGCTGGCTGGAGCTCGCGCCCTGAGCTCACCCCACCTTCTCCGGGTCGGTCGGGAGCGTGGGCGCAACCGCCTCGCGAGCCGCGAGCACGCGTAGCCGGCGCATCATCCAGATCGCGCCCCCCAGCAGCACCAGCGCGCTCACCGACGTGGCGACGGGCGCGCCAAACCGCTGCGCGATGGATCCGGAGATGAGAGCCCCGATGGGCGCGGTGCCCACGAACATGAGGGTGTAGAGGCTCATGACCCGCCCGCGGTAGCGGTCCTCGGTCGAGATCTGGATCAGGGTGTTCGTGGTCGCGACATAGAGGATCAGCCCGAAGCCCGAGAGAAATCCCATCGCGAGGCTCAACGCAAGCGTCCGCGACCAGGCGAAGGTTCCCATCCCGATCGCGGCCGCCAGCAATCCGATGAAGATGTTCCGCCGCAGCGCCCAGCGGTCCTGTTTCCGCGTCATCCACGCCGCCGCGAGCAGGGAGCCCAGCCCGAAGGCCGAGACGAGAAGACCGAAAGCCCTGGCGTCCGCCTTCAAGATCTCGCGCACGTACACGGGCAGGAGGATCATGTACTGAAATCCCAGCCCCGCCGTGGTCCCGAGCAGGATCAACAGATTCCGCACCGGCCGAACGCTCCTCGCGTACCGGACGCCCTCCTTCATGTACTCCAGCGCGCGCCCGGCCTGGAAGCGGATGCCGGGCTTCGGCCGGATGTCCATCCGCCCGATGCTGACGATGACGGCGATGTAGGAGACCGCGTTCAGCCAGAAGCAGCCCGCCTCTCCCACCGTGGCGAGCAGGATCCCCGCGATCGCCGGTCCCAGGACGCGCGCCGTGTTGAATGCGGCGGAGTTGAGCGCGATCGCGTTCGACATGTCCTCCCGGCCGACCAGCTCCACGACGAAGGACTGGCGCGCCGGCAGATCGACCGCGTTGATGGTCCCGAACACGAACGCCAGCGCCAGCACCATCCAGGGCTTCACGATTCCGGTCGAAACCGCCGTGGCGAGGAGTGCGGCCTGGATCAGGAACGCAGACTGGGTGAAGAGGAGGAGCTTTCGCTTGTCGATGGAGTCGACGATCACGCCCGCCCAGAGTGAGAGGAGGAGCACGGGCAGGAACTGGGCGAATCCCAGGACCCCCAGCATGAGCGCCGAGGACGTGAGGCGGTGCATGAGCCAGCCCTGGGCCACGCTCTGCATCCAGGTGCCGATGAGCGAGACGAGCTGACCGGTCCAGTAGAGACGATAGTTGCGATGCTGCAGGGAGCGAAACGAGGTTCGAAGATCGGCGCGGAGGGTCGCGAGAGACATGGACGGCTAACGGTACCATGTCTCCCGCTGCCCGCGCCAGGAGGTGCGCTACGTGTCCTTGCGGCCCTCGTGTGCCAGGAGCGCCCGCTTCATCGGGAGCCCGAGACCGAACCCGGTGAGCGATCCGTTCTCGCCGATCACCCGATGGCAGGGAATGAGAATGGGGACGGGGTTCGCCCCGACCGCGCCGCCCACGGCCCGCGCCGCCTTCGGCTTTCCGATCGACGCCGCCAGCGCCCGGTAGGAGACGGTCGTACCGGTCGGGATGGCGCACAGCTTCTTCCACACCTTCTGCTGGAAGGGCGTTCCCTCGAGGTCGAGCGCGGGCAGCCGGCGCGTCTCGCCCGCGGCGTACGCGCGCAACGCCGCCGCGGCTCCGGCGAGCGAGGCGGGGTAGGTGCGGGGCGCGCGGTGGATCACGAGCTCGGCCCCCGCGCGGACCCGGCGCGCCAACCAGGGATCGCGCGCCGCCCTCGCGGCGGTGATGGCGCCGCGGATGGGGAAGAGCGAGGCGATGCCCTTGGGCGTGGTGGCCACCGCGAACGTGGCGAAGCGCGTGCGCACCGCCGCGACGTCGATACGGGTTTTGCGATTCATGGTGTTCCTCCTTGGCGGGAACGCCGCCACGAGGCGGGCGGCAATCCGGTTCTCCTTCGAAAGGCGCGAACGAATGCGGACGCGCTCTGGAATCCAGCTTCGAAACCCGCTTCCAGCGTCGCCACCGAGCCGTCGCGCAGCAGCGTCTCCGCCCGCTCCGCGCGCAGGTCGGCGAGGGCGCGCATCGGAGTGCGGCCGTCGCCCGCCCGGAAGCGCCTGGCGAAATGGGAGGCGCTCACCGCCACCGCCGCCGCCACATCGCTCGCGTACACCTCGTCGTCGAGATGGGCGCCCATGTACGCGAGCGCCGCATCGGCCAGGGCGCGATCCGCCTCCTCGGGACCGCCGCGCAGCTCGGGGCGGCACCTCTTGCAGGGCCGGTACCCGGCGCGGGCGGCGTGGGCCGGCGAGCGGTAGAAGAGCACGTTCTCCCGCCGGGGCTTTCGGCACGTGCAGGACGGGCGGCAGAAGATCCCCGTCGTCCGCACGGCCGTCACGAAGCGCCCATCGTAGCGCGGGTCGCCGCGGTGGAAGGCGGTCCACATGGCTTCCGGGGACAGGGCGGTCGTTCGTTCCACGCTCGCGGTTCTCATGGGTAAAATCTAGCACCGCATCGTCAGGGCGTCGCGTCGAATTCGACCGAGTTATCAGGCGCCCGCCCTGCTAGCATGGGGCCGTGCCGCCCGACGAGACCCCGCCGGAAGAGAGCTACATGAGCGCGACGCGCCTCGCCCGGCGCGTGTTCGTGTCCTTCATCATCACCTTCGCCCTGGCGCGGAGCGCCGCGGTCCTCATGATGGTCGGGCGCTTGGGCGACTTCTACCTTCACTTCGGCGGCACCCACGTCCACCACCTGAACTACGGCATCTTCATCCTGAGCGGCCTGGGCGCCTACCTCTTGTTCCTTCGCCCGGATCCGCGCGGGATCGCCAGGGCGGCCGCACTGTACGGCGTGGGTCTGGCGCTCACGTTCGACGAGTTCGGGATGTGGCTCCACCTGGACGATCTCTACTGGCAGCGCGCCAGCTTCGACGCGATGGTGCTCATCGCGGCCATCCTGGGATTGATCATGGCGGCCCCGACGATTCGCCGCTTCCGCCTGAGGCACTGGGTCTGGTCCCTCCTGGTGACCCTGGCGGTCGTCTGGTTCACGGCCCTGATGGTGGGGCCCGTTCAGAGGATGCACCGGAGAATCGCCCCCTGGTTCCGGAGCCGGCCGCCTGCCGCGGACTCGATCGCGGTGGATCCTCCGCGTCAGCCTCCGGCGGGCCCGAGCCAGCGAATCAGGAAGTAGCTCGCCAGCGCGGTCGTGGCCGCGGTCGCGAATCCCACCAGAAACGGGGTCGCGCCGATCTTACGCATCGCGCGGAGCCTCGTGCTCAACCCAACGCCCGAGAGCGCGACCAGAATCAGAAACCGCGATATATCTTGTAGAACGTGGGGCAGGTCGCGATGCGACAGCGATCCCAGCCGCGCGATCACGCCGAGCGTGTTCAGGAGCGCCAGCAGGAGAAATCCCAGGACGAAGACCGGAATGGATTGGCGCATCCGCGACCCGAAGGAGGCGGCACCGGTGCTCGCACCGCCGCGCCCGTACCAGAGCCCGATCCCCACGATCACCGGCCCCATCAGGGCGTTCCGCGTGAGCTTGACCGCCGTGGCCACCTTCCCGGCGGCGTCGCTGTAGGCGAATCCGGTCGCGACCACCTGCGAGGTGTCGTTGACCGCGGTGCCCGCCCAGGTTCCGAACGCGGCGCTCGAGAGCCCGATCCAGTGTCCGAGCAGGGGATACAGGAAGACCGCGGCGGTCCCGAAGAGCGTGTTCGTCGCGACCGCGAAGGAAACCTCCTCGTCCTGCGCGCGAATCACGGGGGCGGTCGCGGTGATCGCCGTGTTCCCGCAGACCGCGGTGCCGACCCCGATCAGGGTGGCGAGGCGGCCCGGGACACCGG
>DASQBE010000190.1:0-4970 GCA_035635355.1 Binatia bacterium | reverse complement strand
TTCCCACGACCTTGGCCTTGAACTTCCGCTTGTCGTTCAGGATGACCGTGATGTCGGAGGCGTCCCGGATGACGTGGTTGTTGGTGAGAATTCGCCCGTCCTTCTCGAAGATGAAGCCGGAGCCGCTGCTCGGCACCCGCTGCGGCCGGGAGGACTTCGGCTGGCCGGGGCTGGGCTGGCCCTGATTCGGCTGGCCCCCATTCGGCTGGCCGCCGTTCGGCTGATCCGGGAACAGGCGCTTGAAGAAGTCCCCGTACGGGCCTTCGAAGTTGAACTGCGGCGAGCCTTCGCTCGCGACGTCGCGCTTGGTCTCGATCGTCACGACCGCGGGCAGCGTCTTGTCCGCGATTTGTGTGAACGGACTATCGAGCGAGTTCACCGCCGGGATCCCGGCTTCGCGCGCCTGGGATGCGGGCGAGAGGCTGAGGTTTCCCGAGAGGATGAACCCCACGACGATGCCGATTGCCAAGATTCCGCCCGCAAGGATGAGCACTTTCGCGGCGCGGATCGTCTCTTTTGATTCCATTCCTTCTACCTCCTCCATCTCGACGTGCGTCCGACCGGACGCGGGGGTCTACTGGGTCTGAGCCGCTGGCTCGGTCCCCGTGCGGATGGACCGAAGCTCCTGCTCTTTGGCGGCGATCAATCCTTCGATCGATTGAACGAGGGCTTTGAGTCGAAGCGTCTCGGGGTCGGCGGCGATGCTCTCGAGCTTCTCCGTGCTCCACAAGGAGAGCACGCGCTCGCCCAGGTGCGCTTGCGTCCGATTTCGGTCGCGGCGGAGCGAAACGAGGTCCATCTGGAGCACGCCTGTCCGGACGGCGCGCTTCGCCTCCTTGCGGGCTTTGCCCGATGCGGTGCGAAGCTCGCCCGAAACCCGATCCCAGAAATTCTGCGTCGTCGTCATAAGCTCCCAAATCCCAATGTATTGCCCCTCTCCCAATCTAGGAAGCTCAGGGGCTGTCTGTCAAGCTGGTAGTACCGCTTCCGGGCCGTGTGGTTCCCGTCGCGACACCGGCCGAAGCGCGCTTGCCCGTGGGAATACGCCCCTTATACTGACGCCGCATGCCCGAGCCCCGGTGCGCCTATTTTGTCGCGGATGCCCATCTGGGCCAAGGCCCTCCCGACTCCAATCGCGCGCGCGAGCGCGACCTGCTCCGCCTCTTCGACGTCGTGCTCGAAGAGCGGGCGGCCCTCTACGTCGCGGGCGACCTCTTCGATTTCTGGTTCGAGTACGGCCACACGGTTCCCAAGCGCTACGTATCGGTGCTGCAAAAGCTGGGGGAGCTGCGCCGCGCGGGGCTCCTGGTCTCCTATGTCGGCGGAAATCACGATTTCTGGATCGGTGATTATCTGCGACGCGAGCTGGACGTGGCCTTCACCGACGCGCCGCTCCCCCTGAGCATCCAGGGAAGGCGCATTCTGCTGGCCCACGGAGACGGGATGGGGCCCGGGGACCACGGCTACAAGCTCTTGAAATCCGTTCTGAGAAACGGGGTCGCGCGCGGGCTCTTTCGCTGGATCCATCCGGACATCGGAATTCCGCTCGCGACGCTCACCTCGCACACCAGCCGGCACCATGCCCCGCGGGCCCGGCGGAGCGAGGAATGGCTGCTCCGGACGATCGCCCGCCCGGTGTTCCACGAGGGGTACGACGCCCTGGTTCTGGCGCATTACCACGTGCCGGTCCACAGGCGCGAAAGCGAGGGCGAGCTCCTGGTGCTGGGGGATTGGATCGAGCGGCGCACCTACGCGCGGCTCGAGGGCGGGATGTTCCGGCTCGAGGACTTTCGGGACGCGCCCGTGACCTCTAGAGGCGCGCGTTGACCGAGACGAAGTGGGTCGTGCCGAGATCCGAGGAGAACGGGACCAGCGCGTAGTCGAAGTGGAAGCGGTGCTGGATCAGACCCAGCCCGAAGCTCAAGCTCTGGTCGTCGTACCCGAACATCTTCCCCGCGCGGAACGCGAGCCGCTCCTTGTACTCGAACTCGCCGCCGAGCTGGAACCGTGAATCGTCCCCGCGCGCTTTCCGCACCTCCGCGGTCAGGATGCCTTTCCCCTGCATGCTCGGGATCGCGCGCGTCAGGGCGGCCCCGCCCCGGATGGTGCGTGGGAGCGGGAAGGTCTCGGTGATGAAGGACGCGTCCCCGCCCAGGTTCTGGACCGCGGCGCCCAGCGACACGCCGGTCCTGCCGAGCCCGACCCGGCCACCGAGATCGAAGGCGACCGCGGTCGCGGTCTCCTGGTCGATCATCTCGCGAATGAATTTCACGGCCACGCCCCCGGTCATCTGGTGCGGGAAGCGATGGGCGAAGGCGCCGGTGACGGCGAAGTCGTTGAACCCGAAATGCCCGATGAGATTCCCCACGTCGTCGCGCTTCTCGAATTCGGACGTGTAGAAGCCCGAGATCCCGAGGCCCAGCGTCCCGGCGCCGAACGAGCGCGAGAGGCCCGCGAACTCCTGGCGGAAATCCTGGATCCACTCGTTGTGCATCACGGTCACCTGGGCCCCTTCCGCGCCGCCGAGTCCGGCCGGGTTCCAGTACACCGCGGTCGGATCGTCCGCGAGCGCGACGTAGGCGCTCCCCATGGCCATGGGTCGAGCTCCGATGCCGAGTTTCAGGAACGCGAAGCCGGCTTCGCCGGCCGCCGCGTGGGCGCTTCGCGGCGCCGGGTTCATCCCGAGCAGCGCGACCGAGAAGGCGAGAACACTCCACAACCGATGCATGGGCTTCTCCTCGAGTGATGTCATCGGACCACGGCCAATTTGGCGAAGGTTACCTCGACGCCGCGGGCCGATTCGACCTCGACGCGGCACAGATAGACGCCGCTCGCCTGCGCGGCGTGATTCCAGCGGATGGCATGCTCGGCCGAGCCGAGCAGGTCTGCGGCGCCCGTCGCGGGCTCCGCCACCACCTTTCCCGACGTGTCCAGCACCTTGAGCCGGACGGCGCGGGCGTCTCCCGAGAGCTTGTAATGGATGAAGGTGGTCCCCGAATGAGAAGGGTTCGGGAAGGCATACACCTGCGAGAGGATCGAGGTCCCGGCGGGCGGTCCCGCGGGGCCGGACGGCACCCGCCCGTCGCGGGTCGGACCGAACCGGTACTGGCCCCAGGCCAGGGCCGAGGCCGGGATCGTGGTCGTCCGCACGTCGATCTGGACGCGAGGGTCGTTGGGGACCTGATCGAAGGTCTCGACCCATTCGAGCATGCCGTCGTTGTCCATATCGAGGAGCATCGGCGGCGAGCCCGCGCCCGTGCTTCCCAGCTCCCCGAAGCTCTCGATCCGCTTTCCGTCCGCGCGGAACGCCGGCCGGGTGCCGTCCGGCAGGATGGCGATCACGTCCAGGATGCCGTCCTGATCCACGTCGGCGACGAGAGGGGGCCAGAACGCGGTGGAGTCCGCCGGCGCCAGGGCATCCCCGGCGGCGATCGGGTATCCACCGCGGAACGATCCGCTGTAGTGCGCCGCGGCAATGCGGCACCCGCCCCCGGTGTGGATCACCTCGGGGTGCCCGTCGTGCTCCAGGTCGGCGATCGATACCTCCGAGACGGCCCCGCGCTCGAGCGGCGGGGTGGGCCACCCGGGCAGCTCCACGGCGGAGACGTACTGATTGGGCAGATCTCCCCCGATGTGGGAGGCGAACTTGAAATCGAACGCGTGCAGAGACCCCAGGCGGTCGGAGACGACCACCTCGAGCTTGCCGTCGCGATTGAGGTCGGCCAGGACGGGAGCGGAGAAGGTCCCGCCGATCACCACGTACGCCCCGAAGTCGGCTGACTCCGTCGGGAGGAGCGGATCATTGAAGATCTCCCAGTTGGCAATCGAGAGGCAGTTGAACGCGTTGTCTCCCGCGGTCGTCCGGGTGCTGGCCACGACGATCTCGGGCAGACCGTCCCCGTCCAGGTCCCCGGCGGCCGGGGGCGAGATCGTGCTCCCTCCGATGGGGACGGTATAGGTCAAGATACGGTTCGCCGAGTCTCGATAGGCGGTCAGGAAGGAGCCTCCCGAGGCGTTGGCGGAACGGCCGCGGATGATCTCCATGGCGCCGTCGCCGTTCAAGTCCGCAAGGATGGGTTGTCCGCCGCCCAGGGCCGGACTCGGCGGCACCAGCACGCCGAGGGTCGCCGGGTTGGAGTCGCCGTCCAGAACCTCCGTGCCGTCGGGGTGCATGGCGTAGATCGCGCCGTCCAGGGTCTGGATGATGATGTCGGGGATTCCGTCGCCGTCGATGTCGCCGACGCATGGGGTCGCGCTCACGCCGGTTTGCGTCGTGAGAAAGGCGTTCCGGGTCGTCGGGTCGTTGTCCGTGTCGATGAAATCGTTGCCGTTGGGCTCCAGGATGTAGACCGCCCCGGTGTTGTTGAGGCGCTGGACGGGAACGATCAATTCCAGGAGCCCGTCCCCGTTCAGGTCCACCGCCAGCGGCGGGACGCCGCCGTTCCGGGCGCGCCCTCCGATCGTCACCGGCCAGCCGGGCTTCTGCCGGTCGAAGGACAGGTGGAACGTCATGAGGCTGTCCGCCGCGCTGATGTTGGTGACCGAGATGCCCGTCGGGACGTGCCCGTAGGCCTCGGTCGAGGGATTCGTGGAGGGAGTCCAGTGGTCCCGCCACCCGGCGCGGAAGACGTCGTCGGAGCTCCCGCCATTGAACCCCGTGGGCGGGTCGTCCAGATCCTGCACCCCGTTCGCCTCCTCCAGGTCGATCGCCTTTCGGTCGCGATCGCCGTTCACGATGTTGAGCGCGAGACCGGAGGCCAGCTTCGACTCGTCGACGTGATAGGCCAGGAGCCCGGACCCCGAGCCCTCCCCCGGAAGGAAGTAGTCGAATTCGGCGCCCTGGTAGCTGTCGGTGTAGAAGTCGAACGAGCCGTCGCCGTTCGCGTCGTCGAAATCGAATTTGCCGTTCTGGTTCGGGTCCTGCTCGCGGTTCTCGAGGAGGAAGTATTCGCTCTGCGTGACCGGGATCT
>DASQBE010000189.1:0-4586 GCA_035635355.1 Binatia bacterium | reverse complement strand
GAGGAGCGGAACGGCTCCCACATCGCCGACCGCACGCCGCCCTGGAGCGCCTTCGAATCGAAGAAGTAGGTGGGGTCCAGCTCGACCTGCGCGTCCTCGATTCGAGGGTTCGGCCCGGCTCGCGGACGCATCCGCGGGGACCACGAAGTAAGCGGGATTGGATCGGTGCACACGGGGCCCTGGCACGGCACCGTGCTCGCGTGGAGCACGGCCCGGTCGGCACCCACGATGCGAACGACCCCCATGTTGTCGAAGGGGATCAGCTCGCGAATGGCCGCCGCGACGCGGTCGAAGACGTCCTGGAGCTCCAGGGTCTCCGACGCGATCTCGGCGATCTCGGAGAGGGCGTTCGCGACAGATTGGGCGTCAATCGGTGAAGCGACCAAGGCCATGGTTCACCCTTGGATGCGGGGTGGAACTCGGTGATCGAGAAAATGTTGCTCCGATAGCAAATAGTAACAGAATCGACCCCCGTCCATTGATGCGTAGGACAACGGCGAATACCCTCCAAGAATTCCCGCAGGATCGCAATGAAATTGGCCGAAAAGGAGTCTCTGGACCGGAGCGGACCCGGCTGTGCCCGGGAGCCGGGGAGGGACTCGTATCGGAGCAAAGCGAAAGAGCGGCGAAGAGGGGGCCCCGTCGACGCGAAGTCGCCGGAAGCCGTCGACACGGCCTCGACGGAAGTCGCCGGCGAAGCCGTCGGCGCGGGGGTCCTCCCTTGTCACGGTGATCACGCTGGCCGTCTTCGCGCTGTCTCTGGCCGTGATCTTCCCGCCGTCCCCTCGATTCGTGCCCAAGGAACAGCCGGTCGTCGAGTGGGTCCCGTGGGCGCCGCCCCGCCCCACGGATACCCTTACTCATGGAACGGCCTTTTCCCGGATTCTCGATTCCCGGGGCTTCGATTCCGATCAGGTGCGGGAGATCACGCGCCTCCTCGAGGCCTATCGGATGCCGCGCGCGCTCCGGCCGGGAACCGCCCTGCGCTTCGCGCTCGGGGCGACCGGCGTCCCGGATCGAATCCTCCTCGCGCTGAACCCGGACTCTCTTCTTCATTTTGTCCGATCCGACTCCGCATGGACGACGCGGGTCGAGCTGGTCCCCTTCGTGATGGATACCGTACGAATCTCGGGGGTCATCGAATCCAGCCTCTGGTCCGCGCGGCTGGGCGGAGATATCGATCGCTTCGGAAGGAAAGCCTTCGAGGACGTGGTCTATGACCTGGCGGACATTCTTGCCTGGAAAGTGGACTTCACGCGGGACCTGAGGCATGGCGACTCCTTTCGCGTGGTCCTCGAACGGAAAGTGCGCGCGGACGGCTCCCTTCGCAGCCGCCACTTTCTCGCGATCGAGCTCCGCAACGGGGATCGCGTGGTGCGGGCGTTCCCGCAGCCGCTTCCCGATGGGCGCTTCGCCTATTTCGACGAGGAGGGCCGTTCGATGCGCGGGGCGTTCCTGCGCTATCCGGTTCCCTACCGCATCACGAGCCATTTCTCGACGCGGCGCTTCCACCCCATCCTCAAACGCTGGCGGGCGCACGAGGGGATCGACTATGGCGCGCCGTACGGAGCGCCGGTCGAGGCCACCGCATCCGGGGTCGTCACGCGAGCGGGATTCATGGGCGCCTATGGCCGGCTGGTCGAGCTGCGCCATCCCGGGGAGATCAGGACACGCTATGCCCATCTGAGCTCCATCGCGGCCGACGTTCGGCCCGGCGCGCACGTGGACCAGGGGCAGATCATCGGAAGGGTCGGCGCCTCGGGACTCGCCACCGGCCCGCACCTCCACTATGAGTTCCTCCTCAACGGGCGCCACCGGGATCCCCTCACGGTCGCGATTCCGAATGCTCCGTCCATCCCCTCGACCCAGCTCGCCGAATTCCGCCGAGATCGCGATGACGCGCTCGCCCTCCTCTACAGCACGGTTCCGATCTCCGATACCACCCGGATCTGGCTTGCGAACGGGGCATTTCGGAGCGCCTCCCGGGCCCGTAGGTAGGAGAAAGTCCTACCGGAGCATACGCAGATTTGTGCTAGCTTACCCCCGACATGAGGGCTGCCTGGGCTGGAGAATCACGGGGGGCTTGTCCCATGCATCGACTGGCGAACAGGTTCGTTGGGGATGAGCGTGGCGAGGACCTGATGGAGTACGGCCTTCTGGTCGCGTTCGTCGCCTCGGTCGCCCTCGCGGCGATCCTCACGGATCCACTCGGCCTCGGCACCGCAATCATGGGCGCCTACCATCGCGCCGTGGACGCGCTGAATCAAGCCTAGCGTAGCACTACTGCTCCACGATCGAGATCCTGCTCGCGCCCGCTTCCCCCGGCCTCATCCGCTTGTACACGTACATCGTGTTTCGCGCGGAAATCGTGTTCGTCTTCAACCGGACTCCCAGGAACGGCGCGTACTTGTAGGTTGAATCCGCGTCGTAGAACACGACCTGCCCCGTGTTCCGGTCAACCCTCCCGAACTTCTGGAACCAGTCCGGGAAGATGGCCATGAACTTGGGCCTGTAGACGCGGAGATTCTCCGGGAACTCGCGCCTGGGAGAAACCAGGCCGACCAGATCCACGACGTAACAGCCGCTGAAGTACCCCATGGCTCCGACGTCGTTCACCGCGATGGTGTCCCCCGGAGCGGTCGCTTTGTGGGCGTCCTCCGCGATGTAGCGCTGCATGCCGTTGATGTTCTGCACATTCCATCCGTAGCCGATGCCCGCGATGCGCGCGGCGTGAGCTTCCCAACCCACGCACACCGCGCCCAGGATCAGCAGCGCCGCCAGGGCATGGCCGGGCATGACCCGGTTCGCCACATGATCGAATCCGACAACGCCCAGCAGAATGCCGAAGGGAACGACATAGGCGATGTAGCGATCGAACTGGCCGGGGGAGGATCCGAATGCCGCGAAGGCGAACGGGAAGAGCACGGCATAAGCAACCACGGCCGGCCACCGGCGCAAGGACAGCCAGGCTCCGGCGATCATCCCCGCCAGGAGGATCGGCGCATGAAGGCCAACCCGCCCCTTGTCGGATAGGCCCCAGAGCTCCGCCCAGTGCTGGAACATCACCCACTCGGTGGCGCCCAGGTTCAGGCCCGCGTGCGCTTTCACCCCGACGGAGCTCGGCAGGATCTGCCCGCCCACGAGCTCGTTGAACCCGAAATAGACTCCAACGACCGAGGCCGCGGCGATCAGAGGCGCCACGGAATTCCTCAGCGAGATCTTCGGGCGCAGGAGGAGGCCCAGCAGGACGAGGAACAGCCCGTCCGGTCGAAGCCACACGCCGATGGCCCAGAAAAGGACGGCCAGGGTCCACTTCTCCCGGATGTAGAGGTTCGCTCCGAGGCACGCGAGGAGCAGGTAGACCGGCAGCTCCAGCCCCGTGAGAGATCCCCAGAGAAGCGTGGGCGACAGGGCCACGAGAAGGCCCGCCAGGAACGGCGCGAGCCGGCCGGCGGGGAGGATTCGTCGGGCCGTTTGGTGGACCACGAGGCTCGAGGCGCCGAGGCACAGGATCCCCAGCACCTTGGCGGGCCACACGACGTCGTGGAACACCCGGTAGAACAGGGCGAGGATGAAAACGTAGAGCGGCCCGGTCGCCCCGGCGAGGGATTCCCCCGGGTTGAATGAATAACCGTGCCCGGTGGCGAGGTTGCGCGCGAAGGTCGCGTAGATCCAGGAGTCGTCCAGCGGGAACCCGCGCTGGCCCGCGATATCACGCTCCGCGGCGAGGAACCAAAGCGCGCCGAAGAGAACGACGAGGAGCAGTAGGGCTGATTCCCAAAGGGGTAGGTTCGTGGTGGGAGTGGGCCGACTCGCGGATGGCCTCCGGGACTCATCATGTCGGATCCCTCGCGGGGATGACTCCACTCTGGAGGCTCTCTCGCATCAAGGCGGCACTCTCGGCGTCTCCAGGAGCAAGCTTCTGGAGTTTCTGGGCGTACCAGGCAGCCTGCGCAAGCGAGCCGTCCTTCTTGAATTCCCGCATCAGCCACCGGATCGTTTCGGGGTCCGAGCTGGACAAGCCGAATGCTGCGAACGCCGCATTATCGAGGTGCTCGCTCAGAGTCGCCTCTCCCAGCAATCGCTTCACCATCCCAAGCGCGTCCTCTCTTGGAAAGGACGGAGTGTTGACCATCACGGAATCAGCCTCTCGCTGGCGACCCGCCGCCAGAAATATGCTGGCGATCATCCGATGATCGAACGCCGCCGACGCCCCGGGTTCGAGGCGGGCGAGTCCTTCCAGAATGCGCACGGCTCGGTCGGTATCGCCACCGGCCGCGACCGCTCGTGCGTAGTTGTTCAGGGGGCGGTTGATATCGGTGAAATCGGGGGCCTGAGGGGTACTGGCCCGGACGCGGTGAGTATCCGGGTCGATGGAGATCACGTCCAAGTCCGTCGTGACCCGCACCAGAAGATCGGAAGCGGCGCCGGGTCTCCGCTTCAGTGTGCTGACGGTATGAAGGGTCGGGTCCCGATACCAGACGCTGAGCGCCTGCGCGTCAATCAGGGTGCTATGAATTCCCCGGACCCCGGTGGTGCCGACGGACACCACGACCTGGCTTCCTCTCGGGATGTTCGGAAGGACT
>DASQBE010000188.1:0-6790 GCA_035635355.1 Binatia bacterium | reverse complement strand
GTGAGCGCGTCACCATCCGGATCCGATCCCGTCAGGACCTGGTCCGCCGTCGTGCCCTGGGCCACCGCCATGTTCGTGGGCTGGTTCAAGGTCGGAGGACGATTCACGTTGTCCACCGTGATGGTGAGCGACTTGTCGTCGGAAAGGGCGCCGTCGCTCGCGCGTACCGTCGCCCCCGCCGTCCCGGCGTCCGAGAATCCGGGTGCCAGGTGGAGGTTCCCCGCCGCCGTCCCGTTCCCGGGCGAAGTCGTCGTCACCGACGCGTAGGTCGGCCCGGAGACCAGCGAGAACGTGACCGCGTCCCCGTCCGGATCCGTGGCGTTCAGCGTCTGATCCGCCGTGTCTCCCTCGTTCACCGTCACGTCCGAAGGCTGGGCGAGGACGGGAGCGCGATTGGGCGGCTGCACCGTGACCGAGAAGATCCGCGTGGCCTGGTCCGTTCCATCCGAGGCTCGCCCCTGCACCGTGTAGGGCGATGCGCCCGAGTCGCCCGTGAGCGGCGCGACGTGGACGTTGCCCGTCGTGGGGGTGCTGGTGGTGATCGTCAGGAACGTGGGGCCGGTCACCTTGGAGAACGTCAGCGCGTCCCCGTCGGGATCCGAGCCGCTGATGCTCTGATCCGCCGTCTGGCCCTCGGTCACCGTCATGTTGGAGATCGGGTTCAGCGTCGGAGCGCGGTTCACGTTGTTCACCGTGACGTTGAGCGACTTGTCGCTGTTCAGGCTGCCGTCACTCGCGCGGACCGTGGCTCCGTAGGTTCCGGCGTCGTCGAATCCCGGCCCGAGATGGATATTCCCCATGGCCGATCCGGTGCCCGGGCTCGTGGTCGTGACCGCGAGGAACGTCGGGCCGCTCACCTTGGTGAACGTGAGCGGGTTTCCGTCCCCGTCGGTCGCCGTGATCACCTGGTCGGCGGTCGCGTTCTCGTTCACCGTCATATCGGCGGGCTGGGCGAGCACCGGCGGCTGGTTCGCCCCGGCGGTGACCGTGACCGTGAAGGGCTGGACGTTGCTGTTCAAACTGCCGTCGGTCGCGCGAACCGAGGACGCTGTGACACCCAAGGG
The DNA here is from genome assembly GCA_035635355.1 of Binatia bacterium. Classification (GTDB taxonomy): domain Bacteria; phylum Eisenbacteria; class RBG-16-71-46; order SZUA-252; family SZUA-252; genus WS-7. The sequence continues at coordinate 5,726 of DASQBE010000188.1, read as the reverse complement.
CTCCGATGCTCCGGCCGCCAGGTGGATGTTCCCCGTCGTGGGATTCGTCGTCGTGACCGTCATGAACGTGGGCCCTGAAATCTGGGAGAACGTCAGCGCGTCGCCGTCCGGATCCGAGGCCGTGATGACCTGGTCCGCGGTCGCGCCCTGCGCCACCGTCATGTTCGCGACCGCATCCAGCGTCGGCGCGCGATCGGTGTTGTTCACCGTGACCGTGAAGCTCTTCGTGTCGCTGGCAGCACCGTCGCTTGCGGAAACCGATACCGTCGCCGTCCCTGAATCCGAGAAGCCGGGCGCCAGAGCAACATTCCCCGTAGCCGTTCCCGTCCCAGGCGTCGTCGTCGTTACCGTCGCGTACGTCGGTCCCGATACCTTCGCAAATGTCAGCGCCTGGCCGTCCGCATCCGTCGCCGAAAGCGGGTTATTGGCCGTTGCGCCTTCGTTCACCGTGACGTTCGCGGGTTGGGTCAGGACAGGCGGCTGGTTCGCTCCCGCGACCACGGTGATCGTGAGGTTCTTATCGTTCGTCAGGGTGGCGTCGCTCGCGCGAACCGTCGCCGACGAGGTTCCCACGGGATCCGCGCCTCCGGGCGCCAGGTGGATGTTCCCTGTCCCCGTTCCCGTTCCCGGGGCCGTCGTCGTGACCGTCAGGAACGTCGCGCCCGAGACCCTCGAGAACGTCAGTGGGTCCCCATCCGGATCGGTCGCCTGAATGGCCTGGTCCGCGGTCGCGCCCTGGGCCACCGACATGTTCGCCGGCTGGGCGAGGAGCGGGGCCCTGTTCGTGTTGTTCACCGTGATGCTGAACGACTTGTTGTCGAACAGCGTCCCGTCCGACGCGCTGACCGTCGCCCCGGCCGTGCCGGCGCTGGTGAAGCCGGGCACGAGGCGTATCGTGCCCGTCGTGGCCGTGCTGTTCTGGACCGAGAGGTACCCCGGGCCATCCACGACCGCGAACGTGAGCGGGTCAGCGTCCGGATCGGACCCCGTGATGGTCTGCTCCGCCGTGGAGCCCTCGTTCACGGTCATATCGGCGGGCTGGGCCAGGGTCGGAGGGCGGTCGGTGTTCGTGATGGTGAGCTGGGTCGAGGTGTTGGCGGTGCCACCGGCGCCGTCGTCCACGTGCCAGTTGATGCTGTAGGGGCCCGAATCGCTGAATCCGGGCGTGCCCGAGACCGTCGCGGTGTTGGGCGAGGGTGCTGGGCTCGAGCTGAAGGTCAAGAAAGCCGGCACGCCGGTCTGGGTGATGGTGAGGGTGTTGCCGGCGTCGGGATCCGTCGCCGTGGCGGTGATGGGCGTGATCGCGGTGTTCTCGGCCCCGGTTGCCGTGGCGGGGGCGGTGATCGACGGCGGCGCTTCCCCGCTCGCCGAACGGGCGCCGTCCCAATCGAACCAGTCGCCCGGGACTCCGTTCACGTTGCCGCACGGATCGGCCGGATCACCGACCACGTATGTGTTCGGGAAGGAGAATCCTGAGCAATCGGTGCCGAATCCGGTCCCGAACCCGAATGGGTTGAGGGCCCCGGCGCCGATTTGAAGCCCAACCGAGGGGCTGCCGCTCACTGGCGTCACCGGGATCGTGCCGATCGAGTTGAGGCCCGCGGGCGAAACGGTGCCCGAGGGGCGCGCCTTGTTGATCTCGATCTCGGTGTCATTGAAGATCAGCGGGGCCGCATCCGTGTAGGCCGCGTCGCTGGGGGTGAACGTCCCCCAGGTGACCGTGCCGCCCGAGGCCTTCAGGGCCAGCGTATAGCTGAACAGATCCAGCACCGCGCTTGTAGTGATCGACCCGCAAGCGTTCGCCGCGGTATGCGAGTTGCACGTCTGGAGCGACGCGTTCTTGTCGTGGTCGGTGTCGAGCGTGATGGTCAGGATGGTCGTCCCAGTCGCACGCATCGCTGTGTTGTCACTGGGATTGTCGGTCGTGATCTTCATGTACTGCGCCGATGCGGGGCCAGCGAAGAACATCGAGACCAAGAGGCCGAGAGCTAGATTCCGTACCGCTAACCTCATGAATTCCCTCCTTAGCGAGATGGTTGAACGGCAGTACGAAAACCTACAGAGGAATGTTCGGAATTGGGTGATGCGGGAGCGCCCTCCGGCAGCGGTAGATGCCCAGCCGTCCGGGTTGCGGGGGGGATTCAGTTGGTACCCCGTCGGCTGCGCGCGATGTCCAACCCAAGTTGTAAGGACGCCGATGAATTTAGCACAGAATTGGCCGCATTTCAAGCCTTCGAAAGGAGATAAACGATTTTTTCTTGGGGGATTCGGCGGTAGCTGTTCAGCCTACGTTGGGGTGGAGGCGCGCCGACGCGCTGCCTCGCGGACCCAGTCGCCCTGCTCGCGGGTGCCCACGCCGCTGTCCGTGCCCGCGGACTTGAGCCTCCCCGTGGCAAAGAGCTCGGCGACGGAGTCCTCGATCACCTGCGCCCCCTCGGCCTCGCCGAGGTAGTGCAAGAGCATCTGCGCCGCCAGGATAGCGCCGATCGGGGAGGCCACGTTCTTCCCGGCGTGCTTGGGCGCCGAGCCGTGGATCGGCTCGAACATGGAGACCTTGCCGGGATGGATGTTCCCGGAGGCCGCGATCCCCATGCCTCCCTGAACCGCCGCTCCCAGGTCGGTCAGGATGTCCCCAAACATGTTCGAGACCACGATGGTGTCGAAGCTCTCGGGGTTCTTGACCATCCACATGCAGGCGGCGTCGATGTAGGCGTGATCCCTGGCGATGTCCGGGTAGTCGCGCCCGACCTCCTCGAAGGCGCGGGTCCAGATATCCATCGCGCCCACCGCGTTCGCCTTGTCGACCAGCGTGAGCTTCCGCGCCTTGGCGCGCGCGCGGGAGAGGTCGAAGGCATAGCGGATGACCCGCTCCACGCCCTTCCGCGTGAAGATCATCTCCTGGACGGCCACCTCGTCGGGTGTTCCCTTCTTGAGGAATCCCCCGATCCCCGCGTACACGTCCTCGGTGTTCTCGCGGACGACGACCATGTCGACGTGCTCGGGGGTCTTTCCCTTGAGGGGGCAGAGGTCTGCGGCGTAGAGCTTGATGGGGCGGAGGTTCACGTACAGGTCCAGGCCGAAGCGGATGCCCGAGATGATCGCGCGCTCCAGCATCCCGACGGGAAGCCGGGGATCGCCGATCGCGCCAAGCAGGATGGCGTCCTGCCCGCGCATCTCCTCGAGGGCCGAGGCGGGGAAGGCCTCCTTGGTCTTGAGGTAGTGCTCGGCGCCGAAGGGATACGTCGTGAGCTGGAGCGAGAAGCCCCGGATCTCCCCCACGAGCTTCAGCGTCTCGAGGGCCTCCCGCGTGACCTCGGGCCCGATCCCGTCCCCGGGAAGCACGGCGATGCGGTAGGTCTTAGCCAACGCGGGCCGTCCGCGGGGTCTTCTTGAACTCCCCGACGAGCTGGATCAGCTCCGAGTCCTCGAATACCGTCTCACGCTGCTTCGCCAGCGTGAAGAGATGCTCGACCAGCTTGGGGTCCGGCTCTTCGCCGTGCTCGACCAGCCAGTAGACGACGTTCGACTCCCCGCACATCGGACCGATGTCGATCCGCTGCTTGAGCCCGAGCCAGTCCGCCGGGACGCTGGAGTAGACGCGGTCGGCGAGCCAGTCGTCGCCCTTCTTGCGCGCCTTGATCACGGCGGCGGCGTGCACCCCGGTCGCGGTGCGGAAGGCGTCCTTCCCCAGCGCTGGATAGTTGTAGGGAATCGGCACGCGGCAGGAGCGCGAGATCAGCTCGCAGTACTCGGGGAGCGCCTCGAGGTCCAGGTCCAGCCAGCCGAGCAATTTCAAGTTGATCAGGATGAGATCCAACGGCGCGTTCCCCACGCGCTCCCCGATGCCCAGGATGGTGCCGTGCACCCGGTCGGCGCCGGCCAGGAGGGCGGCGAGGGCGTTCGCGACGCCCAGATCGCGATCCCGGTGCCCGTGCCAGTCCACGCCCACCTTCTCCCCCGTCCCGTCCACCACCTCCCGCATGAACCGCACCACGCGGGCGGCGCCTTCCGGGGTGGCGTGCCCCACCGTGTCGGAGACGCAGACGCGGCGCGCCCCGCACGCGATGGCCGTGGTGTAGAGCTTCTTCAATATTTCGGGCCGCGCGCGCGTGGTGTCCTCGGTGACGTACATGACCGGCACGCCGTTCTTCGTGGAGTAGGTCACCGCCTCCTCCGTGTGCCGGAGCATGCGGTCCAGGTCCCAATCCTCGGCGTACTGTCGTATCGGGCTCGAGCCGATGAACGTCGCGGCCTCGATTCGAAGGCCCGCCTTCTGGGAGATGTCGATGATGGGATCGATGTCGGCCTTGAGGGTGCGGGCGGCGCAGTACGGCTCGATCTGGAGCTTGGCGCTCACGATCTCGCGGGCCAGGGCGAGCGTGGCTTCCTTGGCCCGGGGACCCGCCCCGGGGAGTCCGATGTCGTTTCCATGGATGCCGATCCGCGCCTGGAGGTGGAGGGCCAGGATCTTGTCGGCGATGGGAGGATCGGCGACGGAGGGAGACTGGAGCCCGTCGCGCAGGGTCTCGTCCACGACCTGGACCGGACGCGGCGGGCGCGCCGGAGGGGCGTCCCCCACGTTCCAGTCGTAGATGAGATCCCGCTCGCTGGGATTCTTCACGGAATCGCTTCCACCACCGCCGCGATTCCCTGGCCCCCGCCGATGCAGGCGGTGGCCACGCCCCAGCGCTTCTTCCGGCGCCGGAGCTCGTAGAGCACGGTGAGCACGAGCCTCGTTCCGGTGGCGGCCAGGGGATGACCCAACGCGATCGCGCCGCCGTTCACGTTCGTCTTCTCGCGCGGGTTCTTAAGCTCCTTCTCGACCGCCAGGTACTGCCCCGCGAACGCCTCGTTGATCTCGAAGAGATCCACGTCCTCCACGGTGAGGCCGGCCTGCTTCAGCGCGGCGCGCGTGGCCGGGACGGGACCGATGCCCATCTGGTCGGGGTCGACGCCCACGGTGGCCCAGGAGACCAGCCGTCCGATGGGCTTGAGATCACGCTTCTCGGCGTGTCGCGCGGTCGTGATCACGAGGGCCGCTGCGCCGTCCACGATCCCGCTCGCGTTCCCCGCGGTGACGAAGCTCTCCTTGCCGAAGGCGGGCGGGAGCTTGGCCAGCCCCTCGAGGGTCGCGCCCTCGAAGCAGTGGTCGTCCTTCTCGACTTTCTTGGCTTCCTTGCCCGGCAGCGTCACCGGCACGATCTCCTCGCTCAGGACGCAGGAGTCGATGGCGCGTCTCCCCTCGGTGATGCTGCGGAAGGCGTACTGGTCCTGCTCCTCGCGGGTGATCTTGTAGCGCCGCGCGAGATTGTCGGAGGTCTGCGCCATGTAGCAGCCGCAGTAGGAATCGCGCAGCGCGACCATGAGGGAATCCTCGAGGGCGCCCTGTCCGAGCCGGATCCCGCTCCGCGCGCCGCGGATCACGAAGGGCGCCTGGCTCAGGTTCTCGATGCCGCCCGCGAGCACGAAATTGGCTTCGCCCAGGAGGATCATCTGGGCCGCGTTGATGATCGACTGGACCCCGCTCCCGCAGAGGCGGTTCACGGTCAGGGCCGGCACCGGAATTGGCACGCCCGCCTTGAGCGCGACGTGGCGCGCGCCGTAGAGCGCGTCGCCGCTCGTCTGGAGCGCGTTCCCCATCACCACGTGGTCGATGATGTCGGCCGGCACGTTCGAGCGCTCGAGCGCCGCCTTCGAGGCGATCGCTCCCAGCTCGATCGCGGAGA
>DASQBE010000187.1:0-5838 GCA_035635355.1 Binatia bacterium | reverse complement strand
GTACACGCGGCCCGAGCCGCCCTCGCCCAGGAGGGAACGGACCTCGTAGCGTTTCGGTATCGACGGGGTCTTCATGGGTTTTGGCGCGCCGGCACTGGCCGGAACGCGAACCTCAAAGCTACGCCTGGGTTAGCCGGGCGTCAACGAGGGGTTCCGCCGACCTGCCTAATGGGGGAGCAGGATGATCGGAGCCAACCTTCAAAGTCGTCGCGACTAAGTTGCCCGCTCGACAGGGCATCCATCGCGGCGAAGGCATCGGATTCTGGGGCATCAAGGCGGAGTCCGTTCTTCTCCAAGAAGACGCCCGCCACGGTAAGGGCGACACGCTTGTTCCCGTCAACGAAAGGGTGGTTCTGGGTCAAGCCGTGCGCGTAAATCGCGGCCAATCGAAACAAAGGGGCCCGCTCGTACGCGAAATGGTTCCTGGGGGCGACCATCGCGGCGTCGAGCAGGCCCTCGTTGATGATCCCGGGCTTGCCCCCGTGTTGGGCTAGGAGTTTTTCATGAATTGCGAGGGCGACTTTCTTCGATAGCCATCGAGGCTCCAATGTCACTTCGCAAGATCACGGAGAGCATTTCGGTAGCGCCTCATGAATCCCTCTGCGAGTTCCATCGTCTCTGCGAAGTCCGGGTCGTATGCGCTCAACTTGAATCCGTCTGGCGTTTCAGTAAGAAAGAGCTTGTCGCCCTCCCCAACATGGAGCGACTTGACCGCCTGTGCCGGGAGCAATAGGCCTAGCGAATTGCCGACCTTTCGAACAGTGAGAACCATCTGAACCTCCTATCGTTAGTACATATGTTATAACCATCGGCCGGACTTGTCTAGCTCTTTAAGTCCATTTCGGGCCATCTCCTAAGTCAATTGCCTACAAACGCTTACTGACAGTCACAAGACTTCGTGGGGACGGGGCGTTGACTGAGGGGCATACCGTGGCTAGGATCGGAGGCATGAATGCTAAGAAACGGTTTCACCCATTGCTCATGGCGGGCTTCGTGTTTCTGATCCTGGCCAGCGTGTCCCGGTGGATCAAGCCGCACACGGACGTGAGCGACGCGATAACCGGGCTCCTGTACGGGCTCGCGATCGGCTGCATGCTCCTGGGGATCGTGAAGACCACCAGGGGATCCGCGGGGCCGCCGACCCAGACGGAGCCGCCGAAGCAGGCCTAAGCAGCACCACCGCCCGCCCCTACCCCTCCCTCATCATCTTCTCCAGCCGCGCCTTCACCGCCGGCCATTCGTCGTCCGTGATGCTGTGATAGACCGTATCCCGCACCGTGCCGTTGTCGTTGATCGCGTGCTTCCTCAAGATTCCCTCTTCCTTGGCCCCGATCCTCAGAATCGCCGCCCTCGATTTCTTGTTCAGCGCGTTGGTCTTCAGCTCCACCCGGTGGCAGCCCCACGTCTCGAAGGCATGGCGCAGCATGAGGTATTTCGCCTCGGTGTTGACGTGCGAGCGCTGGTAGGGCTTCCCCACCCACGTCCAGCCGATCTCCGCCCGCCGGTGCTGGGGCACGACGTTGCCGAAGCGCGTGCACCCGGCCACCTTCCCCGTGGCCACGTCGATGGTCGCGAACGGGAGGGCGTCCCCGTCCGACTGCATGTCGAGCGCCTGCCTTAGATATGTAGAGAGATCCTCGCGGGTCTTGCACTCGTTGATCGTCCAGCGCCATAGCTCCGGATCGAGGCCGATCTCCGCGAGCCCCTCGAAGTGGCGCTCCAACGCCAGCGGCTCCAGACGCACGCGCGTCCCCTGGAGCGTGATGGGTCGTATTTCCATGGCTTGGTCCGATCGAGCCAGCGGCAAGGGTCAATCACCCCAACGCGTTGCGGGTTCCGAAATCCAAATCCTCGCAAATCCAAGCCTGACAATAGCACCGTTCCGGCCAGCGTGCGGCACGCGACATGCGAAATGACAAAAGCGAGTCGCTCCTTGAAAGGGCCGGTGCCCTCCTCGGATAGACGCAACAGGTCGCAGGCGGTTAGGCGGAAGTAACGAGGAGGAGATCATGAGGACCGTACCGAAGAACGAAGCTGGCTTCACCCTCATCGAGCTGGTCATCGTCATCGTGATCTTGGGTATCCTCGCGTCCGTGGCGATCCCGAAGTACGAAGACATGCGGGAGCAGGCTCGCGCCGCGACCCTCAAGGGTCAGCTGGGCTCCATACGCTCCGCGGTGTCCATACAGTACGCGCGGAACGCCCTCAGCGGCGGCGCCGCGTTCCCGACCCTGAACGGCTCGATTTTCGCGGACGGCAACGTCCCCAAGGAGCCGGTGCTGAACTCGAGCGCGGTCAAGACGACGGCGGGTGTGGATAACGCGGGCGGATGGCAGTACATGTCGGCGACCGGCTTGGTGAAGGCGAACTTGACGTCATACTCGAGCTACTGATTTAGGCCGTCGAGGGCCACACGGGCGAGCGGCTCCCTCCCTGCCGCTCGCCCGATTTCTTTTTTAGCCGACGCGCGCTACCTTGCGATCACGATTTTCCTGACCTGCACCTCACCCGCCGACTCCAGCCTCGCGAAGTAGGTCCCGGACGCAACCTCGCGGTGCTCCCCGTCCCGACCGTCCCAGGACACCGAGCGCCATCCGGGCGCCTGAACTTGATTCATCACGGTCGCCACTCGCCTGCCCTGAACGTCATACACCGCCAGGCGCACTTGTCCCGCCTTGGGGACGCCGTAGTTGAACTGCGCCTGGGCCACGAACGGATTGGGATAGCTCGGCCCGAGGCGCAACACGTTCGGCGCCGCGAGCGCTCCGGTCGCCTGCAGCCAGACCTCGCTCGCGAGCTCCTGATGCTTGCTGTCCTGCGCCAACAGCCGGTAGCCATAACGCTCGCTCGGCACCACGCTGCCGTCCTCGAACAGGATGCGGTCCTGGGCATCCAGGCTTGGCTGCCCGACCCGCACCCAGTTGCTTTCAGCGGTTCGACGATAGACCGTGAGGAGAAAACCGTGCGCGGCAGGGGCATACCAGGTGATGCTCACGTGCCCGGGCTCCGTTCGAGCGCTCAGCACCACGGGTGAGATCACCGCCGATGAGCCCGGGCCGACGTTCAGGAGGACCGAGACGCTGGCCGAGCCGCGATTCGCGACCGCGAGATCGGTCCTCCCGTCGGCGTTCAGATCGGCGGCCGCTAGCGCGAAGGGAATGTTCCCCGCGCCTACGTCTGTCTTGGCGCCGAACGTACCGTCCCCGTTTCCGAGAAACACCGACACCGTATTGGAGCCGTTCGCGGTCGCGAGGTCGGGCTTCCCGTCCGCGTTCCAATCCCCGATCGCAACGGACAGGGGAGAGGGTCCGGTCCCGAGATCCGTCTTGGGCGCGAAGGTTCCGTCGCCGTTCCCCAGCAGCACCGACATGGTGAAGGAGCCATAATCCGCGACCGCGAGGTCCGGCTTACCATCCGCATTCAAGTCCCCGATCGCAAGGGAGTAGGGCTTGTCTCCCGTATCGAAGTCGGTCCTGGGGCCGAAGGTACCGTCGCCATTCCCGAGGAGCACCGACACGGTATTGGCGCTCAAGTTCGTCGACACGAGGTCCAGTTTCCCGTCCGCGTTCAGGTCCGCGATCCCAACGGACTGGGGTCGGACTCCTACTTCATAGGTCACTCTGGGCGCGAAGGTCCCGTCGCCGTTCCCGATCAGCACCGACAGGCTGTCCGTGGCGTTGTCCGCGACCACGAGATCGCCCTTCCCGTCCGCATTCAGGTCCCCGATCGCGATGAAGGTGGGGTTGGGTCCCGCCAAGAGAGTGCTCCTGGGCGCGAAGGTCCCGTCGCCGTTCCCGAGAAGCACCGACGCGGTTTTGGCGCCGGTGTTCGCCACCGCGAGATCCGGTCTCCCGTCCGCGTTCAGATCCCCGATGGCGACCGACTGGGGACTATCTCCCGTCCCGACATCGATCTTGGTTGTGAAGGTCCCATCGCCATTCCCGAGGAGCACCGACACCGTGTTGGAGCCGGTGTTCGCCACCGCGAGATCGGGCTTCCCGTCCACGTTCAGATCCCCGACCGCAATAGCTTGTGGCGCGCCCCCGGTGCCGAAGTCTCTCCTGACTCCGAACGTACCGTCCCCGTTCCCGAGCAGCACCGAGACGGTATTGGAGCTGATGTTCACGACCGCGAGATCGGGGATCACGTCCGCGTTCAGAGCCCCGATCGCGACGGCACAGGGGACGAGGCCGGTGTCGAAGTCTGTCTTGGCGCCGAAGGTGCCGTCGCCGTTCCCGAGCATCACCGATACGGCATTCGATCCGTAGTCCGTCGTGGCCAGATCGGGTTTTCCGTCGGCGTTCAGATCTCCGATGGCAACCGCCGAAGGCGAGGATCCGGCTCCAAAGTCCCGGGCGGCCCCGAAGGTCCCGTTGCCGGCACCGAGGAGCACCGAGACGTTGTTGGATGCGAAGTTCGCCACCGCGAGGTCGGCTTTCCCGTCCGCGCTCAGATCCGCGATCGCGACGGACAATGGGTTGACACCGGCGCCGAAGTCCGTCTTCGGCCCAAAGGTCCCGGTTCCGCTCCCGAGCAGCACCGAAACGTTATTGGAGCCGAAGTTCGCGACGGCGAGGTCGGGTTTCCCGTCGGCGTTCAGATCACCGATCTTGACCGATGTAGGAGAGTCGCCGGTCCCGAATTCCGTTCTGGCCCCGAAGGTCCCGTCCCCGTTTCCGAGGAGCACGGAGACGGCGTTGGAATACAGGTCAGCCACCGCGAGGTCCGGTTTCCCGTCGCCGTTCAGGTCCCCGATCGCGACGGCATACGGGGTTCCTCCCGCATCAAAGTCACCGGCGGTCACGAAGGTCCCGTTGCCGTTCCCGAGCAGAACCGACACCGTGTTGGAGGAGTAGCTCGCCACCACGAGATCCGGCTTCCCGTCCGCATTCAGGTCCCCGATCACAACGGAGAAGGGATCGAATCCCGCCGCGAAATCCTGCTTGGGGGCGAACGTTCCGTCACCGTTCCCGAGCAGCACCGATATCTTGCTCGTGATGAAGCACGGCACCACCAGATCGGCGATCCCGTCCGCGTTCAGATCGGCGATCGCGACGTCGGCAGCGCCGGGCGCGGCGTCGAACGAGAGAAAACGCCCGGCGAGGAGAGGTGCGCCGGAGGATTCACGAAATGCTGCGAGCAGGAGGAATGCGGATACGATTGCGGGGAGGTATCGGGCGCGTGGCATGGTAGCTCCGACGCCGGGCAGTGATCGTTCTCGGGGGGGAAATGCAGAGTACTCCCCCATTCTTCGCCGCGCAAGAGCGACCTCTCCGCGTGAGACGCCCTCTTGGGGCTTCTCCTGGTAACCCCTACGGCACCCTTGCGCTTACCACCGGCACCAGCCACGCGGCATACCCATGAGGATCGCGAATATTGGCGATCATCTGGTCGAAGTACGCTTTCGCTTCCTCGTGCGTGAACCGGGTGAACTCGGCGACCGGATCCACGTAGCCGTCCCGCCATGCCTCGAGGATCGTGGCGAACGTCTCGCGCGGGACACGAATGGTGTCGACCACGATGTAGTCCATGGTGATATCCGTGAGTCCCAAGTCCACGAGGATGCCGAACACGTGGCGTCCAATGAATAGATCCGTCCCGGTGGCCTCGCCGAAACGCGCGGGCGCTTCGTGCCAGAAGTCCCGCGGCTCGAGCTTCCCGCGCTGGAAGTGGAGCATCCCGTAGTCTTCGGGGATCAGGTGCAGGCGGCCCCCACGGCGCGTCACGCGCACCTGCTCCGCGAGCACGCGGTCCGGGTGCGGGATGGAGTGGAGCACGTGGCGGCTCACGGTCAGGTCGAACGTGGCGTCGGGGGCCCGAAGCTCGTACGCGCTCTGG
>DASQBE010000186.1:0-9326 GCA_035635355.1 Binatia bacterium | reverse complement strand
GGCCAGCCGGCCCAGGATGCGGGCCGCGCGGTCCGCCTCGCCGGTGGCCGCCAGGCCGCGCGTGTAGGTGCGTGTGATCGCGCGAACCTCCTCGGTGTCGGGGTTGGCGCCGCTCGAGCGGAACGACCCGCGATCGGCATCGATCTCCACGACGTCGCGCGCCCCCGTGATCCGGTACAGGAATTCCGAGCGCGGATGCGGGAGACGGCGCTCGGGCCGCAGCGTGCGAAGGGTCGGGTCCCGGTAGAACGTCCGGAGCGCCTGCCCATCGTGCACCGTCCCGTCGATCCCGAGCAGTCCGCTCGACGCGACCGAGACGAGAACTTGCGAGCCCGGGGGGAACACGGGGCGGAGCGACCGGAATCCGTGCTCCACCTCGCCGATCGCGCGGCTCGCGTCGATGAAGCTCCGCTCGGTGAGCGAATCCTGGCCCGGAGTATCGATCTGGCGGCTCCAGAAGCCAAGCCCGACATACGCCGCGACCACCCCCGCCGCGAGGACGAGGGGGACCCGCGCGAGAAGAACCCCGAAGAAAAGCGCGACCCCCAGGGCGGGCATGCAGACGAAGTACGCGGCCCACCGCTGGATCATGAGCGCGGGAAGCGCCAGCGAGGGAAGCGTGAGGAGCGCCGCCAGGAGCGCGGCGCGCGGGAGGGAGAGCCCCGCGCGCGGCGGCTCCGGCGATTCGCGCCGCGGCAGGAGGAAGAGGCCGGCGAGGGCGATCGCGATCGCCGCGCCCACGATCGCCCACGGCCCCCGGGCGACGGCGCCCGGCGTCGCGGGCGCGTTCAGGAGGGCGAGCAGATAGTGCCGCGCGTGAAACTCCGAGACCGCGAGGTTCGCGAAGCCCACGTACGCCCGAGGCTCCCTCTCGAAGCCGCGCGAGGCGAGCGCCCGGAGACCGGGATGAAGGAGCGCCCACGCCAGCGCGGGGGCGCCGAACATAAGGACGCCCGCGCCGATTCGCGCCGGCTTCTTCCCCACGATCCAATCCCACAGCACGAGGGCCGGGACCACGCAGACGGCGGTCTCCTTGGAGAGGAGCGCCGCGGCCATCGCGATTCCCGAGGCGACAATCCGTCCCTGGCCGCGCAGGCGGAGGGCCGCCAGCGAGAAGAGGATCGCGAAGAGATCCTGCGAGCCGCTCGCCCACGCGACGAGACCCGCCACGGACCCGAGCCCGGCGAAGAGGAGCCCGGCCAGCGCGCCGGCGCGGTCCCCAGCCAGGTCCCGAGCCAAGGAGACCAGGAGGTAGATCGAGACCGCGAGCAGAGACAGATTCGCGAGGTGGGCCACGATCGCGCCGGAGGAGCCGAGCCCGGCGAGGGGCCAGAAGTAGAGGGCGCGCGGGAGGGGCCGGTAGAAAACCCCCGGCTCGGGACCGAAGGCCGCGAGGGGATGGGACTGGACCCGGGCGAGAAAAACGAAGTCGTCCCAGAAGTAGCCCAGACCCAGGACCGGGATGGACAGGACGGCCGCCATGAGGATGGGTGGAAGGGCGATCCGGACGGTTCTCACGACTTCGGAGCCGGCCCCTACGGGCGGAGCTTGGTGGTCCGGCCGGGGTCGGGTAGCATCGTGGGATTCTAAGGCCCCGATGCGGAGTGGGGACAGACGCAATTCACCCGTGAGGAACGCATGAAGACGCCCCCCGCGCCGGACCCCGCCGCGATGGATCCCCCGCTCGCGTATCTCGACCCCCAATTTCTGGAGAGCGAAGAAGGCCGGCCGGTGCGCCTCCTCGCCGAGTACCTCCAGCCCCTTCACGCGTTCCGGCGGCACAAGGTGCACGACACGATCGTGTTCTTTGGATCCGCGCGCATCCGGGAGGACAGCCCGCAGGGAGCGTACTATCGCGACGCGCGGGAGCTGGCGCGCCTGATCACAGAGTGGTCGGAGAAGATCCACAGCCCGGGACATCGCTTCCTTGTCTGCACGGGCGGCGGGCCCGGGATCATGGAAGCCGCCAACCGCGGGGCGTCGGAGGCGGGCGGCCGCACCATCGGGCTCAACATCGGATTGCCGCACGAGCAGCGCCCCAATTCCTACATCACGCCGGGCCTCTCCTTCCAATTCCACTATTTCTTCATGCGCAAGCTCTGGTTCGCGTACCTGGCCCGCGCCCTGGTGGTCTTTCCGGGTGGATTCGGGACGATGGACGAGCTCTTCGAGGTCCTGACCCTCTCGCAGACCCGGAAGCTGGACCGGCCCGTGCCGGTCCTCCTGTACGGATCCGCGTACTGGAAAGCCCTGGTCGATTTCGAGCTCCTGGTGCGCGAGGGAATGATCGATCGCTCCGACCTGGCTCTCTTCCACTTCGTGGACGCGCCCGCGGACGCGCTCCGCATCTTGCAGAAGATGCTCGGCTCCGAGGAGAGGCCGGAGACCCCATCCATCGCGAAGTCCCAGACGCCCATCACTCCGGTTCCTCAGTCATGACCCCCTCCCAGGACCAGCACCGCAGCCTGCTTCTCCGCGTCGCGAGACGCGCGATGGTCGAGCAGGGACTCTTACCCGATTTCTCCGCCCAGGCGCTCGCCGAGGTGGCGGCGATCGCGGGCCCGGCGCCCCGGGACGGCGCGCGCGACTTGCGCGGCCTCCTCTGGTGCTCGATCGACAACGACGACTCGCGCGACCTGGACCAGCTCACGGTCGCCGACACCCCGGGCGGCGGCCCGAATACGCGCGTGCTGGTCGCGGTGGCGCACGTGGGCGCGGTCGTGAAGCCGGGAACGGCCCTCGACGACCACGCGGCCACCAACACCACGTCGGTGTACACCGCGCCCCAGGTCTTCCCGATGCTGCCCGAGCGGCTGAGCACCGATCTCACCTCGCTCAACGCGGCCCAGGATCGCCTGGCCGTGGTGATCGAGCTCACGGTAGACCCCGAGGGCCGGCTCGCGGGCTCCGATGTCTACACCGCCGCGGTCCGCAACAAGGCCAAGCTCGCCTATTCGGGCGTCGGCCCCTGGCTGGAGAGCTCCGCCCCGCCGCCGTCTGCGCTCGCCGCCACGGCGGGCCTGGCCGAGAACCTAAAATCTCAGGATCGCGCCGCGCAGTGCCTGAGGGCCCGCCGCCACGAAGAGGGCGCCCTCGAGCTCGAGACCATCGACGTTCGGGCCCTCTTCGAGGGGGATCGCGTGACCGGGCTCGAGTCCGAGATGCGGAATCGGGCGAAGGAGCTGATCGAGGATCTGATGATCGCGGCGAATGGCGCGATCGCCCGGTTCCTGACCCAGAAGGGTTTCCCGGTCGTGCGCCGCGTCGTCCGCTCCCCCGAGCGCTGGCAGAGGATCGTCGAGCTGGCGCAGCGGTACGGGGAGGCCCTCCCCGGGGAGCCCGACGCGCGGGCGCTCAACCAGTTCTTGATCCGCCGGCGGGCGGCGGACGCGCTTCGCTTCCCCGACCTGTCCATCTCGATCATCAAGCTGCTCGGCCGGGGCGAGTACGTCGCGAGCGTCCCCGGCGACAAGACCCCGGGTCACTTCGGTCTCGCGGTGAGCCAGTACACGCATTCGACCGCGCCCAACCGCCGCTACCCGGACCTCATCACCCAGCGCCTCCTCCAAGCCGCGCTCTCGGGGACCGCGGTGCCCTATCGCCCCGACCAGCTCCAGGCGCTCGCCGCCCATTGCACGGAGAAGGAGGACGCCGCGCAGAAGGTGGAGCGTCTCTCCCGCAAGTCCGCCGCCGCGTGCCTGCTCGCGAACCGGATCGGCGCGGTGTTCGATGGAGTCGTCACGGGCGCGTCCGAGAAGGGAACCTGGGCCCGCATCTTCGATCCGCCCGCGGAAGGACGCGTGGAGCGGGGCGCCGCCGGACTGGACGTGGGCGACACGGTCCAGCTCAAGCTGGTCCGCACCGACCCCGAGCGCGGGTTCATCGACTTCGAGCGGGTCGGAAAGAGCTAGGGGGCGGCCCCCTCCGGAGGATGCTCCGCGTGGGTTCTCCGGAGCGGAATCTCCTTCAGGAACAACGACACGACCAGCGCCACGCCCATGAGCGCGGCCGCGATCACGAAGGTCTCCGTGATCGAGACCGCGAACGCCTGCCGCGCGCGAACCAGAAACGCCGCGAACGCCTCCTGGGCTTGCGCGCGGAGCGCCGGAGGCAGCCCTTGCAATCGCGCCTCGATCATCCCCCGCCCCGGCTGCGTCAGGATCATCTGGAGTGAATTCGCGTCGGCCCGGGCGCCCAGATGGGCGGACGGGACCGCGCTCGCGGCGATGCGGATGAAAGGATCCGTGGCCAGGTTCCCCAGCTCGCGCGCGAGGCGCGCGTTCAGCACGGTGCCCAGGACCGCGGTCCCCACCGTGGCGCCGATGCTCCGGAAGAGCTGCGTGGAGGCGGTGGCGATCCCCAGCTTCGCGTGCTCGAACGCGTTCTGCACGGCGAGCGTGAACACCGGCAGCGTGGCGCCGATCCCGAGGCCGGTGGCGACCATGCGGAGGATCAAGGACCCGGGCGACGTGGAAGCCGACATCCGCGACATGACGAAGAGCGCCGCCGTGGCGAGGACGAGGCCCCCCACCGCGATCGCCTTGTAGCGGCCGGTCCGCGAGGTGACCTGGCCCGAGAACACGCTGGCGGCGACGAAGGCCAGCGTGAGCGGCGTCAAGATGGTCCCGGAATGGGTGGCGCTCACGCCCAGGACGAGCTGCGCGTAGAGGGGGATGAACACGATCGCGCCGAACATCCCGATCCCGACGAAGAAGAGCGCCACGATCGAGACCAGGAAGATGTTGTTGGAGAAGAGCGAGAGCGGAAGGACGGGCTCGGGGGCGCGGCGCTCCGCGAGCACGAAGAGAACGAGGCCGGCCAGCGCCGTCCCGAAGAGCGCGAGGATGGTCGTGGAGGACCACGGGAACTGGGTGCCGCCCCAGATCAGGCCGAGGAGCAACGAGACCAGCGAGACGGTCAGGAACGCCGCCCCCGCGTAGTCGATGGATCTCCCCTTCCGGTTCGAGGCGATGTGCGGCAGCAGGGACGCCACCGCCGCGAACGCCACGATCCCGACCGGGATGTTGATGAAGAAATTCCAGCGCCAGGACGCGTGGTCGGTGAGCCACCCGCCGAGGGTGGGCCCGACGATGGAGGAGAGGCCGAACACGCCCCCGAGGAGACCCTGCCAGCGGCCGCGCTCCGCCGGAGGATAGAGGTCCCCGACCACCGCGAAGGCGTTCGCGAAGATCGCGCCCCCACCCAGCCCCTGGATGGCGCGGAACAGGACGAGCTGGAGCATGTTCTGCGAGATCCCCGAGAGGACGGATCCCACCAGGAAGAGCACGATCGCGGAGAGGATGAAGGGCTTCCGCCCGTAGATGTCGGAGAGCTTGCCGTAGATGGGGACCACGACGGTCGAGGCCAGGAGGTAGGCGGCGATCACCCAGCTCAGGTGCTCCAGCCCATGGAAGTCCTGCACGATGCGCGGGAGCGCCGTGGCCACGATGGTCTGGTCGAGCGCGGCGAGGAAGAGCGCCATCATCACGCCGACCATCACGAGCAGTTTCCGCGAGGGAGGCATCGTCGCGAGCATGAGGAAGAGTCCCCTAGATCGGCTCGCTCCGTCAACCGGAGACGGAATAAGAACCCTGAGCGGGGTGGCGGTGATCGTGCGCGGCCGGCGGCCGCCTCTCGGCGCGTGACGAAGGCGCCGTTTGGGTCCATCATGGCCGCTTCGTTTCGCCGATCATCCACGCACCGCCATGGAGGACCTGCTTGCCCGACCCCGCTGGAATCGAAATCGAGAATCTGGCCAAGAGCTACGGTCCGCTCCAGGCGCTCGACGTGGAGCGGCTTTTGGTCGCGCCCCGCACCACCCTGGCGCTGATCGGCCCCAGCGGGTGCGGCAAGAGCACCCTTCTGCGCCTCGTCGTCGGCCTCCTCCGCCCCGACCGCGGCGGGGTCTCGATCGGCGGAACGCCCATGGGGCCCGCCACGCGCCGCGCGCTCCAGCTCCGGATGGGCTACGTCATCCAGGAGGGAGGATTGTTCCCGCATCTCACCGCCGGGGAGAACGTGGCGCTGGTGGCCCGGGACCTGGGCTGGACCGAGGAGAGAATCCGGGCCCGGACCGAGGAGCTCCTCGAGCTGAGCCAGATCCAGCGGGAGCTCTTGGGACGCTTCCCCACCCAGCTGAGCGGGGGGCAGCGGCAGCGGATCGCGCTCATGCGCGCGCTGATGCTCGACCCAGAGGTGCTGCTCCTCGATGAGCCCCTGACCGCGCTCGACCCGATGATCCGCTCGGACCTCCAGCGCGATCTCAAGGGCGTATTCGCCCGGCTCCAGAAGACCGTCCTCTTCGTGACGCACGACATGGCCGAGGCCGCGTTCGTCGCGGGGGAGATGGCGATCATGCGCGCCGGAAGGATCCTCCAGCGCGGCTCCTTTCAGGATCTCGCGCGCCATCCCGCCGATCCCTTCGTCACCGAATTCATCCGCGCCCAACGTCCTCTCGACCTGGCCGTGGCCCCGGGGGCCTGATGCGCGCGCGCGTCCTCGTGATCGTGGCACTCGCTCTGTTCGCGGCGGGATCGAGCGCCGGGGCGACCGTGACCGTGGGCTCCAAGGCGTTTCCGGAATCCTGGGTGCTGGCCGAGGCGCTGGCCCAGGTCATCCGCTCGGAGGGCGCGCCGGACGTCCGGCATCGCAACAATCTCGGGGGAACCGAGATCGTCTTCCAGGCGGTTCGCTCGGGCGACGTGGACGTGTACCCGGAATACACGGGCACCATCCTCGAGGTCGTGCTCCACGAGCCGCGACCGCTGAGCCTCCCGGAGATGCGCCGTGAGCTCGCGGGCCAGGGGCTGGGCGTGAGCGAGCCCATCGGGTTCAACGACAGCTACGCGATCGCGGTCACGCGCCAGGCGCGCGATCGGTTCGGTCTGCGTACGATCTCCGATCTCGCGCGGCATCCCGAAGTGAGGCTGGGGATGACGCACGAGTTCCTCGGACGGCCCGACGGCTGGCCGGGGCTCGCGCGCCACTACGGCCTGGCCATGCCGCACGTCGTCGGAATCCAGCACGAGCTGGCCTACGCGGCCCTGGCGAGCGGGCGGATCGACGCGACCGACATCTACACCACCGACGCCCAGATTCAGCGCCTGGGCCTCACCGTGCTCGAGGACGACCGGAGGTTCTTTCCCCGGTACGACGCGGTCTGGCTCTACCGGCTGGATCTGGCGAAGCGGGAGCCCCGGGCCATCCAAGCCATGACGCGGCTGACCGGCCGGATCGACGAGGCGCGGATGATCCGCGCCAACGCGCGCGTGGTCCTCGAGAGCCGCACCTACCGCGAATCCGCGGATTCGCTGCTCGCGGAGACCCTCGCCGGGACGCTGGCACCACGAAGCGCCGCACCCGGCCTCTGGGGCTCGATCGCGCGGAACACGGCGCAGCACCTGAAGCTGGTGGCGCTCTCGCTCCTCCTGGCGATCCTGGCCGGCATCCCGCTCGGCGTGCTGGCGACACGCTCGGCATTCCTGGGGGGCGCGATTCTCTCCCTGTCCGGGCTCCTCCAGACCATCCCTTCCCTGGCGCTCCTGGCGTTGCTCATCCCCTTCCTGGGCATCGGTGCCATCCCCGCCCTCGTGGCGCTCTTCCTCTATAGCCTGCTCCCGATCGTGCGAAACACCTACGTGGGCCTCACCACCATCCCACAACCCCTGGCCGAGGCGGCGGAGGCCATCGGCCTCTCCAACCCGGCGAAGCTCTTCCGCGTCCGCCTCCCCATGGCTTCTCCCTCGATCATGGCGGGGATCAAGACCAGCGCCGTCATCAACGTGGGCACCGCCACCCTGGCCGCCCTGATCGGCGCCGGGGGGCTGGGGGAGCCCATTCTCTCGGGCATCCAGCTCCGCCAGAACGGCCTCATCTTGCAGGGGGCGATCCCGGCGGCCCTGCTGGCCCTCCTGGTACAGAGGGCCTTCGACGCCTTCGACCTCGTCGTGGTGCCCAGGGGCCTCCGTTTGCCCCAAAGCCGCATCTAAGCCTCATCCCAGGGGTCAGTAGACCGACGTAGACCCGGCGGGAAACCTGCGTCATGATTGATGATGTCACGCAGCCATCGACCCGGAGGCGTCATGCCCGACACCCTGATCCAGGACCAAGACCGCCACGCCCTGGCGTCCCGTTTGTCGGACGCGCGGGCCAAGACCGACGAGCTTTTCTCGATCGTGCGGCCGGGAGCCTTGTACGACCGGCCCATCCCCGAGCGCCACAGGCTGATCTTCTACCTGGGCCATCTCGAGGCGTTCGACTGGAACCTGATCGCCCGCCGGGCGTTCGGCATCGAGCCCTTTCACCCGTCGCTGGACAAGCTCTTCGCCTTCGGAATCGATCCGATCGGAGGAGGCCTCCCCGACGAGCCCGCGTCCGACTGGCCCGAGGCTCAGGCGGTGAGGGGCTACAACGAGCGGGTCCGCGCCACGGTGGATGAGTGCCTGGCGGGAGCGCCCTGCCCTCTAGCCGGGAAGGACCTCGACGCGGCCTTCCAGATGGCGATCGAGCATCGGCTGATGCACGCCGAGACGCTCGCGTACCTGCTTCACCAGCTCCCCTACGAATCCAAAGCGCCGCAGCCCTCGCCCCCCCTGCCGCGGGCGGCCGCCGGGGCCGTCGCGCGCGACGTCGTGATCCCGGCGGGCGAGGCCACGCTGGGCCGCGGGCGGGAGGAGCCTGGATTCGGATGGGACAACGAATTCGACCGGACGCGCATCCACGTCCCGGAATTCACGATCGACTCCCACAAGGTGTCGAACGGCCGCTTCCTCGAATTCCTGCGCGACGGCGGGTACAAACGACGGGAGCTCTGGTCGGACGCGGCCTGGGAGTGGAAGACCCGCGAGAGCGTGCGGCACCCACAGTTCTGGCGCGAGCGGGACGGCGTCTGGCACTACCGGGGCATGTTCGAGGAGGTGCCGCTCCCCCTGGACGCCCCCGCGTACGTGAGCCACGCCGAAGCCTCCGCGTTCGCGCGCCGGCTCCAGCGCTCCCTCCCCACAGAGGCCCAATTCCATCGCGCCGCGTACGGCACGCCCGAAGGCGCGGAGCGTGCGTACCCGTGGGGAGATGAAGATCCCTCCACCGTGGAGGGGAATTTCGACCTCAGGCGCTGGGACCCCACCCCCCTGGGCGTTTTCCCCTCCGGCGACAGCGCGTTCGGGGTCTCGGAGCTGGTCGGAAACGGATGGGAATGGACGGGCAGCGTGTTCGCCCCCTTCCCCGGATTCCGGGCGCACCCCGATTACGAGGGGTATTCGGCCAACTTCTTCGACGGGGAGCATTTCGTCCAGAAGGGGGGCTCGCCCCGCACGGCGGCCTGCATG
>DASQBE010000185.1:0-2968 GCA_035635355.1 Binatia bacterium | reverse complement strand
CTCCTGCGTCTTCGGCCGCTTCGAGCCGAGGATTGGGACGCCCTCTACGCCGTCGCCTCCGACCCGCTCATCTGGGAACAGCATCCAAACAACGACCGCCACGAGGTCGAGGTCTTCAGGGACTTCTTCCGCGAGGCCATGGAGTCCGGCGGCGCGTTGATCGCCCTGGCCTCGAAGGATGGCCGGGTCATCGGTTCCTCCAGGTTCCACGGATACGATGAGGCGAAGAGCGAGATCGAGATCGGCTGGACGTTCCTGGCCCGGTCCCACTGGGGCGGCGTCTACAACGGGGAGATGAAACAGCTCATGCTGCGGCACGCCTTCCGATTCGTGAAGAACGTCGTGTTTCTCGTCGGGCCGCGGAACCTGCGCTCGCAGAGAGCCGTGGAAAAGATCGGCGCGGTCCGCGTGGAATCCAGGCGCGACAAGACCGGCAAGGAGAGCTTCGTCTTCCGACTCACCGCGCCGGGCGCGCGCTAGTCCCCCGGGGCCGGGCGCGCACTGGTCTCCCCCTGCGCCGTGCGGCACCGCGGCCCCCTATCGACGTGGGGCAGGGCCGCGCGTACACGGCGTGTGGCCCCTGGTCACGGCGACCCCGAAAGACAGGGGGCCCGGCTCAGGCAGGGCTGCGTGATTGCCGGGCCCCTCTGGTCTTCGTTAGGCCCCGCATGGGTCTGGGATGTCGTGGACGTACCATCCACACACCAGGGCGCAGTCCCTCCACCGCACCCCGGGAGCCTTCCGGCGCAGGGTTCCTCGAGCGCCGGCCATCTCCCCCCAATCCGCCCCCGTCTCAGGGCAACCCATCCAGCGGGTCGTGATCCGCGGCCGGTTACGCATGCAGGGTCGTTCCGGGCCGCGCCACGCAGGGGTGAACTGCAGACTCCGTGCCTCAAGCCATCCCCGCGGACGCGTGACTTAGGGGCGTCCGTTGTCCCTGAAGCCGCGTCGGGGTTCCGACGCCGTCGGTTCAGCCGTCGATGGTCGCCAGCAGCGCGGGCAATTCCGAGAGGGAGCGAACACGCGGGAGCGGGTCATCGGCGGCAGCCCTCCCGTGTCGATCCACCCAGACCGCATGGAGGCCCGCGGCCAGCGCCGCCTCGGCGTCGATATCCCTCCGATCGCCCACATAGACCGCTCGAGATGGATGCACACCCATTCTCGAGCACGCCAGATGGAAGATCGCCGGCGCCGGTTTGGCGATTCCGCACTCCGCGGACATGACCAGCGTGACGAAGTGATGGGCGATACCGTTTCGCGCAAGCTTGGCCTGCTGTTGCGCCAGCTCGCCGTTCGAGATGATCCCGAGAGGGTATGCGCTTAGTTGCCCCAGGACCCACTCGACCTCGGGATACAGCCGGCAATGGGACAAGTAGACCTCGAGATAGCCCAGGATCAGATCGTCGGCAGCCGCGTCGGACAGAGCGGGATCCACCAGCTCGCGCAAACGCGCGCGGCGCTGCTCCTGACTCGAGAGCTCGCCGGACAGGAAGCGCGCGTAGTACCGCTCCAGGGCTTCGTGCCACGAAGCCTGAAATGCCTCGACCGTGCCCGGGAGGCCGAGCTTCCTGTGCACGGAGGCGGACGAAGCACCCTGGGCATGATCGTGGTCGATCAGCGTTCCATCCACGTCGAAGAGGACCGCCAGCTTCACGCCCTGCCGAGACACCTAACCCTCCCGCGACCAGGCCTCCGAGACTTCACGCCCACTTACGAGGTCGTCCACCACCAAGATGAGCTGGTGGTCGTGGTCGCTGTAGAGGACCTCGATGTTGACCCCGGCATCCGCCATCCGGCGCATGAGGAGGCCGAGCTGGCCGGGAACGCCCTGCTTCAGCCGCTGCACGAGCACCTCCCGTTGCGCGACCACGCGGATGCCCGCCGCTTTCAGCGCCGTGCGCGCGGCGTCTCCGTCCTTGAAGAGGAAGTGCGCCACCCCCGTGTCGCCGACGACCCACGCCCCTCCGCCTTCGATGCTCACGCCGGCGCGGCCCAGGGCTTCTCCCATGTCGGCGAGCGCGCCGGGCCGGTTCTCCAGCGCTATCGTCAAGTCAGTCATAGATCCCTCTCAGTCATAGATCCCTCCGTGACCACTCACTCTACCCGATCCGCTCCGTGCGCTTGACGTCGAGAGGATGGTCGATCAGCGGCTCGATGCGCTCGAGAAAACGGACCGTGTGCGGCATCTCGGCGTGAATCTCGAAGGCCGCCTCGTCCTTCCAGCGCGAATGGATGAAGAAGAGCTGCGGGTCGCGAGTCGAGCGGAATGCGTTGCTGCTCAGGCACCCCGGTTCCGCGCGCGTCGGGGCGAGGCCGGCAAGGATCGTTTCCTCCACCGCGCGTTCACTACCGTCGCGCGCGTGAAATCGAGCGAAGATGAACAACTCCATGTCACTCTCCTCCGTAGTGCGGTCCATGAACGTCCGTATCCTGCTCCTCCGGCTCGAAGAGCTTCGGCAGAAGCTCGGCCATGGCCACCACGTCGAGCAGGTTGTGGTGGAACACGGGGAGCAGCCGGTGGGGCTGGCCGTGCTTCACGTACTCGTGATAGGCGCCCGGAATCTCCGCGCCGTCAATATCCCCGGCGCGCAGGCGGCGCAGCACGCGCCACTCGAGCGTCTTGAGCTTGCAATCGGGCAGGCGGTCCTTCCAGCGGCGCCGCACCATCCAGAGCAGGTCGAGGTGCGGGATCGAGGTCTCGAAGCGCATCCGGTGGTACACGGCGCGGTGGCGCAGGAACGGGAGGTCGAAGGTCTTGCCGTTGTAGGTGACCAGGAAATCGTGCTCGCCCAGGACCCGCTCCACCTCCGCGAGCAGCGAGCGCTCCTCGGCGTAGTCGCGTGCGAAGAGCTGGCGCAGGACGAGATTCCGATCCCCGATATGACAGAGCCCGACGAGGAAGACCGGCTGCGACTGGAGCCCGCACGTCTCGATGTCGAGGAAGAGGATGCGGCGGTGCCCGAACTTG
>DASQBE010000184.1:0-28344 GCA_035635355.1 Binatia bacterium | reverse complement strand
GAGGTCCCCGACGGATACCGCAGGGCCTCCGCGAGGTACATCTCCGCGCGGAGCGGCTTCCCCACGAGCCAGAACCAGAGCACCGACGCCAGGGCGAATCCCACCGCGAGGCTCCAGATCGACCGCGCGGGTCCACCGGCGGCCCGTGCTTCGGCCGTGCGGACCTCCGTGGTCTGGACCGCGCGCGCCACCCAGCCCGCAAGGGCCGCGGCCAGTGCGCTCGTCGCGACGGTTCCGAAGCCCACGAGACTGGACGCCACGTACCCGGCGAGCGCGGCGGCGCAGGCGACCCCGGCCGCGCGGGCCTCGGGGCTCCCTCCCCTCGCGACGCGCCAGAGAGCCGCGGCGCAGAGAATCACGATCGCGAGCGCGGCCAGGCCCCCGAGGGCGCCCTGCGTGGCGAGAATCTGGACCGCGTCGTTGTGCGCCTTCGCCGGGGTGCCGCCCCACTCGATCTGGGTCAGGGTCGCGGTGCGGTACGGGGGAAACGCGGCGATGAAGGCGTCGAGACCCGCGCCCACCAGCGGATGATCCCGGAACATGCGGAGCCCCGCGCGCCAGAGCTCCACGCGCGTGCGCGAGGTGGGGGCGCTGAGGTCGGTGATCTGGCTCGATCGCGTGAGAACCGCGTCGCGCATGGGTGTGGCGAGCGCCACGAGGACCACCGCCGCCAGAACCGAGACGGCGATCAGGACCCACCGGCGCGAAGAACGGAGCCCCGACGCGAGCGCGAGCAGGATCGCCGCGGCGACGGCCGCGGCCACGCCCAGCCAGGCCCCGCGCGAGAGGCTCGCCACGACGATGAAGAGCGACGAGGCGGCGAGGGCGATCCATCCAAGGATCGCGGCGCGCGAGCGCGAGCGGGTGGCGAGCCACACGACGAGCGGGAGGCTCGTCACGAGGTAGGCGGAGAGCGTGTTGGGGTGCCCGACCGTGCTGCCGAAGCGGATCAGGCCCTCGAACGCGCTTCGCCGGTGCCAGGTGATGGGATCCAGGTTCAGAAACTGTAAAAGGGAGTACCCGGTGACGATCGCCGCCGACGCCCCCGATGCCTGCGCGATGCGGCGGAACCAGACCGGGTTTCCCGCGAGCGAGCGCGAGGCGTAGTAGATCGCCGCGAGCGCCACGACCGTCCGGAGCCCCGCGTAGCTCTGGGGCGCGCCGAAAACGCTGAGCGGCGGGCGAACCGAGGCCAGGGTGGAGACGATGGCGGATAGGAGCATCAGGCCAATGGCCGCTCCCAGCGGATCCCGCCGAATCGCGGCAGCGGCGCGTCCGGGGAGCGACGCGAGGCGCAAGCTCTCCGCGGCGATCCACCAGGCGAAGAGGAGGAGCGCGCCGGTCACGAGCAGGGAGACTTTCGGGAACTCGAACTCCTCGACCAGCTGGCCTGGGGTGAAGAAGACCGGAATCATGAAGAGGAGCCCCAGGGTGATGGCGGTGACGGGGCTCTTGCCGCGCGCGTGGTTCGGCCGGACGGCCGGACGGCCGCGTCCTGGTTTCACTCGCGGCTCACGATCGGACCCCAAGCGCTTCCTTTCTTCGTGTGTTGGCGAGGGTGGCCACGCCGGGCCGGGAAGGTTCTAGTCGAAGGGCCACGGATCGGCTAGAGTATGCGTCGTACGCTCTAGGAGGTGAAGCCCCAAGTTGTTACCCGACCATGAGCGCCTGTAGCTCAGTTGGATAGAGCAACGGATTTCTAATCCGTCGGTCGGGGGTTCGATTCCCTCCAGGCGCGCCACCTTATCGGGATGCTGCCAGGCGCTATAGCACGCTCCAATCCCCGCGTAGGTTTCCGTCCCACAGAACAATAGGTCGTATTCCCCACTGCCAGATCTTCCCGCTCGCGGGCGCAGGGAGGTATACTTGATAAGGTGGGTTCTCGGTAGGCGCTCGCTCAAGCAGAACCTCAATGGGGGTTGATATGACATCCGCGCGATCCGCATCCATGGCCCTCTCGCTGTTGCTGCTCCTCACGAACTTCGCCACTTCGCCGGCAAGTCCTCTCTTCGCGTCGGCCTTTCTCTCCTTCGACACCGGCGGTCAACCCGTCTTTGTCGCCGTCGGGGATCTGAATGGGGACAGGACTCCCGACTTGGTTGTAGCGAACTACAACACCGTGTCGGTGCTGCCGGGGAATGGGGACGGCACATTCGGGGCGAAGACCGACTTGGCGATTGGAGGCGTCGCGACCTCCGTCGCGATCGCGGATTTGAACGCCGACGGCAAGCTCGACCTCGCCATCACTGGATCCAGCTCAGTATCGGTGCTTCTCGGGAATGGTGATGGCACATTCGGAGTTAAGACCGACTTCGCGACCGGGCCCGGGCCCGCGTCCGTCGCGATCGGGGATCTCAATGCCGACGGAAAGCTCGACCTGGCGGTAGCGAATTACAGCTCCAACACGGTATCGGTGCTGCTCGGGAACGGCGACGGCACTTTTGGCCCCATGACAGATTTTGCGACCGGGCTCGTTCCAGTCTCCGTCGCGATCGGGGATCTCAATGCCGACGGAAAGCTCGACCTCGCGGTAGCGAATTTAAGCTCCAGCACGGTATCGGTGCTGCTCGGGAACGGCGATGGCACATTCGGGGCGAAGACCGACTTCGCGACGGAGCTGGCTCCAAGATCCGTGGCAATCGGGGATCTGGACGCGGATGGCCGGCCCGACCTGGCGGTTGCGGCGAGTGAGGCAGGCACCGTTTCAGTGTTGCGCGGGAACGGCGATGGCACTTTTGGGCCCAAGACAGATATTGCGACCGGGACCATGCCCTACGCCGTGGTAATCGTGGATCTCAATGCCGACGGCAAGCTCGACCTCGCGGTAGCGAATTTCCAGCCCTACACCGTATCGGTGCTGCTCGGGAACGGCGATGGCACGTTTGGCCCCAAGGCAGATTTTGCGACGGGACCTGGTCCCCGATCTCTTGCGATCGGAGATCTGAATGACGACGGGAATCCCGACCTCGCGGTCACCGGCTACGACGACGGGGCCGACTTCCACTCCAACACCGTTTCGGTCTTGATCGGAAATGGCAACGGCACCTTCGGACCGAACAACCACATACCGACGGGAAGCGACCCCGTGTCCGTCGCGATCGGGGATCTCAATGCCGATGGGAAGCAGGACGCGGTGACGGCGAACAACCGCTCCAACTCCGTGTCGGTGCTGCTGGGGAATGGGGACGGCACATTCGGGGCGAAGACCGACTTGGCGATCGGAGGCGCGACCTCCGTCGCGATCGCGGATCTGAACGCCGACGGCAAGCCCGACCTCGCCGTTGCTGGATCCAACACGGTATCGGTGCTGCTCGGGAATGGTGATGGCACTTTTGGCCCCAAGACAGATTTTGCGACCGGGCCCGGGTCCGCGTCCGTCGCGATCGCGGATCTGAACGCCGACGGCAAGCCCGACCTCGCCGTCGCTGGATCCACCTCTATATCGGTGCTGCTCGGGAATGGTGATGGCACATTCGGGGCGAAGACCGACTTGGCGATCGGACGCGCGACGTCCGTCGCGATTGGAGATCTGAACGCGGATGGAAGACCTGACTTGGTGGTGGTGAGCGGCTACTCCTCGGTGGCGGTGTTGCTCGGGAACGGCGATGGAACCTTCGGCGCCGCAACGGGCTTCGTGACGGGGGACAATGCGCGGTCCGTCGCGATCGGCGACCTGAACGCGGACGGAAAGCCCGATCTGGCGGTGGCCGACTACGATCCCGGCTGGACCGTGTCCGTGCTGCTCGGGAACGGCGACGGCACTTTTGGCCCCAAGACAGATTTTGCGACCGGGCCCGGCTCCACGTCCGTCGCCATCGGGGATCTGAACCAGGATGGAATATGGGATCTCGCCGTCACAAACGCTCAATCGAGCACCGTCTCCGTGCTGCTCGGGAAGGGAGACGGGACGTTCAAGCCTAAAGAGGATTTCGGGACGGGACGCGGTCGCCTGTTCGTCGCGATCGGGGATCTCAATGCCGACGGGAAGCCTGACCTCCTCGTGCTGGACACCATCGCCGGTTCCGGAGGTGTATCCGCGCTACTCAACCTCGGGCCCTCCGCTCCGCCGCTCTCCGCACGTGCCTTCGTCGTGGGAGACCGAACCATTCTCGTCGGTAGCGGCCTGCCCAGCGTCTGCGTGCAGATTGAACCGGTGAACCAGTCGTTCGCGTTGACCGACGTCGATCTCTCGAGCTTGAGCATGGTTTCGGAAGGGACGGGGTCGGTGGGCCGGATCAACGCGACTGTTTCCAAGGGCTCATCCAGGATCGACCTGGACCATAACGGTGTCGCCGAGATCTCCGCCTGCTTCTCGCGAGGGGACCTCGCGAAGCTCTTCAGCTCGATCCAGGACCGGCAGGATGTCGAGGTCGCGATCCAGGGAAAGCTGGCTGCGGGTCGCCAGTTCGCCGCGGCGCTCCAGCTCACGATCAAGGGGAAACCCGTAAACGGACGGCGGCTTGCGGCTTCTTTCTCGCCGAATCCCATGAATCCGAGCGGAGTCCTGAAACTGACGACAAATGCTCGGGGGTACCTGTCCGTGCTGCTCTTCGATCTATCGGGACGCTTGGTGCGAACCGTCGCAAAAGCACAGATCTTCGACGCCGGAGACCATGCATTTGCGCTCGACGGCCGTGACGATCGTGGCGCCGTCCTGGCGACGGGCGTGTACTTCTATCGGATCGAGTCTCCGGACGGAATGACTACCGGCCGGTTCGCCATCGCCAAGTAGCGGCTACGCCCTCGCGGTCCGAAAGGCAGCGGAAGCCGTTCCCGCACATCCCGAGGAGAGCGGCATCTCTATGAGGAGCACGTCGTATTCCTGAGTGTCTCTCAGCCTGGACCCGAGACTTGGACCCCTCCGGCGGGGTGGAGTGTCCAATGGCCATTCCAGTAGTCGCCTCGGTCGAAGCAGAGCCCTAGCCCCGAAGGGACCGCATGCTCGCCAGCACCCTCCGACAGCTCGCGGGCCTCCGTCTACGAGGCGAGGACGGGAGCGAGCAGATCCTCGAGCTCCAGCCGCCTGCGACTGAGGCAGAGATCCAAGCGCTCGGGTCCAGGCTGCCGTGCCCCATCCCGCGCGACGTCCAAGAGGCGCTGGGCGTTTCCAAGGGGCTCGCGAATGGGCCCCTCGAGTCATTCTCGCTCGTCGACCTCGAGGGGGTCGGGCTCGAGGAGATGCTGCCGAACGCCTATTCGCTCGCCCACGATGGCTACGGGAACTACTGGGTGCTCGATCTCCTGCCCAGCACGACCGCGTGGGGACCGGTCTTCTATGTCTGCCACGACCCACCCGTGCTGGCCTACCAGTCGGCCACCCTCGAGGATTTTCTACGGGAAACGATCGCCATGTGGCAGACGGGCCCGCGCAGTCCTGTCGACGTCGTCCACGAGGAGGTGGTGCGTCGGATCTGGCGGGAGAACCCGGGCCTCATGACACCGGCGGCGCTTCAAGGCTCTTCGGATGGGGTGCTCCGAGCGTTCGCGGAATCGCTACCGCCGACAGCGCTCGTGAGTGATCAGCGGCGCCCCGAGGTGGGTCAGGGGTTCAGCTGGGGACGCTTCGGACCGAAGACGGCGATTCGGCGCGCGGGCCAGGAGCGCGTCTGGGCGGTGATTCCTCATGAGCGAAAGCAAGGGCTCTTCGGGGGCCTGTTCCGTGGAGGACGCGGGGCTTCCTAGGCCGCACAGCGGGACCGCCAGGACTCTGTGATAGTATCGTCCGCTTCGCACCCAACTGCCTGAACCGTGTGGTGGATGTAGCTCAATGGTAGAGCACTGGACTGTGGCTCCAGTGGTTGCGGGTTCGATCCCCGTCATCCACCCCAACTTCACTTCTAGGCCCGCATCGCGGGCAATCGGGCCGCGATCTCGCGGAGCATCGCATCCAGCACCCTCGGATCGACGGGCTTCGTGAGGTGCCGGTCGAAGCCTGCCTCCCTCGCGCGCTGAATGTCCTCATCGCGGCCGTAGCCGGTCACGGCGACGAGATAAGAGCACACGAAGCGGGGATGGGACCGGAGCTCCCGCGCCACGTCGTAGCCGTCCATGCCGCCATTCAATCCAATGTCGCAGAGAACAACGTCGGGATGGAATTGGTGGGCACGCTCGATCCCTTCCATGCCGGTTTGCGCCAACTCGGCCACGTGGCCGCTCAGCTGGAGCGATAGCACCGTACCGGCGCCTGAATCGGCGTGATCCTCGATCAGAAGCACCCGGCAAGGGCCGCCTCCGGGAACCTCCCGCCTCTCATTCTCGGGCACCCCCGCGGGCGCGGGGCTCATCGGCAGGCAGAAGCTCAACTCCGACCCCCGGCTCAGACCTTCACTGGTGGCAGCCACGCTCCCTCCGTGGAGCGCGACGAGACCCTTCACCAGAGCGAGCCCCAGTCCGAGGCCGCCGTCCCGGTGCTCCAGGCTCCGGTCGGCCTGGGCGAACGTATCGAAGACGTGCTGCAGCATGCTCGGCTCCATGCCGATTCCGGAGTCCCGGATGGATACCACCACTTGGTTCTTTGCCGCATCGCCCTCGGCGCGAACGCGGATCACGCCGCCCTCCCCTGTGAACTTGTTCGCATTCTGGAGAATATTCCCGAGGATCTGCGCCAGGCGCGTTGGATCGCCGCTCACCCAAACCGGCTCGGCCGGAAGTTCGAGCGTCACGGTTTGCCCGCGTCCCTCGAAGTCGCTGCGATGGTCCTCGACGGTGGACCCGATCAGGGGAACCAAGTCCACCCGCTCCCGCCGGAGCAGGATCTTCCCGCGGGAGATGCGCGAGACGTCGAGGAGATCGTCGATGATCCGCACCATGTGGCGGACTTGGCGGTCGATGATCCCCCGGGCACGCTCGAAAGCAGGCTCCCGGATTCCCACCTGCCCCAGGACGTGCACCGCGCTCCGGATCGGATTCAAAGGGTTCCGCAGCTCGTGCGCGAGCATGGCAAGGAAGTCGTCCTTGGCCTTGCTCTCCTCCCGGAGCTGGTCCTCGGCGCGCTTGCGCTCGGCGATACGTTCCGCGACGCTATCCAGAGCAAAGGGCACGCTCTCCGGGTCGCGCGGTAGGAGCTCCTCGGCTTGCGTCCGCTCCACGCCGAACGCGATGTGGGCCGCCACGATCTGGGCGAGCTGGATCTCCACGCGGGTGAACGTGTGCGGCGCGTTGAAATAGACCATGAACTTCCCGAGGAGCGCACCTCCCGAGAAGACCGGGATGAAGGCGAGGGAGCGGATCCCTTCCTCGAGGATCGTGGCCCGATGAGCTTCGAGGTCGGGCTCGGAAGCCACGTCCGGGACGAGGATCGGCACCGGGGTCCGCTCATCGCGCGACCAGGGTGAGTGCCCCTCGACCTTCCTGCAATAGGCGTCGGAGAGATTTCGAGAAGCCTTGAACCGCATGACCCCGTCGGGATCGAAGAGAAGCACCGCGGAGCGGTCCGCGCGAAGGGTCCGCTCGAGGCAATCGAGCGACTCGCGGAATATCTCCGAGAGATCGAGCGCCCGGGCCACCGTTTCCGCCAGGCGGGCGAGCGACTCGAGGTGGTCCGGGGGCGCCGACTTGGGGAGTGATCGCGCCATGCGGGAAGCGTAGACCCCGTAGGATTACGGAGTCAACGCCTTGTGGTAAGAATTTCTCTCAAGCTGGCCACTGCGCGGGCGCGGTGGCTCAGCACGAGCTTTCGATCCGGTGTAAGCTCCGCAAACGTAAGCGTTTCTCCGTCCGGAACGAAGAGCGGGTCGTAGCCGAATCCGCCCGCGCCGCGCGGCGCGTCGAGGATGCGGCCCTCGCATACCCCCTCGACCAGGGTCACGTCCTCCGGGCCGCGGACCAGCGCGAGCACGCACCGGAAACGCCCCGCTCTCAGCCCCGGCGCCAGCCCCCGAAGCTCGAACAATAGTTTCTCGTTGTTCGCGTCGTCGCTCGCCCCGGGACCGGCGAAGCGGGCGGAGTGGAGCCCCGGCGCGCCGGCCAGCGCATCCACCTCGAGCCCGGAGTCGTCCCCCAGCGCGGGCGCACCCAGCGCCGCGTGAACGGCGCGCGCCTTGGCGATCGAGTTCTCCTGATACGTGGATCCTGTTTCGGGAGGGAGGATGACATCCGGATACGCGCGAAGCGACTCCACGCGCGCGTCGAGGCCCTGGAGCAGGGTCAGGAACTCGCGGACTTTTCCTTCATTGCGCGTGGCGAGGACGATCAGATCCAAATGCTCGGAAGCTGCTTCAGATCCAGCACGCGCCGCTGGCTTTGGACGAGCTTTCGAATGCCGCTCTTCCCCAGAGTCATCATCGAGGCGAGCTCGCGCTCGGTGAAGGCCTCGCCCTCCGCCGTGCCCTGAATCTCGACGAGGCGGCCCGATCCGGTCATCACGAGGTTCATGTCCACCTGGGCCTTGGAATCCTCGGCATAGCAGAGATCGAGGCAGGGCCGGCCCTCGACGATTCCGACCGAAACCGCGGCCACCCAATCGCGCAGCGGCGAGCCGCGGAGCGGGGTCTTCTTCGCCAGCCATCGGATCGCGTCCACCAGCGCGACGAAGGCGCCGGTGATCGACGCCGTGCGCGTGCCGCCGTCCGCCTCGATCACGTCGCAGTCGATCAGGATCTGCCGCTCCCCGAGCGCCTCCAAGTTCGTGACCGCCCGAAGCGAGCGCCCGATCAGGCGCTGGATCTCGTGCGTGCGGCCCCCCGGGTGCCCGCGGTTCACCTCGCGCTGGATCCGGTCCGCGGAGGAACGCGGCAACATGCTGTACTCGGCGGTCACCCAGCCGCGCCCGGTGTTGCGCAGGAACGGAGGAACGCGCTCCTCGACGGTCGCGGCGCAGAGCACGCGCGTCCCGCCCATCTCGATGAGGGCCGAGCCCTCCGCGTTCTTGAGATAGCCGCGCTTGATCGTGAGCGGCCGGAGCTCGGTCACCCGGCGTCCGTCGATTCGCTTCTGCGTCTGGGTCTTGGTCACGGGGGTCCCTCGATCGGAGGTCGCTGGAACCAGGGGAGGTCGTCCTGAGCCACCAGCCAGACTTTGCCCAGGCGCGAGCCCAGGAACCGGCGCCCGATCGCCTCGAACTGGCGCGGAATGTCGGAGACGTAGCAGCGGAGCGAGCCGCGGCCTCGCGGTGCGCCCTCGGCCTGAAGTCGAAGCGCGCGGGCCAGCCGGCGCGCGGTGGCCTCGCCGGAGTCGACCAGCGTGACGCGCCGCCCGAGGATCGAGCGGATCGCGGGCTTGAACGGCGGATAGTGCGTGCACCCCAGAATCAGGGTGTCGATGCGGCGCGCCCGGAACGGGGCCAGATACTCGCGCAGGATTTCGCGCGCGGCCTTGCTTCCCGCGAGCCCTTCCTCCGCGAGCGGCACCAGGAGCGGGCAGGCGTGCGCGAACACGCGCGTCTTCTTTCCGGCGAGGCGGGAGGCGGCGGCAATCGCGTGCTCGTAGGCGCCGCTCGCGATGGTCGCGCGGGTGCCGATCACGCCGATCCTGCCGGAGCGCGTTGCGTTCACCGCCGCGTCGGCGCCGGGCAGGATGACGCCGTTCACCGGAAGCCCGCGAAACTCCCGCGCCAACGAGCGGATCGCGACCGCGGAGACGGTGTTGCAGGCGACGACGAGATGGCTGACCCCGAACTGGGTCAGGAACCGGGCCGCCTCCCCGGCGAAGCGGCGGACGGTCGCATCGGACTTGGTTCCGTAGGGAACGCGCGCCGTATCGCCGAAGTAGACGATGTCCCAGGAGGGGAGAAGCCTTCTCAAGTGGCGCACCACCGTGAGGCCGCCGATTCCCGAGTCGAACACCCCGAGCGTTTTCTTCCGTACGCGCGAGGTCGTCATCGCCAGTCGCGCACGCTGAGCGGCGAGAGGACGTCGTAGTGCCCGCCGATCGTCTCCACGGGCTCGCCCTCCACCAGGATCATCACGCGACCCACGCCGGGCAGGTTCTCTCCGGCGGTGCGCACGATCGAGGCGATGAGCGCGCGCTCGCGCGCGGTCCCGCCGCGGAACCCTTGCGTGAGCGCCTTGCTCCAGTCGAGGTACAAGGTCCCCTTGTCGGTCCAGTACGCTTCCAGGAGCTCGGTCCCGTCCGGGAAGAGCGCGACGTGCCCTTTGGACGGTCCCGCGAGAAGCTCGCGGTAGATCGCGCGCACCTGGTCCGCCGGGCGGTCCTTCACGACGACGTCGCGGTACTCGGCGACGAGGCTGTCCGCGCCCGGAACGCCGAAGTAGAGATACGCGCCCTTGATTCCCTCCAGCTCCGAGGCGAGCGGCACGATGCGGGGTGCCAAGTTCTGGTCATGGGTCCGCACGCGCGCGATCCAGAAGAATCCTCCGACGACGACGATGCTCCCCGCGATGGCGACGGCCCACCGGCGCTGGAGCCGATTCACGCGTGGCCCGCCCGGGCTAAGTCCTGGATCGATTGCGCGACGATTCTCGCCATCTCGTGGACGGTGTAGCCCTGAAGGCTCATCGCTTCGGGGTTCCTGGGCGCGGGCGCGCACTCGAGAAGCACCGCCGCCCCCGCCACCGGCTCGAGCACGCTCAGGCGGCCCGTGCGAAACGTGATGCTCGTCTGCGGATAGTTCTTGGCGAGCGCGTCGGCGATGGCCTGGCCGACCGCCATGCTCGTCCCCGTGGACTGGGATTGGGCCGACTCCCACGGGTGCATCTCGGCGCCGCCCTCCCCGCCCAGCGCCAGGGGAAGACGGTCCGAGGCGTCCGGCGGCGGCGTGGCGGAGAGCGCGTACACGCGGATGCCGCCCGATCGAATCGAGCCCTCCGCGTCGAAGTGCACGCTCACGAAGAGGTCCGCGTTGGACTCGTTCGCGATCTCCGAGCGGCGCTGGACCGAGAGATCCTGATCGTTGTCGCGGGTCAGGATCACGCGGACCCCGAGGCGATCTTGCAATTCGACGCGGAGCGCCCGCGCGAATTCGAGGGTGGCGTCCTTCTCGGCTCCGCCGCCGGGAAGGGTGGCGCCGAGGTCCTTCCCGCCGTGTCCCGGATCGAGGACGATGGTGCGCAGCTTCCCATCCGGGCCCCCGATCGCGATCGGCTCGAGCTTGGAGAAGGTCCCCTGCTGGACCAGATCCGGATCGTCGGTGACGGCGAGCCTCAGGCGATTCGAGCTGACCGAGAGGGAATAACCCACGGCGCCCGCCGCGAGCACGAGGCGGATCTCGACGCCGTCCGTGGTTTCCTGAATCGTTCCGTTCGAGACGACCCCACCCGAGAAGACCCGGGCCGAGTCGAGGGTCCCGCCCTCGAAGAGAAGCCGCACCTCGCCCGGCGTCGCGTAGACGAGGCGGGGCGAGAGTGTTTTCAACAGCGTCGCGGAGACCTCGGTCACGCGCCCGCGCACCCAGAGCTGGGCTTGCCGCACCGCGTGGACCGGGGACCGGAAGCGGATCGCACGCGAGGGCTGATCCCAGGTGGCGTTCGTCACCACGCCCCATTCCATGAGGCCATTCAGCACGGACTCGGGGACGTAGACGGCACCCTGGACGAGCCGCGGCGACTGAACCAGATTGTGAGCCGTCTCATCCACGACCACGATGGGAGCATCCACCGTGAAGCGGACGGTGTGATCGCCGAGGCGCAGCGAGAGCTTGCGCAGCTCGGGGCGCCAGTACTTGGTGGCGCGGAAGATCCGCGCGAGGTCGTTGGTGGACACGTAACGCGTGTTCTCGAGAAGGATCGGCCGGATCCGCTCGACCGGCTGAGGATCCGGGTAGATCACATCGATCGGCGCGGCGCCCTGGACCGCGAAGGCCACGGGGATCGCGACCGCGAGGAGCGCGAGCGCGATCAGCATGATGCGCCTCACTCTGGCCGCTCCCCGCGCATGATGCCCCGGATCTCCTTGCGCGCGCGCCGCTCGTCCAGCTTGTCGCGCTTGTCGAAGGTCTTCCTCCCCTTCACGAGCGCGAGCTCCACTTTGACCTTGCCGCGCAGGAAATAGAGGGCGAGGGGAACCATGGTGAGGCCGGCCTCGTGCTCGAGGCGCGCGTGGAGCTTCCGGATCTCGGCGCGATGCATGAGAAGGCGCCGCGTGCGCGTCGGCTCGTGGTTGGCGAGGCTGCCGCCCGGATCGTAGATCGAGATGTGCGCGTTCCGGAGGTAGAGCTGGCCGGATTCGATGGTGGCGTAGGCGTCCACCAGCTGCGCCTTGGCATCGCGGAGCGACTTGACCTCGGTGCCCCGAAGCTCGATCCCCGCCTCGAAGGTCTCGATGATGACGTAGTCGTGGCGCGCCTTGCGGTTGGTGGTGATGTTCTGGCGCTCGTCCTTGTCATCGTTCGACTTAGCGGCGTTCGGCTTCGAAGTCGACCGCGCCATGGCTCCTCCCTGAGTGAGTCCTTGTTCTTATCACGGCGGCGCGGCTAATTCAAGGCGTGGCAATGGTTGAAGGCGGGTGGGACGCGGGCGGGAGCCTCCGTCGGCGCGGTTGAAGCGAAGCACGTCCTAGTGTAGGTTAGCTAGCTCTGCCTTGGACGTGCGGGAGTGGCGAAACTGGCAGACGCGCTGGATTCAGAGTCCAGTGGGCGCAAGCTCGTGCAGGTTCAAGTCCTGTCTCCCGCACCATATTCATGCTTCCGGGGAGCGCGCGACGGCCTCGCGAGCCCCCCAACGGACCTAGTTGGTCTTCCGCAGCTCCACGCGCCGGTTCTTCGCGCGGCCCCCGGGGGTATCGTTTGACGCGACCGGGTGCGTCTCACCGTAGCCCTTCGCGCTCAGGCGAGAGGATGCGACGCCCCGGCTCACGAGATAGTCGAGCACGGACTCGGCACGGCGCTGGGACAGATCCATGTTGTAGGCGGGGTCGGCCACCGAATCGGTGTGTCCCTCGATCTCGACATTCACCTCAGCCCAGTCCTTGAGCGACCCGGCGACGTGGTCCAGGATCGCCTTGGATTCCGGCGTCAACTCCGCGCTGTTGGTGACGAAGTTCACGCCGTTGAGGACGAGCGACTTCTTCCCCTTCTCGAACAGGGATGCACGCCTCGCGGGCGCATTGGCGCCGCGGAGACCGAACGACCAGCCGACGAGAACCTGCGTGTTGTTCACGTCCGCGCCGTGGATGCCCTCATTCCCCGGCCACCACTCCTCGCGCACCTCCGCATGGAAGTGCCCCAGGTGGTTGCTCGGACCCTTGATCCCGATTCCCGCCGAGACGAGTGGACGGCCGAAGTCGCCGATCGCGTCCGGCATGCCCGCCGGGAGATTCACGTCGGCGTATCCGAGGGCGCCGGCGAGGTACCAGCTCGATGGGGATCTTCCCAGTGGGAAGTTCCGCTCGAGCCCCGCGCGCATTTCCAGGATCGAGGACTTTCGATCGATGCTCGTATCGAACCGGCCATACAGCCCCTCGAAGAAATAGTCGACCTTGCGGTCCATGCTGGTGCCGAACCGAAGACCGTAGACGGGCGACCAGTCCGCGCGTCGCCCCGGCCCCACGACGTCCCGGTCGAGGCGGGAGAGGCCCAGGAGAAGTCCCATCTCGCCGGGAGGCCTCTCGTTCGCGCGGGCCCGGGCGGGGAACGTCGCCAGGAGGGTGAGGGCAATCAGGGACAGGACGAGAGGCGTTTTCATACGATCTCCGCTGGTGTCGGGTGGACCGGCTGGGCTCTAGCACTTAGAACCCATGCTGGCCCCCTTACTGGGAATCGTGTCGAGGGTGACTCTACACCAACTTTTCAGGGCCCCGCCTGTAAATCATGTGTAGGATCACGCCCGCATGACGAGCGCCGCGGCCAGGCCGAACCAGATCCGCCAAGTCATCCTCGCCTGCTTCATCGGCACCACCATCGAGTGGTACGACTTCTTCCTGTACGGCACCGCCGCGGCCCTGGTCTTCAACAAGCTGTTCTTCCCCACGCTCAACCCGCTCGCCGGCACCCTCAGCGCCTACGGCACCTTCGCCGTGGGTTTCGTGGCGCGCCCGTTGGGCGGAATCGTGTTCGGGCACTACGGCGACCGGATCGGCCGCAAGACGATGCTGGTGTGGTCGCTTCTGATCATGGGCGCCGCCACCGCTCTGATCGGCCTGACCCCAGGCTACGATCGACTCGGGATCTGGGCGCCGATCCTGCTCGTCGTGCTTCGTTTCGTTCAAGGCTTCGGGGTCGGAGGAGAATGGGGCGGCGCGGTGCTATTGGCCGTGGAGCATTCCACCGGGGGACGCCGGGGATTCCACGGCTCATGGCCTCAGATGGGAGTCCCCGCCGGGCTCCTGCTCTCGACCGGCTTGTTCGCGCTGCTCTCCGCCAGGCTTCCGGAGAGCGCGTTCCTCGCGTGGGGATGGCGGGTGCCGTTCCTGCTCTCGGTCGTGCTCGTCGGGATCGGCCTGTTCGTGCGGCTCCGCGTGCTCGAGTCCCCCGTCTTCACGGCGCTCAAGGAAACCCATCGGGAATCGCGCGCGCCTCTGCTCGACGTGTTCCGCCACCATCCCCGCGAGGTGCTGGTGGGGATGGGGATGCGATTCGCCCAGAACGTCCTCTTCTACATCTACACGGTGTTCGTGCCCGGTTACGGGGAGAAAACACTCGGCTATCACCGCAGCGTCATGCTGGGCGGGGTCGTGCTCGCCTCGCTGGTCGGATTGGTCTCGATCCCCTTCTGGTCGTATCTCTCGGATCGCGTCGGCCGACGCCCCGTGTATCTCTGGGGAGCGGCGATCTCGCTCCTGTTCGCCTTCCCGTCCTTCTGGCTGATCGAGCGGGGCCCGGGCCTCGTGGCCTTGGCGATCGTCGTTGCGATGGTGGGTCACGACATGATGTACGGCCCGATGGCGGCGTATTTCTCGGAGCTCTTCGGCACCGGCGTCCGCTACAGCGGCGCCTCGCTGGTCTACCAGCTCACCTCGGTCTTCTCAGGCGGCCTGGCGCCCTTCATCGCGACCCTGCTCCTGGCGCGGCACGGCGCCAACGCGGTGGCGGGTTACCTGGTCGTCTGCTGCGCCATCACGCTGGTCGCGACCTGGTTCGCGCCGGAGACCCATCGAGGGGACCTCGCCGGCTAGGCCGTGGCGGCCGCGAGCGCCTGGTCCAGCGCGGCGCGATCCGTAAAGTCGGGCAGAACGCACCCGTCGCGGACGCCGCGAAGACGAGGCCCGCGGGCACCCACGGCGATCAGGGGCCATCTCAATATCGCCGCGGCTCGAACATCCCAGGGCGCGTCCCCCATGGCCACGATCGAATCGTAGCCGACCCCATGCAAGGCCCGGGCGCGCCCCAGGGCCAGCTCCATGATGGCGGTCCGGCTCGCCGCATCGCTCGAGGACGCCAGCGGCACGGTGGGATCCGTGAGGCCCGCCGCCTCCAGCTTGAAGTGCGCGCTGCGCTCCCAGCCGCCGGTGGCCATGGCGACATGCCAGCCAGCGGAGCGGAGGTGCTCGAACAGCCCCACGGCGCCCTCGATCGGACGAAAGCGTTCGGGCGCCTCTCTATGGACGAGGCGCAGCTCCCCCAGGAAACAGTCCACGAGATCCGTCATCTCGCGCTCGGAGGGGACGGCGTTGCGGTGGGCCGAGAAGAGCCATGCCGCGATGGTCGAATCGACGACGTCCGGCGCGGCCATCCAATCGACGCCGGCCGAATCGATGCCGAAGACCATGGTAACGGCGCGCCGAAAGCACTCGTCGTCGACCGAGTTGGTGTCGGTGAGCGTGCCGTCGATGTCGAACACCACCAATCGCGCCATGGATGGGCAGTCTAGCATTTCCAATTCCACTTGACTCCCGCGCCTGCCCGCGCTAATATGCAACCAATGGGTTGCGCATTGTGCGGGCCCAAGACAGGAGCGAGGCAATGACCACGACCATGACGGATCGCATCGAGAAGCACATTCAGCTGAATGCGCCGCGGAGCCGCGTCTGGCGCGCCATCACCGATTCCAAGGAATTCGGCGAGTGGTTTCAGTGCGTCTTCGAGGACCCGTTTCGGCCCGGTGCCAGGATCCAAGGACGAATCACCTACCCGGGCTACGAGAACGTGACGATGAACATCGTCATCGAGAGAATCGAGCCGGAGCGGCTCTTCTCGTTCCGCTGGCACCCCAATTCCAAGGGGCCGGGCGCCGATACCTCGAAGGAGCCCACCACCCTCGTGGAGTTCACGCTCGAGGAGAGGGACGGCGGCACCCTTCTCAAGCTCGTGGAGTCCGGCTTCGACGGCATCCCGATCGAGCGCCGGGCCGCCGCGTTGAAGAGCAACGACGGCGGGTGGACCCAGCAGATGACCGCCATCGAGAGCTACCTGCGGCGAAACCCGTGACGGCGGATCCAGCGCCCGTCTTCGCGGCTCTGGGAGACGCGATGCGCCTCAAGCTGGTGGCCCGCCTCAGTCAGGGCGGGCCCCAGTCCATCGTGGGGCTGACGCGCGGAACGCGGCTCACGCGGCAGGCGATCACCAAACACCTGCACGTGCTCTCGGACGCGGGCCTGGTTCGCGGCACGCGGCGGGGACGCGAGAGCCTGTGGAGGTTGGACCCCCAGCGGCTGGACGTGGCGTACCGCTACCTCGATCTCATCTCGAAACGGTGGGATGTCGCGCTGCGGCGGCTCAAGAGCCTCGTCGAGGAGTGATTCGCCCTCCGAAGAGCGAGACCGATACCCCGAGCAGCACGAGGGCGGCTCCGATGTAGGTCCCCGGCGCGGGAGATTCCCCACGCACGAGCGCGCCCACGAGAACCGCGATCACCGGGATGATGAGCGCTCCAACGCTCACCCTGGTGACCCTCCATTGGGAGACGAGCCACGCGTAAAGAACGAAGGCCCCCATGCTCCCGGCCATCGTCAGATAGAGGATGGGGGCCCACGCCGCGGCACCGCGCGGGAGCGCCCGGGGTTCCCCGAGGACGTAGCTCGCAAGAAGGCAGACGCAGGCGCCGATCGCGGCGCCGATGGCGTTGACCACGAAGCTGGAGTGTGGCGGGACCCGCTTGAGAATCACACCGGCGAGGGAGGCCACGATCGCCGCCGAGAGAACGGCGAGGAGCGCCGGGACCGGCGCTCCCCATCGAATCTCTCCGGCAAAGATGACCGCGACCCCCACGAGCCCCACCGCGGCGGCGATCATGTGGGTGCGCTGCAGGGGCTGAACGCCCAGCAGCCACGCGAAGACGCCGGTCGTGAGAGGGACCGTGGCGTAGAACACGGCGGAGATCCCGCTCGGAACCTTCAGCTCGCCCCAGTACAGCAGGGCGACGTTCACCCCCAGATTGAGGAATCCGAAGATCGCGATCCCGCGCAGCGCGGATCCCCGCGGCCACGTCGCGCGCGTGAGCAACGCGATGACGGCATTGAGGAACGCGGCGAGCGCCAACCGGATCGTGGCCGCCCATAGGGGAGGAACCGTCTCCGACCCGATCCGGATGGCGAGAAATGTGGTCCCCCAGATGAGGCACATTCCGAAGAAAGCGGCGTACTGGGCGGGACCGCGGACCTCCTGGGCTTCGATGGGCGCTATCCCCCCTGACCTTCCGGCGGCTCGGGGCGCTTCAGCACCGCGATGTAGTCGCGGAACTTCGACCGGGCCGCGATGAAGTCGGTGTGGCTCAGATCCAGCTCTCCCGCAATGCGGCGGATCTCGGTCTCCTCGATTCCGGAAACGACCTGGTCCGAAGCCGAGACCGCGAAGAGGCAATCCAGGAGCTGCGTCTTCTCCTCGTAGGTCGCCATGCGCGCGAACTCGCGCGTCACGGTGTAACTCTCCGTCGACCCGAAGAGCTCGTGCTGCGACTTCGCGATGCGCACGATCAGGATCGCCTCGTCCTCGGAGAGCCCGGCCAGGCGGCGAAGAATTCCCTCCATCGCGCGCGTCTCTTGCGCGCTCACCTCGAGGTCCGCGTTGGCCACGCGTCCCAGGGTATAGGCGAAGGCCGCGAGGTGTCGGGCGCGGTCGGGAGGTAGGCGGTCCAGCGAGTCGGCGATCTCCCGCACCGAAGCCGACGCGGCAGCGCCCGCATGGGCGGGATCCGAGCCCAGACCGAAGAGCTTTCGCAACGTGTGGTTCATCTCTTCCCTGCGAACCGCGGCTCCGTCAGGAAGCGCTCGATCTGACGCCGGTGTCGCAGCACGTGCACGATGGCGTGCTCGAGGAGCTGCTCCAGGTCGTAGGTCGGCCCCCACCGCACGCGCATCTGCACCGCCGTGATCTGTTCGTACGTGAGCTCCCATCTGCCCTCGAGGGTCGCGTCCGTGAACGCGAACATCGCCTCGAGCCGATCCAGGTACTCGAGGCGCGTTCCGAGCGGGACCTCGGGCCGGTTCGGCTTGTCGCCGTAGGCCTCCCGGATGTAGCTCGCGTAGCCGTAGCCGGCGCGGACGACATGGTGAAGGATGGTCTGGATCGAGCGGCAGTCCTCGTCCTGGCTCTCGAGGTCGCGGACCCTCTCGAACTCCTCGTCGTTGATCCGGCGCAGGATCGCCGAGAGATCCGCCGCCGCGCGCTCGTACTCGTCCATCATCGCCCCGACCGCGCCCTTTCGAAGCGCCTTGCTCATGGGACAGCTCCCTCCTGGGACGGTCCTTCTCTTCGCGAGTGCTCCTCGATTCGCATCCGAATATCCTTCCAGACAGCGGGCAGGGCCTCGCCGATCGCGGCGTTGACCGCCAGCACCCTCTCGATCGGAACCTTGTTCTCGCGCCAGCTCTGGCCGCCGCTCTCGAGATTCTGCAGCACCGGCATCAGCCGATCCATCGCGTACGCAAAGACCGCTTCCTTCGACTCCCGCGCCTCGTACTCCTCCCATCGGGACAGGCACCACCCCGCCTGAGGCTCGGGAAGGAGGCCGAAAATGCGGCGGGCCGCCTGACGCTCGGCCGCCGACCGAGCTGCGCTGCGACCCTCGTAGACGATCTGGTCCCCCGAATCGATCTCCGGGATGTCGTGGATGAGAAGGATTTCTACCACCCTGGGGACGTCCACAGCCTCACGCGCGTCCGGTGCGAGCAAGAGAGCCAGCAGGGAGACCTGCCAGCTGTGCTCCGCGGAGTTCTCGTAGCGTTCGAGGCCGACCGGCTTCGTCTTTCGCAAGATCGCCTTGAGCTTGTCGAGCTCGATCATGAAGGCGAAGATCCGGCCGAGATCGTCGGTCAAAGCCTCAGCTCAGCATCTTGAACGCGTGGGACCAGTCATTGCGCAGGAAGCCCGGAATGCACCAGAGCATGCACAGCGGCTCGATGGCGCGGGCGGCCTCCGCCTTCCCCATGTCCGCTGTCTCCCAGCCGAACTGGTCCAGGATCCCCGTCACCGTCTTCTTGGCCGCGTCGTCGTTGCCGCAGATGAACATCGTGGGCTTCCCACCCTTGAACTTGGGCTGGACCATGTGGGGGTGGCCGACGGAGTTGAACGCCTTGACGAAGCGCGCGCCAGGCGCCGCGCGCTGCAGCCGCTCCAGGAGGGACTCCTCGAGGCTGGTGAAGAAGTGCAGCACGCCGTTCTCCGGCGGCGACTCCTTGATCGGGTTGGTCACGTCGATGATGGTCTTTCCGGCCAGGTTGGTGATGCCGGCCGCGCGAAGCGCCTCCTCCGCGGCCAGCCCCTTGACCGCGAGCACGAGGATCTCGCCGAATCGCGCGGTGTCCGCGATGTTGCCCACGATTCCGCCGCGGTTCTTCCAATCCCAGTCCTCCAGCTTGGAGGGGTTGCGCGTCCCCAGCATCACCACGTGACCATGCTCCATGAAACCCGCGGCCAGAGCCTTGGCCACCTCACCCGACCCGATGATTCCGACTTTCATTTCGTTCTCCGGCGGAAAGAGTCCACGGTTCCCGAGTCCATCTCGATGACGATCGATGTATCGCTATCGATCAGAGCAAGGATCTTCTCGCGAGGACCTTGCTTCCACTCGGCGCTTCCATAGAACGCGTCCTGGCTGGCCCGACGATGCTCCAGGCTGTCATAGGCCCGGATGAGATAGTACGAGTCATTGTCATGAGGGGAGGGGCCGAAATCAACCACGTCGACATCCCACCGCTTCAGCATGGGGAGCGAGGCTTCGAGCACCAGACGGTGGAATTCGTCTCTCCGGCCGGGCTTGAGATTGTAGGAGCGGATTTCGACAGCCTTGTTCATGACTCGCCCTACCGCAGACTTTGCGGTCCCGTGGCAGGCGGCCCCTTCTCGGGGCGATAGGTGAGACGGCCGGTCAAGCCCAGGAGAATCAGGAACGCGCTCACCCCGCAGCCAGCGGCGTACATCAGCATCAGGGGAAGGCGCGCGGCGCGGACGCGGTCCCAGTTGTTGAAGCGGAGGCCGAGCTCGCCCGCGGTCAGCGTCGTCGTCGTACCGTGCTCCTCGAGGCGCACCGCCCCGACCTGAACCAGATCCAGGAGCGGCTTCCCCCGGGCATAGATCACCACGCGGTCCTTGCCCTCCGCGAGCGGGACCATCAGGGCGCTCGGCGTCCACCAGATGTCGCGACGCTGGGAGAGCTCGCGCATCAGCGGCGCCGCGACGGTGGAGAGCATGACAACGCCTAGAAACGCGTAATAGAGCCGCGTGCGACGGGGCATCATCGTCCTCCGTGCCTGAAAGGTGCCGCGTCCTGGGCCCGCCGCTTCGAGGTCATTCCTCGCCGAAGACGGCGTCCGGGGCTTGCGCCGGCCATGGTGTCGCGGCATCCAGGCCGATCCACTCCAACGCCGGTCCCATGGCGCGGAAAATCCCCATGTGATCCGACTCCGCTTCCATGTAGATCTGAAACATGCGCGCCAGACCGAAGGCCCCCTCTGTCGGCACGACGATCCCACGTCGCGCGTCGCGCGGAAAGGGGTAGTGCCGCGCCACCGTGC
Source organism: Binatia bacterium (assembly GCA_035635355.1). Taxonomy (GTDB): domain Bacteria; phylum Eisenbacteria; class RBG-16-71-46; order SZUA-252; family SZUA-252; genus WS-7. Next base: position 7,563 of record DASQBE010000184.1, on the reverse strand, counting down.
TCACGCCGGCGCTGGTCAAGCGAAGCTCGCTCAGGTGGCGGAAATCGAAGATCTGCCGGAATCCCGGAGCCGGCCGCGGATCGGCCCGCAGGGGCCTCGCCCAGGGCCGGATGAGCATGAGCGGCGAGACGGAGCCGCGTGCTTCCGCCATCGGGCCTCAGCGCACCTGATGCATCAGCTGGCGGATCGCGCCCAAGTGATACGCGAGGTGCGTGATGGCGCCGAGGGCCGCGCCTTCCTCGGCGAACCTCTCGGGCGTGAGGGACGAGAGCACGCGTACCAGCTCCAGGCGCGAGGCCTCGAGCTCCCGCTTGATGGCGGCCCATTCCTCCTCGTCCACGGTCTGCGGCTCGAAGCTCCCGACCCAGTCGCGCTTGCTGTGGTCTCCCAGGATCCACTCGCTCGTCACGCGCAGGTGAAAGTTCATGTGCCGCGTGTGGGCCGCGATGCTGGGATGCCCGCCGGGCCGGCGCGAGGCCTGTTCGGCCGTGAGCGCGTTCAGCGTGTTGCGAATCCCGGAAGCGTGGTCGAGATACTGTGTCCCCTGCCCCGGCAGCCCCCCTTCGTACGTCTCGCGGAGGAGGTCGACGGTCTGCTTGAGGAGCTCCTGGATCAGGCTCTCCTGGGTCATCGGGGCTCCTTCTGCTCTACCTGAAGCCTCAGGTCGGCCGCGCGCGCCCGGAGGAGCGCGCTCCGTCCCTCATCCTTCTCCTGCTCCGCCTCCTCCTCGATCAGGCCGGCGAAGGAGAGGGTTTTCTCCGAGGAGCCGATGAGCTTGGCCGCCGTGGACGTATCGACGCGCCGGATCAGGGGCGCTTGCGAGCCAAGCAGCATCGTGTACGCCTCCTCGAGACCGGCCCGCGCCTGCTCTGGCTCGCCGTCCAGACGCAGGCCGATGATGCGCGCGAGAATCGCCGCAATGGCCCTCACCTGGCGGAGAACGTAGTCGTCCCGCTGGCCTGGGCTCATAGCTTGGACGTGACCGCGGCGACCGCCTCTGCCGATGTCATCACCCGGATGGCTTCGAATTCCATGAGATCCTTCCACTGATCCATCCACTCCTGAAGCAGCCTCGGATCCTCGCACTCCATCACTTGAAAGCACCGGCTGAAATCCTCGGTAACCCAGCTGGACACGTACTGGAGCCCGTCCGGCATGAGCCGGCCCCGCTCCCGGAAGCGCCGGTACACGGGCAGCGGGTCGCCGCCTCGGAATCGCTCGATCACCATGTACCGCATGCATGGGAAGTTACGGCATCGGGACCACGGCGAGAATAAGCAAAATTCTCTCAAGCAGGCCCGGGGGAATGCCGATTGCAAATCTGCATGGGTAGGTCGGGGCACGCGCTCCGGCCGTCAGGTAGAAACGGTTCAGGGGGGTCACGCACCATGGTTCTCAATCGGTCCGAAAGCGGGTTCACGCTGATCGAGCTTGTGATCGTCATCGTGATCCTGGGAATTCTCGCGGCGGTTGCCATTCCCAAGTACGAGGACATGCAGGAGCAGGCACGATCGGCCACGCTGAAGGGCCAGTTGGGCTCGATCCGCTCCGCGGTCGCCATCCAGTACGGCCGGAACGCGCTGGCCGGCTCGGCCAGCTTCCCGGTGCTGAACGGGACCATCTTCGCGGACGGCAACGTCCCGAAGGAGCCGGTCATGAACTCGAACGTCGTGAAGACGACCCCAGGCGTCGACAACGCGGGGGGCTGGCAGTACAACTCGGTGACCGGGATGGTGAAGGCGAACCTGAGCGCCTACTCCTCGTACTGATCGCTTCACGAGACTCCGAACACCGAACGCGCGGGGTGGGGCCGAGACCACACCCCGCTTTTCTTTGCCCTCGCTCTTCCTAGGGCTTCACGACTCCGATCACGCGTCCCGTTCCGCACTCCACCACGAGAAGCTCTCCGGGGCGCACGCCATACCGTCCCGCGGGGACGCGATAGAAGCCGCGGCCCTCCGAGGATTGCTGGAGCGTGATCCGCGTGCCGTCTCGCGGATCGATCATTGGATTCCGGCATTGGCCGGGCGCGGGCTCCTCCATCTTGCCGCCGCGACCCGGGACGAGGAAGTGGGTCGGCACATCGATGGCGGGCTGCATCGCGGGGTTCCCGTGCCACGCGTGATGACTGGTCGCGCAGCCCGAGAGGATCGCGATCGCGGCCAGGAGCGCACGCCGCGTCACGCGCCGAACCTCCGGATCAGCTCGCCGATCCTGGCCAGGTGGTGATCGTCGTGCTCTGCCACGAAGAACAGGTGATCCACGACGGTCATGGGCTGGCCGAGCCGGGGATGCAACGCGGCGTGTTCCAGACTCGAGGGATGGAGGGCCTCCGCCCTCCTCACGATCTCCGAGCGCGCGCGCCGGAGCTCCGCCAGGAGCGCCTCCATCGTGGCCTCGTTGTGCCGGGCGTCGTGCGTCTTCCGATTCTCGAGATCGGCCGGGCGCAAGCGGTCGTCCCCGCGCGCGAACTCGTCCAGCCGTCCGGCCCACAGCGCCTCGAGATCCAGCATATGCCCCACGTTTTCCTGGATCGACCAGGCCTCCCCCACCCGGCGCACGAGGGTCTCCCGCCCCAGGCCGGAGACCCGCTCCTCCAGGCGCGCCGGCGTGCCCCGCACGCGCTCCAGGATGTCCGGAAACGCTTCGGGCGGGACCCCGAGCGTGAACTTGCGCTCGAACCAGACACGCCGCGCGAACAGGGAGGCGGACGTCCGGCTCATGCGCCCCTCGCCAGCTCGGACACCGCCGTGACGGCCGCGCGCCCGCGCTGGAGCACCTCGCGAACGAGCAGATCGAGGTCCTCGCGCCGCGTGCGGTGGTTCACGATGCAGACCCGAAGGGAAAAGCGCCCCCGTAACATCGTCGAGCTGGGGACCGCGGTCCCGCTTTCTTGTAATCCGTAGAGAATCTCTTCGTTGATCGCGTCCGCCCGCGCGTCGTCGAGACCGCGAGGGGCGAAGCGGAAGCAGGTGACGTTGAGCGGCGCCGGGGCCATCATCTCGAGATCCGGCTCCTGCTCCACGAGCGACACGAGGTACTTCGTCTGCTCGCAATTCTGTGCCACGAGGCGCCCGTACTTGGCGGCGCCGTGCTCCTTGAGCGACATCCAGACCTTGAGCGCGCGGAATCCGCGCGAGAGCTGGACGCCGTACTCGCTGAACCAGATCGGCCCCGCCGGCAGCCCCCGGGTCAGGTGCGCCAGGTAGTCGGCGGGCGCGACGAAGGTGGCCCGGTGCTTCTCCGGCCAGCGGACGAGCGCGCATCCGACCTCGTAGGGGATGTACATCCATTTGTGGAGGTCGAACGCGAGGGAGTCGGCTCGCTCCATCCCGCGCACCAGCGGCTTCAGATCCGGCGCGACCGTGGCCAGCGCGCCGAAGGCGCCGTCCACGTGGAACCAGAGGTCCTCGGCCTTGCAGAGATCGGCCAGCTCGGGGAGCGGATCGATGGCGCCGGTGTTCACCGTCCCGGCGTTGCCCACGACGCAGAAAGGATGGCGGCCCGCGTTCCGATCCTCGGCGATGGCGCGGCGAAGCGCCTCGACATCGATCTGGAACGCGCGATCCACCGGGATCTCGCGCAGCGCTCCGCGGCCCAGACCGAGGAGCGAGGCCGCCTTGTGGACCGAGTTGTGCGTCTCGGCCGAAGCGTAGAGCACCATTTGGCGCGGGGCGGCCTTGAGTCCCTCCTGGGCGAGGTCGCCCTCCGCCTTCGCGTTTCTCGCGACGGCCATGCCCACGAGGTTCGCCATGGATCCGCCGCTCACGAGAAGCCCGCTCGCTTCCGCGGGGTAGCCGAGCATCTCCTTGAGCCAGCTCAATACTTGCAATTCGACGTAATTCGGACCCTGATCCCCGCCCCCCATGTTCGGATTCATCGTCGAGGCCATCAGGTCGGCGAGCACTCCGAACGGGGTTCCGGTCCCGATCACCCAGCCCCAGAAGCGTGGGTGGATGTTCCCCATCGTGTGCGGAAACACATCGCGGCGGAATTCCTCGTACACCGTCCCGGCGTCCTGCCCCTCGACGGGCAAGGGCGCCCGCAGACCTCTCTTGGTGCCCTCCGGCACCGGCTTCCATACCGGCCGCTCGCGCACGTGCTCGAGGTAATCCATGGCGTCGTCCAGCATGCGGTGGCCGAGACGGCGCATCTCGTTCCAATCTTGGGGGTCGAGCGATTCTTCCCGGGTGGAGCGTGGGTCCTGGTCGAGCTTGGCGTTGGGGTTCATGCCCAGATTGTGACGGAAGGAACGCGGGGAAGTACAGATCCAGATTAGGACACCGTGACGGCCGGCTACTGGGGCGGGGCGTCGTCCTCGCGCCGCGGCACGCAGGTCACCGTGACCTTGCAGCCTGGCTCCGGCACGTAGGTCTCATCGCTGTCGTCCCCCCCGTCCCACACCCCCTCGACGAGACAGAAGAAGTTGCGGCAGAGGTACCCCATGTTCGATCCGTCCGGCCCGTCCGCGGAGTATCCGAAGCTCTCCACCCAGCCCGCGTCGGTCAGCGCCCTCTGGACGGACTCGTCGGGACAGCTCGAGGTGTCGTTCACCGTGATGTGAAACGCCCATCCCCGGGCGGTGGCCTTGGCGTAGAGGTACTCGAAGGTGACCACGTCGCGGCTGACGTGGACCGCGGTATCGGCGTGGCTGACGCAGCGCGTCACCATGGCCCCGATGCTGTCACGCGCCGCTTCCAGGGAGGCGTAGTGGGCCGTGGGCTTGGGCTCCGGCGGCCAGTTGTCATCAGCGGCCGCGGGCCCGGCGGCGGCTAGCGCCAGGGCCAATCCGAAGAGGATCCTACCGGTTTGCAAGCTCACGGTATCTCTATCGGCCCGGCCGCCCGAATCTTTAGCCCGCGCCCCGCTACTTCGCCGGCCAGACGCCGAGGCCGCGCCGGACCAGGACCAGCTGACCGACATGGTAGGAATTGTGATCCGCGACGAGGAGAATCTCCCTCAGGTAGGTCTGGCCCGCGCCGTGCGGAATCCGGGCGAAGAGATCCAGGGACAGGTCCGCGGCGAGGCCCTTCAACGCGTCGCGGTCGCGCCGGTACTGCTCGATGCTTTCGCCCCAGGCGGGATCCGAGGGCGGCGAGGCAGACGTGGGCCAGTACTCCTTGGGCCAGGCGCGCTCCCGGTAGGCGGCGTTCCGGCAAAAATCCAGGATGTCCTGCTGGGTGATGCGGAGGTGCTCGAGCAGCTGCCAGGGTGAGAACGGAATTCCGGCCGGCGCCTGGCCGCGATGGTCCTGCGAGATCCCCTCCACCGCGGCGTTGAAGTCCACGTGCGCGTCTTCCCAATCGAGGAGCTTACGTAGGTGCTCGCGAAGAGGCCCGTCCTGGCTCATATCGTTCCTCCCGGCCCACGCGCGGAATGCTCGCGATCGTACGGTGCGACACAGATTCCTTGTCGAAATTGCGCGCGCGCGACCATCGCGACCGAAAAGGGCGGGGCGGACTCTCCCCCTATATCCCCAATCAACGGCAGGATGCGCGATCGCGCGCGCGTGGCGCCGGCGCTTGGCACGCGCTCTGCCATGTATCGCGATCGGGTGGCCCGCTGAACGGCCACCCAAAGCCCGGTGCGGGTCGCGGGTACGGCCACCATGTGTTCCAACACGGGATGGCCGCCATGCAAGGTCCGGCCGGTTGACATAGATGCTCCTCGCCCGACGTGGGGAGCGACGATGTGCCCCCCGGGGTGGGAGCGGAAACGCGAACGCGACCGCTCCCGCACCCGAGGGGGCGTAGAACCCCCCCTCTACCCTTCCTCGATCGAGACGAGAAGCAGCGCCGAATCGCTCGGGACCGGGACCCGGCTCGCTCCGATTCGAAGCGACCGCGTCGCGTGCCCCGGAGATTTCACCGCGACGGTATGGTTGCGTAGGGGTTCCCCTGTCCGGGTCGCGCGCTCCAGGCCCTCCCGGAGCCGGTGCGCGTCCCAGGCGGGGTCGGACGTGTTCGGGAAGGGCTTCCCGATCGTCTGCTCCGGGACGGCCTGGAACCACTCGTAGTAGGGATCATTGGCCCACGCGATCCGCAGCATGCCATCCAGCATGAGAAGCGGGTGGTGGACCGCGCCCAGGAACTTGCCCGCGTACTCCCCCACGTCCCGCATGAGATCCGCGGTCTTCTTCCGCGCGTCGATGTCGATGAAGGAGATGACGGCGCCCCGGATGGCGTGATCGAGCGTCTTGTAGGGCGTGATGCGGATGGTGTACCACCGGTGATCCCGGCTGAGCGCCTCCTCCTCGACCGCCTCGAGGGTGTCGATCACCTTCGATGCCTTGGCGCGCATGTCGATATTGCAGAAGCCATCCAGGTCGCGGATGGAGCGCCCCAGGTCCGCGGGATGAAGATCCAGGAGCCGCTCGGCGGAGGCGGTGTAGCGGCGGATCCTCAGATCCAGCCCCACGAGGATGACGGGGTTCTCCAGGCCGACCAGGAAGTTGTGGAGGTCGTCGTTGGACTGGCTCAGCTCCGCCATGCGGTTTTGCAGCTCCTCGTTGACGGTCGTCAGCTCCTCGTTCGAGGACTGCATCTCCTCGCGCGAGGTCTCCAGCTCTTCGTTCGTGCTCTGCAGCTCTTCGTTCGAGGACTGAAGCTCCTCGTTCGCGGACTTCAGCTCCTCGTTCGCGCTCTCTTTGTCCTCGATGGTGGACTGGAGGTAGTCCTTCGTGGCGCCGAGCTCCCGCTCCAGCTCCGCGAGCCTCTTTCCCAGCGCCGAGATCCTCCCGTCGGTCTCGGATTCGAGAACCGCCGCGGGAAACATGTCGACGGGCGCCTCCAGCTTCAGGAACGAGATCAGGAGACAGCGGGTCTTCGTCTCCGGCTCCTGGATGGGAACGAAGTCGAGGCGAACGGCGCTCGGCTTCCCCTCGTCGGAAAACCGGACGTCCACGGAAATCTGCTTGTCCTCGCTGAACGCCTCCTGGAGGTTCCGCTTCAGCTCGATATGGAGCTCCGGGCGCGCCAGTCTCAGCACATTGAAGCTGGCGGCGCCGGGGGCGGGGCTGAGATAGGGGGCCGTATGCCCCCGGAAATGGAGGATGTCCAGGTTCTCGTTGATGACCACGCCCGGGGGACCGTACACCTCGAGGATCTTCCGATCGGCGAGCGCCTGGAGGCTGACGATGGGGCGCGCCGCCGACCCGGGTTGAATCCGCTCGGTGCCGCCGGGGACGGAGAGGATCTCATCGAGCGTCGACACCCGCGCCGAGTGGCGCTTCGAGTAGATCTTGCCCTTGCGATCCACGAGCGAGAAGAGCTCGGGAGCGTCCCCCACGGTCTCGGAGCTGCCGAGAAGGAGGAAGCCCGTGGGATTCAGGGCGTAATGGAGAATGCTCAGGACCTTTTTCTGTGACGAAGGCTGGAGGTAGATGAGCAGATTGCGGCAGCTCACCAGGTCCATCCTGGAGAATGGGGCGTCCCGAAGCAGATTCTGCTTGGAGAAGACCACCATGTCGCGGATCCGCCTGGAGATCTGGTACTCGTTGCCCTTCCGGATGAAGAACCGGTTCAGCCGCTCCGGAGAAACGTCCAGCTCGATGTTCGGGGGATA
>DASQBE010000183.1:0-11866 GCA_035635355.1 Binatia bacterium | reverse complement strand
GACTACGTGGAGGGCGTGCTCCGGCGCACCGACGATGCCCTGGACCGCGCGAAGGACGTGCTGAAGACGGGGGCGGACCGCGACGCCTGGAGCCAGCACGACGAGCTGAAGCAGGAGCAGAAGGACGCCTGGAAGGTATTCAAGGACGGCGACGTGGGCACCGCCTACAAGCAGACGCTCGGCGTTCGGGAGGGGGTGCTCGCGCTCCTGCGCCAGCTGCAAGACCTGCCCGTGCCGCGCGAGACGGCGGAGAAGGCCATCGGCGGCGCGCAGGCCGCGATCGAGCAGGCGAACAAGGAGCTGGGCCCCAAACCCACGCTCGAGGCCCTGCGGTTCGTTCGCCTCGCCAAGGAATACCTGACCAAGGCGCGCCAGTCGTTCAGCCGGGGGAGCTATCGCTCCGCGCTCCTGCAAGCCAAGGTCGTGGAGCGCCACGTGGAGCACGCGGTCGACGTGGGCCGCCCGCGCTCGGGGTGAGCTCCGGCTAGTCCCTGCGGATCACGGTGACGGTGACGTCGTCGCCCGGCTTTCCATCCTTCGAGAACTCGTGGACCGTCCGGATGAGGGCATCCACGAGCGCTTCCGGATCCATCGACCGGTTCTTGCGCAGGAACGACTCCAGGCGCTCCTCACCGAATTCCTCGTCGGCGGCGTCCCGCGCCTCCGTGACCCCGTCGCTGTAGAGCACGAGAACATCCCCGGCCTTCAATTCCAGCGCGGCCGACTCGTACGTCGCCTCGGGGAACATGCCCAGCAGGAGCCCTCCGACCGAGAGCATCTCCGTGTCCCCCGAAGCGTGGACTAAGTAGGGGGGATTGTGTCCCGCGTTCACGTACTGAAGCCCGCCGGTCTCGCGATGGATCGCGATGAGGACGAGCGTGATGAACCGCTCGCCGCGGACCGCGTGGTGGATCGAGCGGTTGAGGCGCGCCATGACCACGGGGAGCTCCGATTGGGATTCCACGTGCGCCCGCACGCTCGCGTGCAGGTTGGTCATGAGGAGCGCCGCGGGCATGCCCTTGCCCGCCACGTCTCCCAGCCCGACCGTGAGCACCCGGGCGTCGCCGTCGATGAAGTCGAAATAGTCGCCTCCCACCTCCGAGGAGGGGATGTTCTTCCCCGCGATGCGGTAGGGTGGGCTCAGGAAGGGCTCGTCGGGCAGGAGGGATTGCTGGAGGTTGGCGGCGCGCCTCAGCTCCTCTTCCATCTGGCGCGTTCGCTGCAGCTCCTCGAGCGACTTCGTCTCGAGGATCTTCACCGCCGCCAGGTGCCCGATGTGGGTCAGGATGAGAAGGTCCGTGTGCTCGTAGGGAAGCGGCGCGGCCACGTTGTCCACGTAGAGCACCCCCAGAACCTCGTCCTCGTGCCATAGGGGGACGCACATCGCGGAGTTGATCCGCTGGCGGATGACGCTCTGCTGCTCCTTGAAGCGCTCGTCGCTCTGCGCGTCGCTCGTGAGGATGGCGGTGCGGTCATCGATCGCGCGCCGGGCAATGCTCCGGCTCACCACGATCTCCTGGCCGAGGGTCGAGCCGCGCTGCTTTACGGCCTTGGGGATCAGCTCCTGCCCGTCCTCGCCCCTCAAGATTAGCACCGTGCGGTCGGAGTTCAGGACCTCGGACGTCAGGTCCACGATGAACTGGAAGAGCTCCGCCATCGGCTTGTGGGCGAGGAGCGCGGGGCCTAGGCGCTCCATGCCCTCGAAGAACTTCGCCATGCGCTGCGGCGAGGCGCCCGTCGCGGCGATGGCTTTGAGATTGGTCACCGACTGAGACGCGTGGACCAGGTCCTTGAGCGGCACCGCGTGCACCGTGCCGGGAGCCTTGGTGTCGGCCACGCGCGCGGAGGAGGATCCAGGATCCTTCGCGCGGCCGAAATGGATCTGGCAGGGCCCGATGTCGATCCGGTCCCCGGGATTCAGCTGGGACGGCGCCTGGATCAGCGTGCCGTTGATCTTGGTCCCGTTCTTGCTTTTCAGGTCCTGGATCCAGTACCCGCCGTCCCGCAGAACGATCTCCGCGTGTTTACGCGATACGGCCGAATCGTTGACGACGATCTTGTTGTCGGCGGAGCGCCCCAGCGGGAACGGACCGTCGCCCGCGATGTGCACGACCTCCGGGTCGCGCCCCGGCACGTGCACGGAAAGTGATTGGTCATTCTGGGACATGAAGGGTAGTCTCCGCTGTCCTTCCGCACGAATCAACCGGGAACCCTGGGGGCCGGCACGTGGGTGACTTTCGCAGCGCGCGGGCGAGCATCGGGGAAGCGTGGCGTGATTTCCGGTGGCTCGAGTACCGTCCGTTCGCGTGGATGATGCTGGTCGAGCTCCTCTTCGTCTACCTCGCGCTGAACCTCGGGAAGCCGTGGGGCATGGCGGGCGCCGGCGTCATTCTGAAGCTGTCCGGCGAGTCGGCGGTGCACTACCCGCAGTCCTTCGTGTTCCTGAGCTCCGCGTACGCGCGCGTCGAGTCCTTTCTCTTCGCGTTCGCGGGTAGCTTTCTCATTCCGCTCAGCCTCGCCCGCATTCTGGCCCCGATGAGCGGGTCGCCCCCGACGGGTCCCGAGACGGTGCGGCGCGCCCGACGCGCCTACCCGGTCGCCCTGACGGGCTACATCCTGAATTTCGCTCTGCTGGTCGCGTGGGAGCTCCTGCTCCCTCTCGGGCCGCATCGCTGGTTCGGGGCTCTTCTGGGCGGATTCAAAGCGGATCTCCTGACCTGGTGCGTGGGCGTGCTGGTCGCCTTCGCGATCGCCGTCGTCTTCCTCTACGTCCCCATCCGCGCCGTGGAAGAGAACGAAAACTTCGGAAGCGCGCTCTGGGGAGGGATCGGGGAGGGCGTTCATTCGTTCGTTCCGACGCTCTTCATCGTGCTGGCCTTCGCCTGGCCCGCGCTCCTCTTCCTGGCGCCGGTCCAGCTCGCCCCGACGCTCCTGGTATCCCGGTTCCGCCCCGAGCTGACCGCGATCCTCATCGCGATCGCGGCCGTGCTGAACAGTTTCGTGAACTACTTCATCTACTCGGCCGCCTCGCGGCTGCACTGGATCAACCGCGGGAGGGAGGCATGAGCGCGCGGAGGTCACGATTCCTCGGCGGGTTCTTGCGGGCGCTCGCGTGCGCCGCGTGTCTCGCGCTCCTGGCCGGCTGCTCCCGCATGGAGGGAATGGCGGCGCGATACCGCGCCGAGCGCATGGTGTGGGAGGCGCAGCGACAGGAGACCCGGCTCCGGATCGGGCACGCGGTTCCGGACTCCGCGACCCTGCTCCGGATTCGGGCCGAGTACCAGAAGCTCCGCCAGACGTTTCCCCCGCCCTTCCTCGCGGGATCCGGCAAGGACCTCGAGGGCCTGAGGGGTGATATCGCGCGGCAGGTCGGCCTGGCGGAGCTGGCCGCATCGCGCACGGCGCTCTTCGCGCGCCGGCCGGATCTCGCGCTCGAGAGCGCGCGCTGGGTGGCTTCGATCGCCGCCGCCGATACGGGCCTGGGCCGCGAGGCGGACCTCGCGACGGTGATGGCGCTCCGCGGGCAGCGCCGCTACGACGAGGCCGTCGCCACCATGCGCGGGATGCTGGACCGATACCCGCCGGTTCCGCCCCCCTCGCCGGAGCAGGAAGACCAGATCCTGGGCATCCCCGACGCCATCCTCGAGCTCCATTCCCAGGTCGGCGACTCCTCCAGCGTGGGAAGCGATCGCGCGTACGCGATCGCCTACTATCGCCGGATCCTCTCCGGGAATCCGCCACCCTTTCTCGAGGCCCAGGTTCGCGCGCGGCTCAGCCGGACCCTTCTCGAGACGGGGGACGCGAACGCCGCGTTCGAGGAAGTGAGCGCGTTCCGACGGCTCGTCCAGCGGACCCCCGCGCTCCAGTCCCTCGAGCCCGAGCTTCTCTACAGCGAGGCGCGCATCCGCGGGCTGCAGAACGACTACAAGAACGCGCTCACCCTCTACGACGCGGTGGTGAAGGCGCACCCCACCTCGCCGTTTGCCGCGCGCGCGCTGCTGGACGGGGCGATCATCGCCGAGCGCATGAACGACCGGGGGGGTGCCGTCGCGCGCTACCGTGCGATCATGGACCGGCCGAGATCCGACCCCGCCATCGCCGCGGTCGCGAGCTTTCGCTTGGCGATGGTCGAGGATCAGATGGGGAAGTGGGAGGAGGCGAAACAGATCCTCGAGACGATTCCCTTGAAGTATCCGAAGTCGCGCGCGGGCGTCGAGGCGCCGTTCGCGATCGTGGACCACTACTCCCGCTCGCGGCAAGAGGACGCCGCGAAGGCCGCGGTCCTCAAGGCGATCGACACGTATCGATCCATGATCGGGCGGGACTCGGGCTCCTCGTACGCCACGGTGTACCGCTGGAACATATTGCGGGCGTACGCGGTCCTCGATCGCTGGAAGGACGCTCTGGCCACCGTGGACGAGATGGCGGAGAAGGATCGCGGGGAGGCGATCACGGCGGAGGCTCTCTTCCAGGGGGCGCAGATCGCCCGGTCCAAGGGGGATAAACCAAAGTCGGATGTGTACTTGCAGCGAATTGTGCTGGAATACCCCAAGTCGCCGCGGGCCGCGTTCGTGCGGAAGTTCTTGCGTGATACCGCCGGGAAAAGCCCCTCTCCGAAAGAAAAATAGCCAGAAAGCACTATTTTCGAAAAATTCCTGTGTACAAAATTCGTCCGGTCCCCCATAATACGTTGCAAGCGGTTATAGGCGTGATGTCGCCCAGCGTATACAGTCGCGCTGGGAAGCACTTGTCGGTGAACCCGGCGTCAGGGCGTCGGGAGCCTCAACGTGACTGGGGGATCCTCAATGTTCGCTAGGGTAGTTTTCCTCTGTGGTGCGCTTCTGCTTTTAATTTCTGCAACCGCTTTCGCGTTCCCGCCCATTGATCTGACGGCCGGGCAGTCGAACGTCGTGAGCGCCGTGGACGGTACCATCTGGAGCTCGAACATCACCCAGCCTACCGGCACCGGTGTGTATCAGCCATTCCTCCGCCTCCAGAACCACCCCACCGAGGAAGGGTTCAACACGGATTCCAGCTCGCCGTTTCCGCTGGACGACAAGTCGCCTCTCAACTTCACGCACTCGGTCCAGTGGAACACGCTCGCAACGATCAACATCAGCGGCACCGACTACTACTCGTTCCAGCTGGACGCGAACGAGCCGCAGGGCAGCAACAAATCGCTTATCTCGCTCGACCAGCTCAAGATCTACACGGCGAGTGACAACGCCATCGGGACGAAGTCGGCCCTCGAGAGCCAGGGAACGCTCCTCTACGATCTCGACGGCGTCCAGGACCAGACGGTGTTCATCGACACCGCGCTGAAGCCGGGCAGCGGCACGGATGATGTCACGATGTACATCCCGAAGAGCTTCTTCGCCAGCGTGAACGGCACGGACTACATGTACTTCTACAACCAGTTCGGCCTCTCCGACGACGTCAACACCGGTCTCGTCTCGGGGGGCGGCTTCGAGGAATGGCGCGCCAGTCAGGGGGCGACTCCTTCGACGGTTCCCGAGCCCGCCACGATGGTTCTGCTCGGCGGCGGTCTCCTGGGCATGGCCGGCTTCAGACGCCGGAAGAAGTAACTTTTCATCACAAGCTTTTCCAAGAGGCGGTGGCCCAAAGCCACCGCCTCTTTTCATATCGAGCGGGGTTATCCTACGCGCCATCCATGACCGCGCCCGCTTGCCTTGACCCCTGCAATATGGTACCCTTAGATGTGAGCTATATGCTTGACCCCACTTTACTTAACCATCCAAACGAGGCACGCCCGTGAAGGACCTCCAACCCTCCGGCATCCGAAATCTCGCGCTGGTTTCCCCGCACGGAACAGGAAAGACCTCCTTGGCCGAATCGCTGCTCTTTCGAACCAAGGTGATCTCGCGCCACGGCAAAGTAGAGGAAGGAACGACCTCCCTCGATTTCACTCCGGAGGAGATCCACCGCAAGATCACGATCAGCCTCGGGCTCGCCTCCCTCGAATGGCGCGACACCAAGATCAACCTGATCGACACGCCCGGCTACGCGGACTTCGTGGGCGACATGGTCGCGGGTCTTCGCGTCGCGGATTCGGCCGTGTTCTGCGTGAAGGCCTCGGCGGGGATCGAAGCGGGGAGCGAGATGGTGTGGGATCGGGTGGAGGAGCGGGGCTGCCCCGTGCTCTGCCTCGTGACGCAGATGGACAAGGAGCACGCGAGCTTCGCGAAGGCTCTGGAGACGGCCACGACGCGGTTGGGGAAGAGATTCGTCCCGCTGGCCTGGCCGATCGGCGAAGGGGACAAGTTCCGCGGCCTCGTGGATCTCGTTTCGATGAAGGGGTACCTCTTCGAGAAGGACGGATCCGCGAAGGAGACGCCCGTCCCGGCCGAGATCGAAGCGGACGTGCAGAAGGCCCGGAGCGCTCTCGTGGACGCCGCGGCGGAGGCGGACGACGCCCTGCTCGAGAAATTCCTCGGCGGTGAGGAGCTCTCGGCCGAGGAGGTGCGTCGCGGGGTCAGCGGTGGGGTGAGGGGCAAGGGCTTCGTGCCCGCGCTGCCGATCGCCGCCTCTCCCATGATGGGGATCGATCACCTGCTCGATACGCTCACCTGGCTCCTGCCCAGCCCGCCCGAGTGCGGGCCCGTGGTCGGGGTGAAGCCGGGGACCGAGGAGAAGGTGGAATTCAAGCCCGAGCCCGGCGCGCATCTCGCCGCGCTCATCTTCAAGACGAGCAGCGAAGCCCACGCCGGAGATCTCTCGCTGGTCCGCGTGTTTGCCGGGACGCTGGCGCCGGGCAAGGAGGAGTGGAACTCCAGCGCGCAGCGCGCCGAAAAGGTCGGGCAGCTCTTCTTCATCCACGGGAAGGAGCGCAAAGATGCCGCGCAGATCATCGCGGGCGACATCGGCGCGGCGGTCAAGCTCCGCGAGAGCCATACGGGGCAGACGCTCTGCGACAAGAACGCCCCGATCCTCTTGGCGCCCATCCCGTTCCCGCACCACGAGCTGGAAATCGCGATCTTCGTGCGGAACAAGGCGGACGAGGAGAAGATGGGCTCCGGGCTCCACAAGCTGCGCGAGGAGGACCCGACGCTCCACGTCCGGGTCGATTCCTCGCTCCATCAGACATTGCTGCAGGGGACGGGGGACCTCCAGGTGGACGTGACCATCGAAAAGCTGCAGCGGCGCTTCGGCGTCCACGTCGAGCTGGCGAAGCCGCGCATCCCCTACCGGGAGACCATCCGGAAGGCCGTGACCAAGCAGGGCCGGCACAAGAAGCAGACCGGCGGGCGCGGCCAGTTCGGGGACGTCCACATCAGACTGGAGCCCCTGAAGCACGGCTCGGGGTTCGAATTCGTGGACGAGATCGTGGGCGGATCCGTGCCGAGGAACTACATCCCCGCGGTCGAGAAGGGAATCATCGAGGCGATGCACGAAGGCGTGCTCGCAGGCTATCAGGTGGTGGACGTGCGCGCCGCCCTCTACGACGGCTCCTACCACACGGTGGACTCTTCGGAAATGGCCTTCAAGATCGCGGGCTCCATGGCGTTCAAGGAGGGAGCGAAGGAGGCGGGCCCCGTCCTTCTCGAGCCGATCGTGGAGATCGAGGTGCGCGTCCCCAAGGACTTCGTCGGCGCCGTGACCGGGGACCTCTCCAGCAAGCGCGGCAAGATCCTGGGCATGGGGGCGGACGGGCGTTACGACGTGATCCGCGCCCAGGTTCCCCAGGCGGAGCTGTACAAGTACTCGACGCATCTCCGCTCGCTCACGCAGGGACGCGCGTCGCACAAGACCAAATTCTCGCACTACGAAGAGATCCCCCGAGAGATCGCCGAGAAGGTCGTGAATCAGGCCCGGGCCGAAAAAGAGGCCATGGCATCCGCCTGATCCGGACTCGAGGAGTTTCCATGCACGGCATCATGCTCTGGCACCGGCGCGGTATGGCCTCGCTCCTGGCGTTCGCGGCGCTCCTCGCTTGCGCCGCCGTGGCGCCCAGGTCCGTGCGCGCCGCCGAGGATCCCCATGCCCGTTACGCTCCGCCCGCGCCCCGTCCCACCCAGGTCGTGACGCCCGCGGCGGCGGCCCGCCTCGGGTCGGAGGGTAAGCCGTCCCTCTGGGTCTACTTCGTGGACAAGGGGGAGACCGACGCGCGCGGGTTCGCCAGCGCCGTGCGACGCGCGGGCGATGGGGTGAGAGGTCGCGCGCGCGCGCGCCGCGCCCGCGAGCTGGGCGGCCGCTTCGCCCCCGACTACTACGACGTGCCGGTCCCGTCGCTCTACGTGGATGGCGTGCGCTCGACCGGCGCTCAGGTGCGGCACGTCTCGCGATGGCTCAACGCCGTGAGCGTCGTGGCCGACGCGGCCACGGTCTCGCGGATCGCCTCGCTCCCGTACGTGCAGTCCATCACCGCCGTCGGCAGGGCCAGGCGGAACGAGCCGGTCGGTCCGATCGTGCCGCTCCCGGCCGGTACCGCGCCCTCCACACCGTTTTCGCGCGAGCTCTTGCGAAGCGCTCCCTCCCGCGAGCTGGGGAACGCCTCCGTTTCCCTCGATCCGCCCCCGGGCTACGGGAGCTCGCTCATCCAGCTCAACGGGATCAACGCCAAGGCGGCGCAGGACTCGGGCTACACCGGCTCGGGCGTCGTGGTGGCGATGCTGGACACCGGGTTCAACAAGGGACACGACGCCACCGTGCAGCTCAAGCGGATCGGGGAATTCGATTTCGTGTTCGGCGACACCGAGACCGCGAACCAGGCCGCCGATGCGAGCGACCAATGGACCCACGGCACCGGCACGTGGTCGGTGCTGGGGGGCTACGCCCCGAACAACCTCATCGGTCCCGCCTACAACGCCTCCTTCCTCCTCGCCAAGACCGAGTACGTCCCCACCGAGACGCCGGTGGAAGAGGACAACTGGCTCGCCGCGGTGGAATGGGCGGACAGCCTGGGGGCGGACGTGATCTCCTCCTCGCTGGCGTACTTCACCTTCGACAATCCAGGCTTCAGCCACACGTACGCCCAGATGGACGGCAAGACCACGGTGGTCTCCAAGGCCGCGGCGCTGGCCGCGCGGCGCGGCATCGTGGTCGCGAACGCCATGGCGAACAGCGGGCCGGCGGTCGGGAGCCTTCAGGCGCCGGCGGACGCCGACAGCATCCTCTCCGTGGGGGCCGTGAACTCCGCGGACGCCATCGCGAGCTTCTCGAGCCGGGGCCCGACGTCCGACGGGCGCGGGAAGCCCGAGGTCGTGGCCCAGGGTGTCTCCACGACGTGGGCCGTGGCCAGCACCACCAACGGCTACGCCGGCGTCGACGGGACTTCGCTGGCCACGCCGCTCATCGGCGGCGCGGCCGCGCAAATCCGCGAGGCGCATCCCGAGTGGACCGTGCAGCAGGTCCGCTACGCGCTCAAGGTCTCGGCGGACAAGGCGGCGACACCGGACAGCACGACCTACGGGTGGGGGCGTCCCAACGTGGTCACCGCGATCTACGGCACGCCCCTGGGGGGGCCGGTCTTTCCGAAGCCGTTCAACCTGGTCTTCCCCGCGAACGCCGCGACGGTGACGTTCCCGCCCTACAACTTCCGCTGGCGGCGCTCGCCCGACCCGAACGGGGATCCGGTCACGTACCGGATCCAGATCCGGAAAGCGTTGTCGGACTCCTTGATCTTCGACGCGACCACCACCGACACCACGATGATCTTCCCGGGCTACCTGGGGCCCAGCACGACCTACCGCTGGTACGTGAGCGCCAGCGATCCGGCGAGCCACGCGCGCGAGAGCCGGGACCGGTACACCTTCATCACCGGCGCCACGACCAGCGTGGACATCACGCCGCCGGCGATGGGCGTCGTGCTCTATCCCAACCGTCCGAATCCGGTGCAGTCCTCGACCCGGATCCCCTTCGCCATCGGCGCCAATTCCACGGGCGGGCTGGCCCAGGTGTCTTTGCGGATCTTCGACGCTTCCGGCCGCCTGGTGCGCACGCTCCTCGATGGGGACGCGGAGGCCGTTCCCACCGTGCGGGTCCCGAGCTGGGACGGGCGCGACGAGAAGGGGCACCGCGTCGGCTCCGGAATCTACTATTATCGCCTCTCCGTGTCCGGGAGGGTCCTCTCCCGGCGCATGGTCGTCCTGCGTTGAGCCGGCGAATTCACAGAATCCTCTGATCCCGCCCCCGCCGAGGGGGGCGGCGCGAGGTCACACCGTGTCCGGTCATTCGAAGTGGAGCACCATCAAGCGGAAGAAGGGCGCCACCGACGCCAAGCGCGGGAAGATCTTCACCAAGTACATCAAGGAGATCACGGTCGCGGCGCGGGCGGGTGGTGGTGATGTGGGCAGCAACCCGAGGCTCCGGACCGCCATCGCGGGCGCCAAGTCGGTCAACATGCCCGCGGAGAACATCGACCGCGCCATCAAGAAGGGGACCGGGGAGCTTCCTGGGGTCTCGTACGAAGAGGTGACGTACGAAGGCTACGGCCCGGGCGGCATCGCGATCCTCATCGAGACGCTGACCGACAACCGGAATCGCACGACCGGCGAGGTCCGCCACATCCTCACGAAAGCCGGCGGCCGGATGGCGGAGGCGGGCAGCGTGCAATGGTTGTTCCATCAGAAGGGCGCGATCGAGATCGCAAAATCCGCGGCGGACGAGGAGACGCTTCTCGACCTCGTGCTGGAAGCGGGGGCGGAGGACGCGACCACGGACGACCCCGAAATCTACGAGATCACCACATCGCCCCAGACGTTCGAGGCGGTGAAGGCGGCGCTCTCGGCGAAGAGCATTCCGACCCAGTCGGCCGAGCTGGCCAAAGTACCCCAGACCACGATCGCGCTCAGCGAGAAGGACGCCGAGCAGGCCTTGAAGCTCATGGAGGCGCTCGAGGACAATGACGACGTCCAGCGGGTCTCGTCCAATCTCGATATCGCGGACGAGGTCCTCGCCAAGATCCAGTCCTAGCGGTCCGGGCCCGCTCATCCTGGGCATCGACCCGGGGAGCCGGGTCACGGGCTACGGCTTCATCCGGCACGAGGGTGGTACGACCCGGTGCGAGCGCTCCGGCGTCATCGCGACGCGCGCGAGTCTCTCCTTCCCCGACCGTCTTCTCCAGATCCACGACGCCCTCGCCACGCTCCTCGAGGAGATGCGCCCCTCGGAGGTCGCCGTGGAGAGCGCCTTCGTTCGGAAGAGCGCCCTGGCCGCCCTCCAGATCGGCCACGTGCGCGGCGTGGTGCTGGTGGTCGCGCGCAAGAGCGGAGCCACCGTCTTCGAGTACACGGCGCCCGAGGTGAAGATGGCCGTCGTGCGAAACGGGGGCGCCCAGAAAGGCCAGGTGGCGTTCATGGTGCGGAGGCTCCTTCCCGGGCTCGCGGAGCTCCGCGAGGACGAGGCGGACGCGCTGGCCGTGGCCCTCTGCCACATGCACCGCGGCCCGCTCCGCGCGCTGGGGATCGCGAAGTGATCGCGGCGGTCCGCGGCCCCCTCCTCGGCAAGATGCCGACCGCGGCGCTGATCCAGGTGGGTGGCGTCACGCTGCGGCTCCAGATCTCGGTCTCCTGCTTCGAGACGCTCCCGGCGGTGGGCCGCGAGGTCCACCTCCTCACCTACCTGCACGTTCGCGAGGACGCGCTCCAGCTCTTCGGATTCACGGACGAGGCGGAGCGAGGTCTCTTCGAGAACCTGATCTCGGTCGCGGGAATCGGGCCGAGACTCGCGACGGGAATCCTGAGCGGCGCCACCGCGGGCCGGCTCCGGGAGGGCATCGAAGCCGGGGACGTCGAATTCCTGGTCACCCTCCCCGGCGTGGGCAAGAAGCTCGCGCAGCGCCTCGTGGTCGAGCTTCGCGAGAAGTTCGCGCCCGGGGCCCTGACGAAAGTGCCGATCTCCTCGGGGG
>DASQBE010000182.1:0-8027 GCA_035635355.1 Binatia bacterium | reverse complement strand
GGGCATGTAGTAGCGCGCCGGGCCTCGATCCAACGACACAATGGAATACTCGTCCTGGGACGAGTTGCAGTCCCGCAAGTAATTGTAGTTGAATCAGTTGACCTCGGCTTCGTGGTTCCGAGCTCCGACAGCGCGCCAACTCGCGCCGAGGCCAGGGCTCTCGACAGCAAAAATCAAGGCCCCGGCGGCCACATGAAGCGCCGGGGCCCGTTGGTGTCGTCGCGAAGATGTATTCAGGGGTTTTCCTGCTACGGCAGGCAGTCCAGCTCGGCCAGGTCCTTGTTCCGGGTGGCCGCGTCGAAGAGATAGACCCGGAATTGATGCCCCGGCAGGAGCTCGGCCCTCGGGACGCAGCGCGAGATGAGGGCGTTGGCCTGGCTCGCCCTGGATTCCCGGATGACCAGCTCCTTGGGCAGGAGACGCCCGCCCTGCGGCACGAACCAGAGGAGCACCGTGGTGTCGCTGCGGGTGTCGTAGGGCACCTTGATCTCGTAGGCGCCGCTTTCATCGGTCGTCGCCGAGCCCACCATGGCGCCGTCCACGAACAGGTCCACGAGCACGTCCCCCACGGGGCGGTCGCTGACGTCCAGGGCGGTTCCGGCGAAGACGGCCAGCTGCCGGTCCACGCCCAATCCCTGGAGCTCCTCCACCGACTTGCTCTGCGGCCGGGGCGCGCGCGACCCGACGAGTGTGCCGGCCGTGGTGGGGGCCGCCGCCTGAGCCGGCGGGGCCGTGAGAGGTAAGGTTGCGGAAAGCACGAGAACCCTCAAGATGGCTCGCATCATGGTCGATACCCTCCCATGTGGCGCGATGCCTGATGAGATCTCTGTCAGGCACGCTAGCACTCGTATCCCGGCCTGTCAACGTGGCTTCGGGGAGAAATGAACCTTGCGCCCCCGCGATCGCGTCTGGTACGGTCCGCACACTTCATGCCATGAATACCTTCGCCCGCCAGGGCGGAGGGAGGGAGTGAGCCCACCATGTCGAGCCACGAGATTCGGGAGGCACGGATGTTTCTCGACCAGCTGATGGGCGTCTTTTCCAACGACGTCGCGATCGACCTCGGAACGGCCAATACGCTGGTGTACCTCCGGGGAAAGGGCATTGTCCTGAACGAGCCCTCCGTCGTCGCGGTGGACCGCACGACGGGCAAGGTCATCGCGGTTGGAAAAGAGGCGAAGAGCATGCTCGGGCGCACGCCCGACGAGATCGTGGCGGTGCGTCCGCTCAAGGACGGCGTGATCGCGGATTTCGAGAAGACCGAAGACCTTCTCCGCGAGTTCATCCAGAAGGCGCTCCGGCGCCGGACGTGGGTGCGCCCGCGGATCATCATCTGCGTCCCGTCGGGGATCACCGAGGTGGAGAAGCGGGCGGTGCAGGATTCCGCGCAGCACGCGGGCGCGCGCGAGGTGCTCCTGGTGCCGGAGCCCATCGCCGCGGCCATCGGCGTCGGCCTCCCTGTGGGGAAGCCCTCGGGGAATATGATCATCGACATCGGCGGCGGGACGACCGAGATCGCCGTCATGGCCCTGAATTCGATCGTGAACCAGCAGTCGATCCGGGTGGGCGGGGACGAGATGGACGAGGCCATCGTCCAGTACGTCAAGAAAGCTTACAACCTCCTGATCGGAGAGCAGACCGCGGAGGGGATCAAGATCAAGATCGGCTCCGCGTTCCGTCTCGAGCAGGAGGAGGAGATGGAGATCAAGGGCCGCGACCTGGTCGCCGGGATCCCCAAGACCATGAAGATCTCCTCGGTCGAGGTCCGCGAGGCCCTGAGCGAGCCGCTCCAGCAGATCGTGGACGCGCTCATGCAGTCGCTGGAGAAGACGCCGCCGGAGCTGGCCTCGGACATCGTGGATCGCGGCATCGTCATGACCGGAGGCGGCTCGCTCCTGCGCGGAATCGACATGCTGCTTCGCGAAGCCACGAATTTGCCCATTACCGTCGCCGAGGACCCACTCACCTGCGTCGTCCTCGGGACCGGAAAGATCCTCGACGATCCTACCCTCTACGAAAAGGTGCTCATGTCGGTCGTCCGCGACTGAGCGGCGGGGCTTGAGGCCCGATGTTCCGGCTCCTGTTCGCCCGCCGCGCTGACTGGGCGGCCTTCACCATCGCCTGCGTTCTCTCCCTCACCCTGATGTCGCTCGGGCGTGACCGGCAGGAGCGCACCGCGTGGTTCCTCCAGCACACCGTCCTGGCCCCCGTGAACGCCATCGTGGGCTGGGTCGACGCCGGCGTCGGCGTGTACTGGGAGAACCAGAAGCTCAAGAAGCGCCTCGCCCAGGTCCAGATCGAGGTGGACGAGATGCGCACCGAGCGCGTCGAGAACGCGCGCTTGCGGAGACTCCTCGACCTCTCCCAGGAGAACCCCTCCGAGCTCACGGCGGCGCGCGTGACCGCGCGAAGCCTGGACCGCCTCGGGGGAAGCCTCACGATCGACAAGGGCGAGAAGGACGGTGTTCTTCCCAATCGCGCCGTGATCACCCCCGACGGGCTCGTGGGGCGCGTGGAGCAGGTCACGTCGCACGAGGCGAGGGTTCTGACCCTGCTCCACCGGGATTGCGCGGTGGCCGTGCGGGTCGGGCGCTCCCGGGTGGACGGGGTGCTCCAGTGGGAGTTCGGCGAGCGGCCGGTGCTGAATCTCCTCTACGTTTCTTCCCAGGAGGACGTGAAGAAGGGGGACCTGGTGCTCTCCTCGGGGCTGGGCGGCATCTTTCCCGAGGGGGTGCGGGTGGGCACGGTGACGCGCGTGGGGATCGCCGAGAACGGCCTCATGAAGGAGGTCTCGGTGAAGCCCGCCGTCAACTTCCGGAGCCTCGAGGAGGTGCTGGTCTACCTCCCCTCGGGCTCCGGGCGCGGTCCTCGCATGCCGGGCCTCACGGCGACGGCGCCGGACAGCGCGGCGCCCGGCGTGGCGGCGCCGGTCGACAGCGCGGCCGGCAAGGCAACGCCATGAAGAGCGTCCGGGACGCGATCGTGCTGGTGGTGGTCCTGATCTTACAAGGGACGCTGGCCAACCGCATCGCGATCGCCGGCGTGCGGCCGGACCTTCTCGTGGCGTTCGTGGTCTATTTCGCCTGGATGCGCGGCCCGGTCTCGGGCGTGGTGGGCGGATTCAGCGTGGGTCTCCTGCAAGACCTGGACGCACCCGGGCCGCTGGGGTTGAACGCCCTCGCGAAGACGATCGTGGGCTTCCTCGTCGCGAAGGCGGGGTTCCGCGTCCACCGGTCCAATGTGGGCGTCCGGTTCTTCTTCTTCCTCTTCGCCATGTTGGTGCACGACGTGATCTACTTCGGTGTCTACACGGGCGGCGAGCTGGGGGCGTTCGTGCGTCAGTTCGTGTTCGTGGCGCTCCCGTCGGCGCTCTATACGACGGTGATCGTGCTGATCCTCCTCTCCACCGCGGAGGGGTTCTCCCGAACCCTCCTCTTGACCGACGAGGTCTAGGCGATGCGCGCGGACCCCATCGCGCTGGGGGGATGGCAGCGGCGCGAGCGAACCCTCACCATCGCGGTCGTCGGCATCTTCGCGCTCGTGCTCCTGCGCCTCTTCGTCCTCCAAGTGCTCGAAGGCTCGCGGTACCGCGAGCTCTCCGAGGAGAACCGGATCCGGGTCGAGGTATTGACCGCCCCGCGCGGGGAGATCCGGGACCGCAAGGGCCGCCTCCTCGCCGACTGCGTCCCTTCCTTCACGGTCACGCTGGATCCCTTCGACAAGGCCTATTCCCGCGCGCCGGCGCGGATGGATTCCACGCTCCGGGCCCTGGGGCCGATCCTGGACGCGGACCCGGCTGATCTCCGCGACAAGATCCAGAGGGAACGGAAGATCTCGTTCCTCCCCATCCGCCTCAAGCGCAACGTGGACATCAAGACGGTCGCGTTCGTATCCGAGCATCGCGACCAGCTTCCCGGCGTCCAGGTGGAGTCGGAGCCGCTGCGCCGCTACCCGCTGGGCCTCATGGGATCCCATCTCCTCGGGTACGTCGGCGAAATCTCGGACAAGGAGCTGGCCGACCCGGCGTACGGGGACTACCTGAGCGGGGATCTGATCGGCCGCATGGGCGTCGAGCGGCGCTACGAGAAGCAACTGCGCGGCGTGGACGGGAAGCGCTTCGTCGAGGTGAACGCGCTCGGCCGCAAGGGGGATTTCCTGGGCGAGAAGCACCCGGTGCTGCCGCAGCGCGGCACGGATCTCACGCTCACGATCGACCTCGACTTGCAGCGGGCCGCGGAGAATGCGTTCGAGCCGGGCGCGCGAGGCGCGGTGGTGGCCATCGATCCGCGGAACGGCGAGGTGCTGGCGCTCGTTTCCAAGCCCAACTACGACCCGAACGAATTCTCGACGGGGATCACGCAGGATCGCTGGAGCGAGCTGAGCAGCGGCGGGAACTATCCGCTGTTCAACCGCGCCATCCAGGCGGTCTATCCGCCCGGCTCGACGCTGAAGCCGTTCTCCGCCCTCGCGGCGCTGGAGGCGGGCGCGATCACCGCCGGCACCTATTTTGCGCAGGCCTGCACCGGAGAGTACCGGTTCGGCAGCCGCCTCTTCGGCTGCTGGAAGCCCGAGGGCCACGGCAGCCTCGCACTTCACGACGCGATCGTGCGCTCCTGCGACGTGTACTTCTACCAGCTGGGCCTCCGCATCGGGATGGAGCGGCTGTCCGATTACATGGACAAGCTCCGCCTCTCGGAGAAGACGGGCATCGATCTGCCCCAGGAGCGCCGCGGCCTCTTTCCGGATCCCGCGTGGTACGACAAGCATTTCGGCCCGGGCCGCTGGAGCAAGGGGCTGGTCCTGAACCTCGTCATCGGCCAGGGCGAGTGCGGCCTGACACCGGTCAAGCTGGCGCAGCTCGCGGCGTTCATGGCGAACGGAGGGACGCTCTGGCGGCCGCATCTCATCCGGTCGGTGGGCTCGGAGCTTCCGTCGCCCTCGATCACCCCGGACGATTCCATGAAGCAGGTCGTGACGGTCGCGCCCCGGAATCTGGAGATCATCCGCTCCGCCATGGAGTCGGTCGTCTCCGATCCCACCGGCACGGGGGGACAGTCCCGCGTGGACTCGGTCTCGGTCGCGGGAAAGACCGGGACGGCCCAGAACCCGCACGGCAAGCCCCACGCGCTCTTCATCTGCTTCGCCCCGGTCGAGTCGCCCCGCATCGCGATCGCGGTGCTGGTCGAGAACGCGGGCCACGGCAGCACCGCCGCCGCCCCGATCGCGCGCAAGGTGCTCGAGGGCTTCTTCCATCCCGCGCCTCCCGAGAGCGCGGCCGTCCTGTCGGGGCGCTGACATGCTCTCCGCGCGCTTCTCGCCCGATATCGACCGGCCACTCCTCCTGGCCACGCTGCTTCTCACGCTGATCGGCATCGCGTTCGTCTTCAGCGCCACCTCCATGCCCTCGGCGTCGGTCGAGCACGGCCTCTATCTGAAGCAGATCGCGTACCTCTTCCTCGCGATGCTCGCGGGCGCGTTGATCGCCGCGGTGCCGTACCGCGTCTACGAGGGAAAGACTTCGTACCTGCTCTACGGGATCGGGTTGGCGCTTCTCGTGCTCACGCTGTTCATCGGGCACGTGGGCCTCGGCGCGCAGCGCTGGCTGGGATGGGGGCCGATCAAGATCCAGCCTTCGGAGCTGGCCAAGGTCGCCACCGTGATCCTCCTCGCGAGCCAGCTCGCGGACCGGAAGAAGGACTGGACCCAGATCAAGAATCTCGTCGGGCCGGTGCTGACCGCCGCCGTTCCGTGTCTCCTGGTGCTGAAGCAGCCGGATCTGGGAACCTCGATCGCGTTCCTGGCGATCCTCTTCACCATGCTCTACTGGGCGGGTCTGCCGTTCCTCTATCTCTTCTTCATGATCACCCCGATCGTCAACGTGGCGCTCTCGTTCTTCACCCCGGGCTGGCTCCTGTTCCTGGGGCTCCTCGCGCTGATTCTCTACCGCTCGCGCATCCGGCTGCTCCCGCTGCTCCTGGTGGTGGGGGTGAACCTGATCGTGGGCATCGCCACGCCTCAGATCTGGAACCATCTCCAGCCCTACCAGAAGCAGCGCATCAGCACGTTCCTGGATCCGGGCGCCGATGCCTACGGCGCGGGCTATCAGATCATCCAGTCCAAGATCGCGATCGGGTCGGGGCAGGTCTTCGGGAAAGGGTTCCTCCACGGGACGCAGAAAGCGCTCGCCTTCCTCCCGGAGCAGCACACCGACTTCATCTACTCGGTGGTGGGGGAGGAAACGGGGTTCTTGGGGGCCGGGTTCGTGGCGTGCCTCTACCTGCTCCTGATCCTCCGCGGGATCAAGGTGGCGAACCGCGCCCGGAATCGGTTCGGCGGCCTGCTGGCGATTGGAATGACGTCCATTTTTCTGTACCATGTGCTGGTCAACATATGGATGACCGTCGGGCTCGCGCCCGTGACCGGACTTCCCCTGCCGCTTCTGAGCTACGGCGGATCCTCGCTCGTGGCGAGCTTCCTCCAAGTCGGCCTCATCCAGAACGTCGCCATGCGCTGGCGCGAGTATTGACGCGGCGCGCGTCGAGGACCCGGAGATTCCGTGTACCCAACCCTGTTCAAGTTTCACGGCCTCGAGCTCCACAGCTACGGGCTCCTGCTGGCGATCGCGTTCCTCATCGGGATCCAGCTGTTCCTGCGCCGCGGCGTCGCCCGGGGGCTTCCCGAAGACAAGCTGAGCAATCTCTCGCTCCTCCTGCTCGTGCTCTCCATCGTGGGTGGGCGCGGCCTCTACGTCCTCACGCACTGGAGTGACTACGCTCACGATGTCCTGGGCGTGTTCCGGATCTGGGAAGGCGGCCTCATGCTCTACGGGGGCTACTTCCTGGCGATCGCGGGCGGGATCGCGTACGTGCGCCGGCACCAGCTCCCCGTCTGGCGCGTGGGCGATGCCGCGGCGCCGAGCATGGCGCTCGGAATCGGGCTCGGGAGGATCGGCTGCTTCCTGAACGGATGCTGCTTCGGGCTCCCGTCGCATCTCCCGTGGGCGGTCAAGTTCCCGCCGGGCTCCTATTCGAATTTCGTCTTCCCGAGCGAGCCGCTGCACCCCTCGCAGCTCTACCTGGCCGCGGCGGGGATCGGCCAGTTCGCGCTCCTGCTCGCCCTCGACAAGAAGCCGCGCTTCGACGGCTGGCTCTTCTGGAGCTACATCGCGCTCGACGCCACGCTCCGGTTCCTGATCGACTTCACGCGCTACTACGACGCCACGAGCTACCTGGGCAAGATCGGGTCCCTTTCCTTCAACGTGAACCAGGTCTTCAGCGTCTTCCTCGTGGCGGCCTCGGTCTTCATGCTCCTCCGCCTGAGGCACGCCGGTACCACGGCGGCCGCGTTCTCCCCGGTGCCCGCCCCGGCCCATCAGGACCCGACGGCCTGAGCCCTCCCCGTTGATCCGCGTGGACGGAACGACCCAGGTCTACGCGGTTCTGGGCGAGCCCGTCGATCACAGCCGGTCCCCCCAGATCCAGAACGCCGCGTTTCAAGCGGCGGGCATGAACGCGGTGTACGTGCCGCTGGAGGTCCAGGCTCCCCGTCTGAGACAGGCGCTCCAGGGGCTTCACGCGTCGCGTGTGCTGGGGCTGAACCTCACCTCGCCCCACAAGGAGGCGGCCTTCGAGCTGGTTTCCGAGCGCACGCCCGACGCCGTCGAGGCCGGGTGCGTCAACACGCTCCGCTGGGAGCCGCAGGGCTGGCGAGGGCACGCGACCGACGGCGCGGGATTCCTCGCGTGGGTCGAGGAGGCCAAGATCGACCCCTCGGGACGGAGCGTGCTGGTGGTGGGCGCCGGCGGGGCCGCGCGCGCGATCGTGCCGAAGCTGCTCGAGCTGAGCCCGGATACGATCCGCGTGGTGAGCCGCACCGCGGAGCACGCCCTCTCGCTCGTGCGTCGGGCGGAGCAATCCCCGGGAAGGACGCGGCTCCATGCGGCCGCTCTGGGCGGCGAGGGCGGCTTCAGCTGGGACCTCCTGGTTCGCGCGGTCTCGGTGGGGCCGATCTCCGCCGAGGAGGACCGC
>DASQBE010000181.1:0-10643 GCA_035635355.1 Binatia bacterium | reverse complement strand
ATGGCCAAGCAGAAATTCGAGCGGAACAAGCCTCACATCAACGTGGGGACGATTGGTCACGTGGATCACGGGAAGACGACGTTGACCGCGGCGATCACGATGGTGTTGTCGCAGAAGAACCCGAAGATCCAGGTGCGGGATTACGGTTCGATCGACAACGCGCCGGAAGAGCGGGAGCGTGGGATCACGATCGCGACGGCGCACGTGGAGTACGAGACGGACAAGCGCCACTACGCGCACGTGGACTGTCCCGGTCACGCGGACTACGTGAAGAACATGATCACGGGGGCGGCTCAGATGGACGGGGCGATTCTGGTGGTGTCGGCGGCGGACGGCCCGATGCCGCAGACGCGGGAGCACATTCTTCTGGCCCGCCAGGTGGGGGTGCCGTTCATCGTGGTGTACATGAACAAGTGCGACATGGTGGACGATCCGGAGCTCTTGGACTTGGTGGAGCTGGAGGTACGGGAGCTGTTGAAGAAGTACGAGTTCCCGGGGGACGACATTCCTGTGATTCGCGGGAGCGCGAAGCAGGCGATGGACGGTGCCGGGAAGGACGCGAAGGCGAACGAGTCGATCTTGAAGCTGATGGACTCTGTGGATAGCTACATCCCGACGCCGCAGCGGGATGTGGAGAAGCCGTTCCAGATGGCGGTGGAGGACGTGTTCTCGATCTCGGGACGCGGGACGGTGGGAACGGGACGCGTGGAGCGGGGGAAGGTGAAGGTGGGGGAGAAGGTGGAGATCGTGGGGTTGCGCGAGACTCGGGAGTCGGTGGTGACGGGGGTGGAGATGTTCCGCAAGCTCCTGGACGAGGCCCAGGCGGGGGACAACGTGGGGTTGTTGCTCCGGGGGATCGACAAGGACGCGTTGGAGCGGGGGATGGTGATCGCGGCCCCGAAGAGCATCACGCCGCACAAGAAGTTCAAGGGGTCGGTGTACATCTTGACGAAGGAAGAGGGGGGGCGGCACACGCCGTTCTTCAATGGATATCGGCCTCAGTTCTATTTCCGGACGACGGACGTGACGGGAGTGGCGACGTTGCCGGAGGGTCGGGAGATGGTGATGCCGGGGGACAACGTGGACGTGACGGTGGAGCTGATCACGCCGATCGCGATGGAGAAGGAGCTGCGGTTCGCGATCCGCGAGGGTGGCCGAACCGTCGGCGCCGGCGTCGTTACGGAGATCGTCACATAATGCCCGCGACCGCGCCGGCTGGACAGAGAATCCGCATCCGTTTGCGTTCGTACGACCACGCCGTGCTGGATCAGTCGGCGGGCGAGATCGTTCGGACGGCGAAGCGCACCGGCGCCCGCACGGCGGGACCGATTCCGCTTCCGACGCAGCGCTCGGTGTACACCGTGCTCCGCTCGCCGCACGTGGACAAGAAGTCGCGGGAGCAGTTCGAGATCCGCGTCCACAAGCGGCTCATCGACATCGTGAAATCCACGCCGCAGACGATCGACGCGCTGATGAAGCTCGATCTGCCCGCCGGCGTCGATATCGAAATCAAGCTCTAGTGGGGATGACCCCAGGGACCGGATCATGATCGGATTGCTCGCTGAAAAAATAGGAATGACGCAGGTCTTCGACGAGCAGGGGCGCGTTCAACCCGTGACCATCCTGTCGGCGGGCCCGTGTCCGATCGTTCAGGTGAAGACGCCCGAGACGGACGGCTACGCGGCCCTCCAGATCGGCTTCGGCAAGAAGCGCGAGAGCCTGATTCCCAAGGGGCTCCAGGGCCACTTGAAGAAGCACAAGGCGGCGGGCGTACGCTCCCTCAAGGAAGTCCGGGTGGACGACACCTCGGCCTACGAGGTGGGGCAGGAGCTGACGGTCTCCCTCTTCGAGGTGGGGAGCAAGGTGGACGTGGTGGGTGTCTCCAAGGGTCGCGGCTTCGCCGGCGTGATCCGGCGCCATCACTTCACGTGCGGCCGCGAGACCCACGGGTGCGTGACGCACAAGCAGCCCGGCTCGATCGGCGCCAGCGCGTACCCGAGCCGCGTGATCAAGGGCAAGCGCCTGCCGGGCCGCATGGGCGGAGGGCGGGTCACGGTCAGGAACCTGAACGTGGTGGGCGTGGATCCCGAGCAGCACCTGATCTGGGTGCGCGGCTCGATCCCCGGTCCGCCGAAGTGCACCGTCCTCATCCGGAAGATCGGCGCGAAATGAAAGCCAAGCGATACGGAGTCGACGGCACGGAAAAGGGCTCGGTGGAGCTCCCCAAGGAGCTGTTCGAGGCGGAGGTCAACGAGCACCTGATCTGGGAAGCCGTGAAGATGTACCTCGGAAACCAGCGCCAGGGTACCGCCGCGGCGAAGAATCGCGCCAAGGTGAGCGGCGGTGGGCGGAAGCCGTGGCGTCAGAAGGGAACCGGCCGCGCCCGCGCGGGCTCGAATACGTCGCCGCTCTGGCCGGGAGGCGGCGTGGCCTTTCCGCCGCGGCCGCGCAGCTACACGACCCAGATGAACGCGAAGTCGCGGATGAAGGCGCTCTGCGGAGCGCTGACGGCGCGCGCGAAGGACGGCGGGGTGGTGATCGTGGACGCGCCGGTTCTGGATCAGCCCAAGACCAAGACCATGGCCGAGCTGATCGAGAAGATCGGGCTCCGGGAGAAGAAAGTGCTCTGGGTGTTCGACAAGATCGACGAGAAGGCTCTCAAGTCCACGCGGAATCTCGCGCGGGTCCGGACGG
The DNA here is from genome assembly GCA_035635355.1 of Binatia bacterium. Classification (GTDB taxonomy): domain Bacteria; phylum Eisenbacteria; class RBG-16-71-46; order SZUA-252; family SZUA-252; genus WS-7. The sequence continues at coordinate 7,949 of DASQBE010000181.1, read as the reverse complement.
CCGAGAGCCGCACCCTCCACACCTACGCGCTCATGAACTGTGATTGCCTGGTCCTCACGGAAGGCGGTCTCAAGAGTCTGGCGGAGCGAGTGAACGCATGAACCGCGACCCCCGCACCATCGTGCGCCGCGCCATGGTCTCCGAGAAAGGCACCCAGCTTCGCGAGAAGCAGAATGGGTACCTGTTCGAGGTCTCGCGCGACGCGAACAAGATCGAGATCAAGCGCGCCATCGAGGCGATCTTCCCCGTGAAGGTGGACTCGGTGCGCACCATGCGCGTGCACGGCAAGCCGAAGCGGCAGGGCCGGTACGCGGGACATAGACCCGATTGGAAGAAGGCTCTCGTCACCCTGAGGAAGGGTGATTCGATCGAGCTCTTCGAGCAGGTATAGCCATGCCACTTCGCAAATACAGACCGCTCACGCCGGCCACCCGGTTCAAGACCCTTCCCACGTTCGACGAGATCACGCGCAACCGTCCGGAATCGCGCCTGGTCGAGCGGAAGAAGCGCACGGGCGGCAGGGACAACAAGGGACACATCTCCTCCTGGCAGCGCGGAGGCGGTCACCGGCGGAACTATCGCCTGATCGACTTCCGGCGCGACAAGAAGGGGATCCCGGCCAAGGTGGCGCACATCGAGTACGACCCGAACCGGAGCGCGCGCATCGCCCTCCTCCATTACGTGGACGGTGAGAAGCGCTACATCGTGGCGCCCCAGCAGCTGAAAGTCGGGGACATGGTGCTCTCCGGGCCCGAGGCGGAGATCAAGCCGGGGAACGCGATGCCGCTTCGCTCGATCCCGCTCGGCACGTTCGTCTACAACGTGGAGATGACGCCCGGGAAGGGCGGCCAGATCGCGCGCGGCGCCGGAACCTACTGTCAGGTGATGGCGAAGGAAGGGAGCGAGGCCGTGCTGCGGCTTCCCTCCGGAGAGACCCGCAAGTTGTCCGCCGAGTGCGCGTGCACCATCGGGCAGGTCGGAAACGAAGATCACCAGAACGTCGTCATCGGCAAGGCCGGCAAGTCGCGCTGGCTCGGCCGCAGGCCGAACGTCCGCGGCGTGGCCATGAACCCGGTGGACCATCCGATGGGCGGAGGCGAAGGCAAGTCCTCGGGCGGCCGGCATCCGTGCTCGCCGTGGGGGCTCCTGGCCAAGGGTAAGAAGACCCGCAAGAGCAAGCTCTCCGACAAGTACATCATTCGCAGTCGGAAGAAGCAGGGCTAAAGGGAGCGTGAGCGAGCTATGAGCCGTTCGGTCAAGAAGGGTCCGTTCGTGGACGTGAAGCTGCTGAAGAAGCTCGAAGGCCTGAACAAGGTGAACGAGCGGCGCGTGCTCAAGACCTGGGCGCGGCGCTCCACGATCTCTCCGGAGTTCGTGGGCCACACGCTCGCGGTGCACAACGGAAACAAGTTCATCCCCGTGTACATCACCGAGAACATGGTGGGACACAAACTGGGCGAGTTCGCGCCGACGCGGATCTTCCGCGGGCACGGCTCGCACGTGGAGAAGACAACGGCGGCCGCTGCGGCGTCCGGTCCGGGAGGCGGCCCCCCGAAATAATTATGGAAGCCAGAGCCGTCGCCAAATACGTCAGGGTCACCCCGCGCAAGGCGGATCAGGTGCTCCAGCTGATTCGCGGCAAGCGGGTCGACCAGGTCACCGAGATCCTGGATTTCACGCCGAAGCACGTCGCGAAGGTGATCGGCAAAGTATTGAAGAGCGCCGTGGCAAACGCCGTGGCGATCGAGGGAAAGATCAACATCGAGCATCTGCGCGTCAAGGAGGCCACGGCCGGGGCGGGACCCTCGCTCAAGCGGTTCCTCCCCCGCGCGCAGGGACGGGCCACGCCCATCATCAAGCGGACCAGCCACATCACGATCATCGTCGAAGGGGAAGCGCCGGCCGAAGACGCGACGACCAAGACAGCGCGCGCTCGTCGCCGCGCGTCCGCGAAGGAGGCGTAACGCCGTGGGACAGAAAACCAATCCGATCGGGATGCGGCTCGGAATCATCGCGACCTGGGATTCCCGATGGTTCGCCCGGAAGGACTACGCGAAGCTTCTCGAAGAGGACATCTTCATCCGCCGCTACCTCAAGAAGCGGCTCGCGCAGGCCGGCATCTCGAGAATCATCATCCAGCGCGCGATCGCGAAGGTGACGATCAACATCTCCACGGCGCGCCCCGGCCTCGTGATCGGGCGCCGCGGGCAGCAGGTGGATCAGCTTCGTGACGAGCTGCAGCACATCACCAAGAAGGAGATCTTCCTGAACATCGACGAGGTCAAGAAGCCCGATCTCGACGCGATCCTGGTCTCGGAGCACGTGGCCCGCCAGCTGGAGCAGCGCGTTTCGTTCCGCCGCGCCATGAAGAAGGCGATCGCCTCGAGCATGCGCTCGGGCGCGGGGGGAATCCGGATCGTGTGCTCGGGACGTCTGGGCGGCGCCGAGATGGCGCGGACCGAGGGATATCGCGAGGGCCGCGTGCCGCTCCACACGCTCCGCGCCGACATCGACTTCGCGCGCGGCACGGCGCGGACGATCTACGGCGCCGTGGGCGTGAAGGTGTGGATCTTCAAGGGCGAGGTGCTGGAGAAGAAGGAGACGCCCGTCGCGACGGCGCCCAGCCAGACCCGCTCCGCCACCACGACGGTGGCAGGATAAGGCGGCATGCTCGTACCGAAGCGGGTCAAGCATCGGAAGCAGATGCGCGGGCGCCGGAAGGGCATGGCGCAGCGCGGCGCGCACGTGGCGTTCGGCGAGTATGGATTGCAGGCCCTCGAGGCGGCGTGGATCACCAACCGCCAGATCGAGGCCGCGCGCGTCGCGATCACGCGCTTCATCAAGCGCGGCGGCAAGATGTGGATCCGCATCTTTCCGGACAAGCCGGTGACGGTGAAGCCGGCCGAGACGCGTATGGGAAAAGGAAAGGGCTCGCCCGAGTTCTGGGTGGCCGTCGTGAAGCCCGGGCGCGTGCTCTTCGAGCTCGAGGGAATCAGCGCGGAGCTGGCCAAGAAGGCCATGAAGCTCGGCGCGAGCAAGCTGCCGATCAAGACGAAGTTCGTCGAGCGGCAGGACCTGGCGGGGAGCTGAGATGAGAGAGCTGAAGGCGGAGAAGGTTCGCGACATGACCGTGGACGAGATCGAGAACCGCATCCGGGAGCTGCACGAGGAGCTGTTCAACCTTCGCTTCCGGAACGCGATGCGCCAGCTTCAGAATCCGGTTCTGATCCGGGAGCGGCGGCGCGATATCGCGCGCATGCGAACCATCCTCGTCGAGCACCGGACGGGGAAACGGAAGCTCTCCGGCCACGGTGACACGCCGCAGGCCGGCGCAGCCGTCGCGGCGCGCGAGCCCGCGAAAGCGGCGAAGGCGGTGAAGGAGCCGAAGCGGGAGACCACGGAGCGCAAGCGCGCGCCGAAAGAGGCGAAGAAAGCGGCCAAGGAGCCCAAGAAGTGACAGCAGACTCGAAGGATCGTGGGCGGGCGACGCCCGACTCGAAGGAACGCGGACGCCGGAAGCTGATGACCGGAACGGTGGTCAGCACGGCCATGCAGAAGACGGTGGTCGCTCAAATCGAGCGGCTCGTCAAGGACCCGGACTACGGCAAGTACATTCGCCGCCGGAACCGGTTCAAGGTCCACGACGAGAAAAGCGAATGCAAGGTGGGCGACGTGATCCGCTTCATGGAGACCCGTCCGCTGAGCAAGGACAAGTGTTGGCGCCTTCTCGACTTCGTCAAGCGCGTCGAGCGCTGAGCGGGCGGGGAGGAGGAGCTCATGGTTCAGCCACGCAGCATCATCACGATATCGGACAACTCCGGAGCGCGGGTGGCCCGCGTGGTCAAGGTGCTCGGAGGCACCCGGAAGCGCTACGGCCGTCTGGGCGACATCATCGTCGTCTCGATCCAGGACGCCCTTCCGGGCGCGCAGGTCAAGAAGGGCGACGTCCACAAGGCGGTGCTCATCCGGACCGTGAAGGAAGTGCGTCGGCGGGACGGGTCCTACATCCGATTCGACCAGAACGCCGCGGTGCTGATCGACGATCAGAAGGAGCCCAAGGGGACCCGCATCTTCGGTCCTGTGGCTCGTGAGCTGCGCGAGCGGGAGTTCATGAAGATCATCTCGCTGGCGCCTGAAGTCATCTGAGGTAACGAACGAATGTCCGCATTTACGAGAAACGATCAGGTGGTGGTGATCGCCGGCGACGACCGCGGCAAGACCGGCCGTGTGCTCAAAGTTCTTCTCGAGAAGAGCCGGGTGATCGTCGAGAAGGTCAATTTCATCAAGCGGCATACGAAGCCGCGGGGTCAGAAGACCCAGGGCGGGATCCTCGAGCGTGAGGCCCCGATCCATGTCTCCAACGTGATGCACCTCTGCCCGAAATGCCAGATGGGCGTCCGCGTGACCGTGAAGCGGGGCCAGGACGGCAAGCGCGAACGCTACTGCGCGCGATGCGGCGAGGCGATCCCGAGAGTGCGCTGATGGCCGACGACAAGGAAAAAGAGAAGAAGCCCGCGAAAGCCAAGCCGGAAGGCGCCGACGCGAAGCCGAAGGCCGAAGCGAAGCCCAAGGGCGAAGCGAAGGCCAAGGGCGACTCGAAGGGGAAGGGCAAGGGGGACTCGAGGCGAAAGGGCGGCGGCAAGGACCAGGCCCAGGGGCCGGCCGTCGGCGAAGCCGAGCCGCCGGCGCGCATTCCCCGGCTTCGCGAGCATTTCGAGAAGAGCGTCCTTCCGGAGCTGATGAAGCGCTTCTCGTACAAGAACCCGATGCAGGCGCCGCGCCTGAAGAAGATCGTCGTGAACATGGGCGTGGGCGACGCGCTGGTGAACATCAAGATGCTGGACGCCGCCGTGGCCGAGATGGCGACGATCACGGGGCAGAAGCCTTCGATCCGGAAGGCGAAGAAGTCGATCGCGAACTTCAAGCTCCGCGAGGGCCAGCCCATCGGCTGCATGGTGACGCTGCGCGGGCCCCGGATGTACGAGTTCTACGACCGGCTCATCAACGTCGCGCTGCCGCGTATCCGCGATTTCCGCGGCGTGCCGACGAAATCGTTCGACGGGCAGGGCAATTACACGCTCGGGATCACCGAGCAGATCATCTTCCCGGAGATCAACTACGACAAGGTCGAGAAGATCCGCGGGATGGACATCACGTTCGTCACGTCGGCCGCGAACGACGAAGAGGGGCAGGAGCTCTTGAAGCTCATGAACATGCCCTTCCGTCAGCGCCAGGCCTGACGCCAAAGGAGCAACGTTGGCCAAGAAGTCTCTGATGGAGAAGTGGAAGCGGACGCCCAAGTTCAAGGTGCGCCGCTACAACCGTTGCCACCGCTGCGGCCGGTCGCGCGCGTTTCTGCGCGATTTCGGAATCTGCCGTATTTGCTTCCGGGAGCTCGCCCTCTTGGGCCAGGTCCCGGGCGTGGTCAAGGCGAGCTGGTAACCCGGGCTCTGAGCCCGAAGCCGAAAGGGAATCATGTCGGTTAGCGATCCCGTTGCGGATCTCTTGACGTGCATCCGCAACGCCTGCAAGGCGAAGCACAAGAAGGTGGACGTTCCGTCCTCGAATCTGAAGACGGAGCTGGTGCGACTTTTGCTCAAGGAGAAGTTCATCAATAACTACAAGTCGATCGACGACAAGAAGCAGGGCCTTCTCCGCATCTATCTCAAGTACGACGCCAAGGAGCGAAGCGTCATCCAGGGGATCGAGCGCGTGAGCAAACCCGGCCGTCGCGTCTATCTGCGCCGTCACGAAATACCAAAAGTACAAGGAGGCATGGGCACGGCCGTCGTGTCCACGCCCAGCGGCGTCATGACCGACATCGAAGCGCGCGACGAGGGACTCGGTGGCGAGTACCTCTTCCGTGTCTGGTAGGAGCGGACCATGCCATCGCGTGTAGGAAAGATGCCGATCCAGATCCCGTCGGGCGTGCAGGTGAAGCGCGAGGCCCACGCGATCCACGTCAAGGGCCCGAAGGGGGAGCTCAAGTTCACGCTCGCCCACGGCGTCGACGTGAAGGTCGAGCCCAGCGAAATCCTGGTCGCCCAGGTCGGCGGCGGCAAGCAGGCCCTGGCCCTCCACGGGACCACGCGCGCCATCCTCGCGAACATGGTGGAAGGCGTCACGAAGGGGTTCAGCAAGGTGCTCGAGATCCAGGGCACGGGATACCGCGCCCAGATGAGCGGCAAGAAGCTGGTGTTGCAGCTGGGCTATTCGCATCCGATCGAGTTCGAGCCGCCGGCCGGCATCACGGTCGCGGCCGAGACGCAGACCAAGGTCGTCATCAGCGGCTACAACAAGGAGCAGGTCGGCCAGGTGGCCGCGATCATTCGCGACTTCCGGCCGCCCGAGCCGTACAAGGGGAAGGGCATCCGGTACGCCGGGGAGTACGTCCGTCGCAAGGCGGGCAAGGCGGCCGGCGGTAAGACCGCGGCCTAAGAGGGTAGAATGAAATCCACAGCGACACCCAGGCTCAAGGGCCGCTCCCGGCGGCACATGAGGATCCGGAAAAAGGTGATGGGCACGGCCGAGCGGCCGCGCCTCGCCGTGTACCGGAGCCTCAATCATATCTATGCGCAGCTGGTGGACGATCTCGCCGGCCGCACGATCATGACGGTCTCCTCGCTCGACAAGGAAGTCGTCCCGAAGAGCGATCCCGCCCGCAAGGGGAAGATCGAGGCGGGCAAGCTGGTCGGGAAGAAGATCGCCGCGAGGGCCAAAGAACAAGGCATCGACCGCGTGTGCTTCGACCGCGGCGGTTATCTCTATCACGGCCGCGTGAAAGCGGTCGCTGAGGGCGCCCGCGAGGGCGGCCTCAACTTCTAGGAGAGTTCATGGCTTACCCAGGAATGCGCGGACGCATGCAGTCCCAGCAGGACTCCGAGTTCATCGAGCGCGTGATCCACGTGAATCGCGTTGCCAAGGTGGTGAAGGGCGGACGCCGGTTCAGCTTCAACGCGATCGTGGCGGTCGGGGACGGCAAGGGGCGCGTCGGCGTGGGCCTCGGCAAGGCGAACGAAGTCTCGGACGCCATCCGCAAAGCGGGCGAGGCGGCGAAGAAAGGGATGTTCGCGGTTCCGCTCAAGCGCTCCACCATTCCGCACCAGGTGACGGGGCGCTTCGGCGCCGGCGTGGTTCTCATGAAGCCGGCGACCCCGGGAACGGGTGTGATCGCGGGCGGCACGGTGCGCGCGGTTCTCGAGGCGGCCGGCATCCACGACGTGCTCACCAAGTCGCTCGGGTCGGGAAATCCGCACAACGTCGTGAAGGCCACGGTGGCCGGCCTTCAGAGCCTGCGGCACGCGAGCGAGGTCGCCGCGACGCGCGGGAAGACGGTCCACGAGCTACTGGGGATCCGGCCGAAAGCGCCGGCGGCGGGCGATGGCACTCGTTAAGATCACACAGGAGCGGAGCAAGATCCGCTGCATCGAAAAGCACAAGCGCACGCTGGTGGCGCTGGGCTTGCGCCGGATCGACCATTCGGTGATCAAGGAAGACACGCCCCAGATCCGGGGGATGGTGCATCTGGTTCGCTATCTCGTCCGCGTCGAGCCCGCCGAGGGCGGAACGGGCGGGCCCGGGGCGGCGAAGGCCATGAAGAAGAAGCCGCGCAGCTCCGCGGGCGCGAAGCGGAAGGCCGGCATCACGAAGCGCGCCACGAAGACGCTCCGGGCCGCATCCGGGGCGACGAAGAAGAGGGCATCGCAATCATGAAGATCGGACAGCTCAAGCCGGCACGCGGCGCGACGCACCCGAAGAAACGGCGCGGACTCGGTCCGGCGTCGGGTCTCGGCGGCACCGCCGGCCGCGGCCACAAGGGACAGAGAGCGCGCTCGGGAAGCGGATCCATGGTTCCAGGCTGGTTCGAGGGCGGGCAGATGCCCCTCCAGCGCCGGATCCCCAAGCGCGGATTTACCAACAACTTCCGTGTGGAGTACCAGGCGCTGAAC
>DASQBE010000180.1:0-20587 GCA_035635355.1 Binatia bacterium | reverse complement strand
TCGGGCGGAGAGCTCGGCGGTGACCGCCCGGATGCCGAGCGCGTAGAGCAGACGGATCATCACCTCGTCCAGGAGCGTCGCGACCAGACCTCCGTGGACGATTTCCTTGTACCCCGCATGCTCCGGCCGTGGCGTCCATTCGGTGCGCATCCTCCCGTCGGGAAGCCTCTCGAAGGCGAGCTTGAGCCCGATGGGGTTCCGTGCGCCGCAGCAGAAGCACATGCCGTCGTCTTCGAGCGCGGCGCCTCTCGGCACGCTCATTTCCGCCCGCGGGGCGCCCGCCGGCGCTGGGTGGCGGGCATGGCGTCGCGATTCCAGCGCGCCACCAGGTCCTCGAGCACCTCCCCCACGTGCTCCACGACGCGACCCCAGAAGCGCGCGGCCGCCCGCTCGTCGAATTTCGGGTCGCTTCGCCTTCCCCCGTAGTAGAGGAGCGAGCCGGGCTCCGGAAACGCGGCCATGGATTCCCGGCGCTCGAAGGCGAGCGAGGGGTCCCAGCGCTCGGGAAAGACCTGGGCCGGCGCGATCGCGATCATGGCGGCGGTCTCGTCCACCCCCGCGTGCCCTCCCGGAGCGCCGAGGGACTCCTCGACGTAGGGCTTCATCTCGACCCACCAGTTGAACACCGCCACGAACACCCCCGTATCCTCGTGGACGCGCCGCGTGGCCTCGCGCAGGGCCTCGGTATTGCCGCCGTGCCCGTTCATGACGATCACGTTCTGGAACCCCTGATGCGCGAGCGCCGCGATGACCGCGGCGACATAATCGGTGAACTCCGGGGCGGGCACGTGCGTGCCGCCGGCCAGGGCGCCCAGGTGGGCGGTGACCCCGTAGGGAATGGTGGGCGCCACGAGCGCGTTCAGCCGCTCGGCCAGCGCCTCGCAGAGCCGGGTCGGAATCTCGTTGTCGGTGCCCAGGCTCGTGACCCCGTGGGCCTCGATCGTGCCGACCGGGAGGAGCGCCAGGTTGCACTGGCGCGGAACGGTCTCGGCGAACTCCATCCAGTTGATGCGATCGATGCGGCGTTCTCGGGACGCGGTGCTGGGTTTCGACCGGGGCATGGAGAGCTCCTGCGCGTGGAAGGCGACGATGGTGGGGGCGAGGGGCATTGTACATCGAAGCCGGGCGCGATAGGATGCCAGCGCTTTCACCCCACGAGCGATTGGGCAGGAGGCCACGGACCTGACTCCCCGGAACCCCATCGAAGAGCTGAAACGACGCAGGCAGGCCGTGCTCCTGGGCGGCGGCAAGGAGCGCATCGACAAGCTCCACGCCGAAGGCCGCCTCACCGCGCGCGAGCGGATCGAGCTCCTTCTGGACGACGGCTCCTTTCAGGAAACGGGCGTCTTCGTGGAGCACCGCACCACCGATTTCGGCATGGCCGACCGCAAGATCCCCGGCGACGGCGTGGTCGCGGGCTACGGCACCGTGGACGGACGCCGGGTCTTCGTGTTCGCCCAGGACTTTACCGTGTTCGGCGGCACCCTGAGCGAGCCCAACGCGAAGAAGATCTGCAACGTGATGGACCAGGCGATGGAGAACGGCGCCCCCATCATCGGGCTCAACGATTCCGGCGGCGCGCGGATCCAGGAAGGGGTCCAGTCGCTGGGCGGGTACGCGGAGATCTTCCTCCGCAACACGCTCGCCTCCGGCGTGGTCCCCCAGATCTCGGCGATCCTGGGCGCCTGCGCTGGGGGTGCGGTCTATTCCCCCGCCATCACCGACTTCGTCCTCATGGTGAAGGGGACGAGCCACATGTTCGTGACCGGGCCCAACGTGATCAAGGAAGTGACGAAGGAGGACGTCTCCTTCGAGGACCTGGGCGGCGCCATGACCCACAACACGAAGAGCGGTGTCGCGCACTTCGCGGTGGAGGACGACGAGGCCTGCCTGGCGGCGATCCGCCGGCTGCTCTCCTTCCTTCCCTCCAACAACGTCGACGATCCCCCGCGGATCGCCTCCACGGATCCGCACGACCGCATGGAGGCCCGCCTCAACGCCATCGTCCCCGCCGAGTCCAACAAGGCCTACGACATGAAGGAGATCGTGCGCCTGGTCGTGGACGCCGGCGACTTCTTCGAGGTGCACGAGCACTTCGCGCCGAACCTGATCGTCGGGTTCGCGCGCCTGGACGGACGGCCCGTGGGCATCGTCGGAAACCAGCCCGCGGCGCTCGCGGGGGTGCTCGACATCAAGTCCTCGGTCAAAGGGGCGAGGTTCGTCCGGTTCTGCGACGCGTTCAACATCCCCCTGGTCACCTTCGAGGACGTCCCGGGCTTCCTGCCCGGGACGGAGCAGGAGTGGGGCGGGATCATCCGCCAGGGCGCCAAGCTCCTGTATGCTTACTGTGAAGCGACGGTGCCCAAGCTCACCGTCATCGTCCGGAAAGCGTACGGGGGCGCGTACGACGTCATGTCATCGAAGCACATCCGCGGGGATTACAACGTGGCGTGGCCGCAGGCGGAGCTAGCCGTCATGGGCGCCGAGGGCGCGGTGAACATCATCTACCGGAAGGAGCTCGAGCAGGCGAAGAATCCGGCCGCCGCGCGGGCCAAGTACGTGGCCGAGTACAATGAGAAGTTCGCCAACCCCTACGTCGCCGCCGCCCTCGGGTACCTGGACGACGTGATCGAGCCGCAGGAGACCCGTCCGCGCCTCATTCGCGCGCTCGGGGCGCTCCGCAACAAGCGCCAGTCGCTCCCGCCCAAGAAGCACGGCCTGATCCCGCTCTGATCGGGAGGAATCCCCCGTGATCCGGAAGGTTCTCGTGATGAACCGCGGCGAGATCGCGATCCGCGTCTGCCGCACCCTTCGCGAGATGGGGATCGCGTCGGTCGCCGTCTTCTCCGAGGCGGACCGGGACGCGCCGCACGTCTTCGCCGCGGACGAGGCCCATCTCCTGGGACCCGCCCCCGCCGCGCAGAGCTACCTGAACGCGGAGCGCGTGCTCGAGGTCGCGCGCCGGTCCGGGGCCGACGCCGTCCACCCGGGCTACGGCTTCCTCTCCGAGTCCGCCGCCTTCGCCGAGCAGGCCATCGCTTCCGGGCTCACCTGGATCGGGCCCTCGCCCGGCGCCATCCGCTCCCTCGGCGACAAGCTGAGCGCGCGCGCGCTGGCGCTCCGGGCCCAAGTCCCCGTGCTCCCCGGCACCGAGACCCCCACCAACGACGAGGCGGCGCTCCAGCGGGAAGCGGACCGGATCGGCTATCCGGTGGCGCTCAAGGCGGCCGCCGGAGGGGGCGGCAAGGGGATGCGCCGCGTGAACTCCGCGGCCGAGTTCGAGCAGGCGCTCCGCCTCACACAGGGGGAGGCGAAGAACGCCTTCGGGGACGACCGGATCTATCTCGAGCGCTGGCTCGAGAAGCCGCGCCACATCGAGGTCCAGCTCCTGGGCGACGCGGGGGGAAACGTGATCGCGCTCGGCGAGCGGGATTGCTCGATCCAGCGCCGGCATCAGAAGCTGGTCGAGGAAACCCCCTCGCCCGCGCTCGACGAGGAGCGCCGCCGCGCCCTCTGGGAGCTGGGGGTCCGGGTGGCGCGCGCCGGCGGGTACACCAACGCGGGCACGGCGGAATTTCTCATGGACCGCGAGGGGAAATTCTACTTTCTCGAGGTGAACGCGCGGCTCCAGGTGGAGCACCCGGTCACCGAAATGGCCCTGGGAATCGACCTCGTGCGGGAGCAGGTGCGGCTCGCGTCGGGGGAGCCCCTGTCTTTGCGCCAGGAGGACGTGGCACCCCGAGGCACCGCCTTCGAGTTCCGCATCTACGCCGAGGACCCCGAATCGGGCTTCCTCCCGCAGGCCGGCACCGTGCGCCGCTTCGATCTGCCGCAGGGCCCCGGCGTCCGCTGCGACGTGGGGATACGCCCGGGCGGGTCGGTCCCGATCCACTACGATTCCCTGATCGGCAAGATCGTCGTGTGGGGCGAAACGCGCGAGCAGGCCCTGGCCCGCTCCGCGCGAGCCCTGGGGGAATGCGCCCTCTCGGGGATCCCGACCACGCTTCTCTTCCACCGGTGGCTCCTGGAGCAGCCCGCGTTTCTGTCCGGGCAGTACGACACCGCCTACCTCACCAACGAATTCCGCGGCATCACGCGCCCCTCGGACGCCCGCGACGAGGAGGACGCCGCGGTGCTGGCCGCCCTCTTCGCGCGGGCGGTGCCGCGCCCCGTGGCGGCCGCGGGCGCTCCGGCCGGGAACGGCGAGGAGCCCGTGAGCCGCTGGCGCGCGGCGTTCCCCCACTTCCCCGCCGCGCCGAGGTCTCGAGGATGAAGATCCTCCTGTCGCGAGGCGCCGAGGATCTCGAGGCCTCGGTCGAGCCCGAGGGAGACGGTTGGCGCGTCACGCTCCGGGGGCGGACCTACCACGTGGACGGCGCCGTCGGTGAATCGATGCGCGTCCGCATCGACGCCCGGCCCGTCGAGGCCTGGATCACCCGGAAGGGGGACACGCTCCAGGTCGAGCGGGACTCCCGGGTCTTCTCCTTCCGGGTGCGCGACGCGCGTGCGCCCAGGCTCGCGCGGCGCCGCCCCAGCGAGGACGTGACGCGTGGAGAGCTCCACGCCCCCATGCCGGGGCTCGTGGTTTCGGTGCTGACCCATGAAGGTGAGGAAGTGGAGGCAGGCCACCCGCTGGTCATCGTGGAGGCGATGAAGATGCAGAACGCGCTCGTGGCGCCGCTCAAGGGACGGGTGCGCGCGATTCCGGTCTCGCCCGGGACCGCGGTCGAGACCGGGCAGCTCCTGCTCGCCATCACCCCGGCGGAGCCCTGATCGCGGTGGCGCGCTCCGATCTCGTCAAGACCCGCCCCACGTCGGAGCGGCCCGGCGCGCCTCCCTACCTGCGCGGCATTCACCCCCTCATGTACCGGTCCCGGCTCTGGACCATGCGACAGTACGCGGGGTTCGGGGACGCGGGCGCTTCGAACCGCCGCTACCATTACCTCCTGGCGCTCGGGCAGACCGGGCTCTCGGTCGCGTTCGATCTGCCCACCCAGATGGGCTACGACGCCGATCATCCGCGCGCCCAGGGGGAAGTGGGCCGCTCCGGCGTGGCCGTCTCCACGATCGAGGACATGGAGCGGCTCCTCCAGGGGATCCCGCTGGATCGCGTGAGCCTCTCGATGACCATCAACGCGACCGCGATGATCCTTCTCTCCCTCGTGATCGCGGTCGCGGATCGCCGCGGGACAGCCCGCACCGAGCTCAACGGCACCGTCCAGAACGACGTCTTGAAGGAATACATCGCCCGGGGCACCTACATCTATCCGCCCTCGGCCTCGCTCAAGATCGCCACCGACGTGATCGAGTTCTGCGCCGAAGAGGTCCCCTCCTGGAATCCCATCTCGGTCAGCGGCTATCACATCCGCGAGGCGGGATCCACGGCGGTCCAGGAGGTCGCGTTCACGCTCGCCAACGCGCTCGAGTACGTGCGCGCCGCCGTGGACCGCGGCCTTCCGGTGGATCGGTTCGCGCCGCGCCTCTCCTTCTTCTTCAACGCCCACAACGATCTCCTCGAGGAGATCGCGAAGTTCCGGGCGGCCCGTCGCCTCTGGGCGCGCCTCGTGGAGGAGCGCTTTCATCCGCGCGACCCCCAGTCCCTGAAGCTTCGCTTCCACGCCCAGACGGCGGGCTCGACCCTCACCGCGCAGCAGCCGCACAACAACATCGCCCGCGTCGCGGTCCAGGCGCTGGCAGCCGTGCTCGGCGGGTGCCAGTCCCTCCACACCAACTCCTTCGACGAGGCGCTCTCCCTGCCGAGCGAGGAGGCGGCCACCGTGGCGCTCCGGACCCAGCAGATCATCGCGCACGAGAGCGATGTTCCCATGACGGTGGATCCCGTCGGGGGCGCCGCGGCGATCGAGGAGCGGACCGACCGGATCGAGGCGGAAGCGCGCGCGCTGATCGAGACGATCGATGCCCTGGGCGGAGCGGTGCGGGCCATCGAGTCCGGCCTCCAGACGAGGGCGATCGAGCAGGCGGCGTACGAGCATCAGATGGCGGTGGAGCGCGGCGAGCGCGTGATCGTCGGCGTGAACCGGTTCGTGGATCCGGACGAGGAGACGACGCCGGCGTTCACGATCGATCCCGATCTCGAGGCGGCCCAGGCGGAGCGGGTCCGGTCGTTCCGGGCCTCGCGCGACGAGCCCCAGGCGCGCCACGCGCTCCAGCGGGTGGAGGAAACCGCCCGCCGGGACATGAACCTCACCCCCTTCGTCATCGACGCGGTGAAGGCGGGGGGGACGCTGGGGGAAATCTCCGATACCCTCCGCCGCGTCTATGGAATCCATGACTCGAATGCGTGAGGACCCATGAACCTGTTCCAGGCCGCGATCCTGGGAGCCGTGGAAGGGCTGACCGAATTCCTCCCCGTCTCCTCCACCGGGCACCTGATTCTCACCGCGCGCGCGATGGGGCTGACCGGCCAGACCATGGACGACTTCGAGATCGTCATCCAGGCGGGAGCGCTCCTGGCCGTCCTCTGGCTCTACCGCGCCCGCGTCCTCGAGGCGCTCCGCGGCATGGCCCAGCCGGGCGCGGGGCGCGGGCTCCTCCGGAACCTCGTGATCGCGTTCCTCCCCTCGGCCGTGCTCGGCCTGGCGATCCACCACAAGATCGAGGAGCACCTCTTCGGCCCCCTGCCGGTCGCCCTGGCCCTCTTCGCCGGCGGGTTCGTCATGGTGATCTTCGAGCGAAGACGCCGGGCGCGCGGCATGACGCCCCGCTACGAGAGCGTGGATTCGATCCCGCTCCGGGTCGCGTTCTTGATCGGCCTCGCCCAGTGCGCCTCGCTCTGGCCCGGCGTGTCGCGCTCCATGGTCACGATCCTCGCCGCGCTCCTCCTGGGTTGCTCGGCGATCGCCGCGGCGGAGTTCTCGTTCCTGCTCGCGCTGCCGACGCTGGGCGCCGCGACGCTGTACGGATTCCTGAAGAGCCGCGAAGCCCTTCTGAGCGGGGCCGCGGTGGGACCCGCGGCCATGATCGTCGGCCTCGGCGTGGCCGCCGTCGTGGCCGCGATCGCGATCCGCTCGTTCATCCGCTGGCTCACCCGCCACGGGCTCGAGCCCTTCGGCTGGTACCGGATCGCCCTCGGGCTCGTGCTCCTGATCTTGCTGTGGGGCCATCGGGGCACGCCATGACCCGGGTCTCGGGCCTGGCCCACGTCGGGATCGCGGTGCGCTCCATCGAGGCGGCCGCCCGTGTCTGGGTGGAGGCGCTGGGGTTCCGGCACACCGACACCGTCGAATTCCCCTCGATGATGCTCCGGATCGCGTTTCTCCGCGGCGGCGGAGCGGAGCTGGAGCTGCTGGAGCCCACCCACGCGGATTCACCCGTCGGGCGCTTTCTCGCCAAGCGCGGCGAGGGCCTGCATCACCTCTCCTTCCTCGTCCCGGATCTCGAGAAAGCACTGAAGGAGGCGGAGGCAGCCGGACTCGACCTGATCGACCGGTCCCCTCGCGACGGCAGCCACGAGACCAGGATCGCGTTTCTGAGTCCCCGGTCCCTGAACGGGGTGCTGGTCGAGCTCTGCGAGCGGAAGGAGGCCTAGTGCGCTCGCCAGCGCGCCTCGCCCCGCTCCTCTTGGCGGCGCTCCTCGGCCAAGGCTGCGCGGGCTCGTCCCATGTGCGCGCCGCGACGGGGCCGGGCTCCGGGTTTCTCACAACCGTAGCACCTCTGGTGCGATCCCTGCGCCCCGACGTGCATGTGACGCCCATCCTGACCGCCGGGGATACGCTCTTCTCCAACGATCCGAACGAGCTTCCGTTCGTCTTCGCCGGAAGGGCCACGGGGCTGGGGGTGCGCGACCGGGGGGACGGGACCGCGGAGGTGTACGTCGCGCACGAGGACGCGTGGCTCGACGGCGTGGAGGGCGCCATGGTCTCGCGCCTGGTGCTCGATCTCAGGAATTCGGGCGTCCTGGCCGCGGAGTGCGTTCTCCGGCCGGACCGCGGATATCTCGGCTTCGCGCACGCGGCGCTCCTGGATTCCAAGGTCGGGTTTCTGCGGCCCGAATTCGTCGTGAACGAGCGGGGGAACCGGCGGCGCCTCCCGCTGGTCACCGGGATCGACGCCCTGGGCGGAACCGTTCAGGACATGCCCTGGCTGGGCGCGCTGCGCCACAAGAGCACGATCTCGCTCCCCGCCACGGGAGGAAAGACGATCCTCGTCATGACGGGCGGCAGCAGCACCCTCTCGGCCGATCAGCTCTATCTCTACGTGGCCAACTCCGACACCGACGTGCTCGCGGGGCGGGGCCAGCTCTACGTGCTTCGCGCCGACCCGGCTCAAGTCCCGCTCGAGTCGCATAACGCGGCGCACCTTCGCCGCGATATCCCCGTCACCGGCGCGTTCGTGCCCCTGGACGATGCCACGGCGCGCTCCCCCGCCTCACTGGATCCGACCGTCCAGGGCGTGGGCTGCCTCAACTTCGTTCGCCTGGAGGGACTCGCGGTGGACCGGGAGCGGCTGGGATCGTTCTACTTCACGGACCGGCTGGGGCACGGGCAGGAAGGGATGGTCCAGACCGCGGCGGGCGGCGGGCGTCTCTACCACGTCACGCTGGATGCGTTCGACCCCACCCGGGTCTCCGAGCTCACGGTCGTGCTGGACGCCAGCGAGGGGGACGACATGTTCCGCCCCTCCAGCATCGACGCCGACGGTCAGTGCGTGATGATCCAGGAGTACCCGGGCTCGCGGGGGATCCACGCGTCGCGGATCTTGAGATACGACCTGCGCTCGCGCCGGCTCGAAGCCGTGGCGGATTGCTTCGAGCGGGACACCCGCGGGCGCGCGGATCCGAGCGGCGTGGGTGGAGAATGGGAGACGAGCGGGATCACCAACGTGAGCGATCTCTTCGGTGAGGACAGCTGGCTCTTCACCGTGCAGGCCCACACGGTCGCGGTCCCGCAAGACCAGCGGAGAACCGGCGAGGGCGGCCAGATCCTGCTTCTTCGCGGCCCCCGGAATCCGCGCTAGAAGCCGCCGGGCGGAGGCGGCGGGGGCGCCGGCATCTCATCGTCCGTGTTCGAGCGGGGCGTGGGCAGGTTGTCGTCCGAGTCGGGCTTCGCCACCGGGGCGCCCGACGTCGTCCCGCCTTCGGTGTCGAACGTGTCGGTGCCGTTCCGCTGATACCGAAGCTGCAGCTGGCAGATCACTCTCTTCGGCGTGCGGATGGAGTAGCCGTTGTCCAGGAGGAGGACGACGGGCTCCCCGGCGGGAAGGTCCTGGTCCAGCGTCAGATTCCCGGAGCGGGGCGAGGTCCAGAACGCCTGAGGCTTCCGGCCGCTCTTCATCTTCAGCCACTGGTCGTAATCCGCCGAGCGGAACAGCCGGACCACGATGTCCTTCTTGCCCTTCGTCGTCACGGTTCCGAAGAGATGGACCGCTTGGGCGCCCCTCTGGCTGGTGGGAAGGTCGAGCGCGAAGAACTCGGCGGGCCCCACCGTGTAGGAGGAGTCCACGATCTCGGCGACGTAACCTCCGCCCGGATGAGCTTCGCCCGGGGACGGGGAGGACTTCATATCCTCTTCCACCGGCGGCACTTGGAGCACGTCGTCGGGCGGATCCAGCTCCGCCGCGAACGCGCGCCCCACCGTCGGACGATGGGACAGGAGCAGCACCAGCGCCGCCAGCACCAACGCCAGGAGCCACGCTCCCCGGCGCCATTGCCTGGGATGAATTCCGGTGTCGAATCTCATCGCATCCTCCCCGGCGGGCTCCTCGCCCGCGCTACGCCTGCCCTTTGGGTTCGTATTCCTGGAACAGCTTCCCCCACTCCGATTCCATGATCTTCTTCTTTCGGGGCACGCCGACGAACGGATACCAGTAACCGTCGTGATAGAGACGCGACGCGAAATACGACCACGGCACGAGCGGGCTCCGGAGCAGGATCTTCTCCAGCGGCTTCAGCGGCCCGTGGTAGATGAGCTTCTGCCCCTTGGACGCGAGCGTGTTCTCGTTCCGGTGAAAGCCCAGGTTCACGTTCGACACGTCGTCCCCCACCAGCTCGATGCACCGGGGGTCGCCGTTCCCCAGCTTCGCCTCGTCCGCGAGCCGGATGAACTGGATCGTCATCGGGTCGAAGCCCATGAGCTTGGCCGCCGTCGCGTCGATGGCCACCTGGTCGCGCGAGGCGAGGAGCAGGTTCGCCAGGTGCGGCCGCATGGCCCTCGGGCCGGGGCCGTCGCCCGCGATCGCTCCGTCCATCACCGCGAAGATCCCCGGGTGGATTTCCTTCTGGATCGTGAGGAGATCCACCAGCGTCTCGTGGATCACGCTGTGCGTCCAGTGCCGCTTCAGGTGCAGAAGACCGCCGAACGCGTTCTTCATCGCGCCCGTCATCTCGGTGAAGACGTGCGTCTTGAGCGTGGGGAGATGGATGACATTCGCCCCCATGAGAGTCTTCGGCAACATCAGCCCATCCGGATACACATCATTCAGGACGAGCATCTTTCCCTTGGGCTCGTACCGGACCCAGTCCGCCTCGCTCTCCTTGTCGTTCAGCCAGACCGAGCGAATCCCATACCGGTCCAACACCGGCTCCAGCTTGTTGTTCCGGAGGCCCACGTGGGGGTCCACCACGACCGTTGAATTTTGCGCGGCGAGAATCCGGTCTCGTGCAAAACCCGACTTCGTGAGCCCCTGGATGACGCCCTCCAGCTGCCACGGGCTCGTGGAGCATCCGGGGTAGTAGACGTGCCAGGAGATGTTCACTTTCAAGAGCGTCGTCTTGTCGGGGCGGATCTCGTCTCGGACCCCGGCCAGATCCATCAAGCGGCCGATGTCGTCGACGACGGTCCGAGCGCTGGTGCGGAGCACGGCGACCGTGGATTTCACGTGGAGGCCTTTCCATCCTTGGGATGTAGTACCGATTTCGCGATCACGATGTGCTGGATCTCCGAGGTCCCTTCGTACAGCTCGGTCACCTTGGCGTCCCGGTAGTACCGCTCGACCGCGAACTCCTTGGTGTACCCGTAACCCCCGTGGATTTGCACCGCCCGGTCCGCGGCCATGCGCGCCACCGCCGAGGCCTTCAGCTTGGCCATCGAGGCGTACGGCCCGTAGGGGATCTCCTGATCCTTCATCCACGCGGCCTGCCAGGTCAGCAGGCGGGCCGCCTCGATCTCCGTCTTCATCTCGGCGATCATCCACTGGATCGCCTGGAATTCGCTGATCGCACTGCCGAACTGATACCGCTCCCGCGCATACCGCGAGGCGGCGTCCAGCGAGGCCTGCGCGATGCCGAGCGCCTGCGCGGCGACGCCGATGCGTCCTCCGTCCAGGGTCTGCATGGCCACGCGAAAGCCGCGGCCTTCCTCGTCGAGGCGGTTCGCCACGGGGACGCGGCAATCCTCGAGAGCCAATTCTACCGTGTCGGAGCCCCGGATGCCCATCTTGTCGATGTTCTTCCCGATCTTCAAGCCGGGCGAGTTTCGCTCCACCAGAAAGGCTGTGATGCCGCGATGCTTGGATTCCTGGCTGGTTCGCGCCAGGAGCACGAAGACGTCCGCGTAGCGGCCGTTGGTCACGAAGGTCTTCGTGCCGTTCAGGACGTACTCGTCCCCCTTCCGCTCCGCGCGGGTGATCAGCGCGCCCGAATCGGATCCGGACCCGGGCTCGGTGAGCGCAAAGGCCCCGAGCTTCTCTTTCACGAGACTGGGAAGCCAGCAGGCCTTCTGCGCCTCGGAGCCGAAGCGCGCGATCGGCCCGGCGGCGACCGAATTGTGCACCGAGATGGTGATGGCGACGGCGGCGGAGGCGCGGGACAGCTCTTCCATGACCAGCACGTACTCGACCGAGCCCACGTCGGCCCCGCCGTACTTCTCGGGAATCAGGAGCCCGAAGAAATTGCTCTCCCGGAGCTTCTTCCGGAGGGAATCGGGAATCTCCTCGGAGGCGTCGATCTGCTTCGCGATGGGCGCGATCTCGCCGTTGGCGAACTCGCGGGCGACCGCGCGGAGCATCTCCTGCTGCTCCGTGAGCTGGAAGTTCATCGGGAGCTAGGAATCGGAGTACTCGTAGAATCCCCGGCCTGTCTTCCGGCCCAGCCGTCCGGCCGCGACCATCGTGCGCCAGAGGGGACAAGGACGGTACTTGTCGTCGCCAAAACCCCGGTGCAGCACTTCCAGGATATCGAGACACACGTCCAGACCGATGAGGTCCGCCAGCGCCAGTGGCCCGATCGGATGGTTCATCCCGAGTTTCATGACGGTGTCGATCGCCTCGCGCGTGGCCACGCCCTCTTGGAGCGCGAAGACTGCTTCGTTGATCATCGGAAGGAGGACGCGATTGGAGACGAAGCCGGGCCGGTCCTGCACCACGACGGGCGTCTTCCCGAGCGCGGTCGCCTCCTCGACGGTGATCCGCACCGTCTCGTCCGAGGTCTCGAGGCCGCGCACCACCTCCACCAGCGGCATGAGCGGCACCGGGTTCATGAAGTGCATCCCGATCACGCGCTCTGGGCGCGAGGTTACGGCCGCAAGCTCCGTGATCGAGATGGACGAGGTGTTGGTGGCCAGGATGGCGTCCGGCGGGAGCGCGCGATCCAGCTCTTGAAGGACGGCCTTCTTGAGATCCAGTCGCTCCGGAACGGCTTCCACCGCGAGCACGCACTCCGCGAGCGGAAGACCCTGGGTGGCGCTCCGGATCCGGCCCAGCACCTGCTCCCGCGCCGGGGCGTCCAGCGTCCCCTTCTTGACCAGACGGTCCAGACTCTTCCCGATCGAGGCGACGCCGCGCTTCAGGGACGCCTCGTCCCGGTCCCCCAGGTAGACTTGCCGGCCCGCGGCCGCGAAGACCTGGGCGATGCCGCTCCCCATCGTGCCGGCGCCGATCACCGCGACGGGCCGCGTCGCCGTGGAGGTCGCCACTACACGGCCTCCACGCTCAGAGCGACCGCGTTCCCGCCCCCGAGGCACAGCGTCGCGAGGCCCGTCTTCGCCTTGCGGTCGCGCATCGCGTAGAGGAGCGTGGTGAGCACGCGCGCGCCGCTCGCGCCGATCGGATGGCCCAGCGCGACCGCGCCGCCGTTCACGTTCAGCTTCGCGAAATCCCAGCCCAGCTCCCGTGCGTCCACGATGGCCTGGGCCGCGAACGCCTCGTTGGCCTCGATCAGGTCCCAGTCGTTGGGCTTCCGGCCCAGCTTCTCCGCGAGCTTCCGGACCGCGACCACCGGCGCGTAGAACACCATCTCCGGAGCCACGCCCCCCGTCGCGTACCCGGTGACCCGCGCCAGGGGCTTCGCGCCCGTGCGCTTCACCGCGGCCCCCGACATCACCACGACCGCCGAGGCGCCGTCGTTCAGCCCGGGCGCGTTCGCCGCCGTCACGGTGCCGTCCTTCTGGAAGGCCGGGCGAAGCCTCCCCAGGGACTCCAGGGTGGAATCCGCGCGCGGGCGCTCGTCCACGCAGAAGCACTTGGGGTCGCCCTTTCTCTGGGGCACGAGGACCGGGACGATCTCCTCCTTGAACTTGCCTTCCTTCTGCGCGCGAACCGCCTTCTGGTGGCTCTCCACCGAGAAACGGTCCTGATCCTCCCGCGTGACGTTGAATTTGCGCGCGATCAGCTCGGCGGCGCTTCCCATGTGGAAGTTGTTGAACGAATCCCAGAGCCCGTCGTGGATCACGCCGTCCACCAGCTCGCCGTTCCCGAGCCGGTATCCGGTGCGCGCCTTGGGCAGGTAGTAGGGAGCGTTCGACATGGATTCCATGCCGCCCGCCACGAGGATGTCCATGTCCCCCGCCTTGATCGCCTGCGCGGCCAGCATCACGGCCTTGAGCCCGGAGCCGCACACCTTGTTCACCGTCGTGGCGCCCACGGTGTTCGGGATGCCGGCCTTGATGGCCGCCTGGCGCGCCGGCGCCTGGCCCACCCCGGCCTGCACCACGTTCCCCATCAGGACTTCCTCGACGTCTCCGGGCTGGAGCCCGGCCCGGCTCACCGCCTCCCGGATGGCGACGGCGCCCAGCTCGGGGGCCGGGAGCGAGGCGAGCCCGCCCAGGAATTCCCCGATGGCCGTGCGGCACGCGCTCACGATGTAGACATCACGATCCGACATAGCCTTCTCTCCTTAGCGCGCCAGCCCTTCCGCTTCCCGGATGAGCTCGCGCGCGATCACGAGTTTTTGGATTTGTGAGGTTCCTTCTCCGATTTCCATGAGCTTGGCGTCCCGGAAGTACCGCTCCACCGGATGGTCGGTCATGTAGCCGGCTCCACCGTGGATCTGGATGGCGGTGTCGGCGGCCTTCATCGCGACGGTCGAGGCCAGAAGCTTCGCCATTGCGGACTGGCGCGTGAACGGCAAGCCGCGGTCCTTGAGGCGCGCCGTCTGGTAGACCAAGAGCCGCGCCGCCTCGATCCCGGTGGCCATGTCCGCGAGCAGGAGCTGGATCGCCTGGAACTCCGCGATCGCCTTCCCGAACTGCCGCCGCTCGCGCGCGTACTTGAGCGCGGCGTCCAGCGAGGCCTGCGCGATTCCGACCGACATCGCGCCGATCGAGATGCGCCCGCCATCGAGGGTCTTCATGAACTGCTTGAAGCCCTGGCCCTCCTTGCCGTCCTTCTCGAGGAGGTTCTCTTTGGGCAGCTTCACGTTCTCGAAGAGGAGCTCCACGGTGTCGCTGGCGCGGTGGCCGAGCTTCTTCTCCCGCGTGCCCGCGCTGAAGCCGGGGGTCCCCTTCTCGATGATGAAGGCCGAGATCCCCTGCACCCCGATGCCGGGCGTCGTGACCGCGGTGAACACGGCGGTCCCGCTCACGGAGCCGTTGGTGATGTAGATCTTCCGGCCGTTCACGGTGTAGGTGTTGCCCTCGAGCACCGCGCGCGTCTTGGTGCCGCCCGCGTCGGAGCCCGCCTCGGGCTCCGTCAGCCCGAACGCGGCCAGCTTCTCGCCGCTGCACAGCGCGGGCAGGTACTTCCGCTTCTGGGCCTCCGTCCCGAAATTGTAGATCGGCGAGGTGCCCAGCGAGACGTGCGCCGCCAGCGTGATGCCCGTGGAGGCGCAAGCGCGGGAGATATGCTCGACCGCGATCGCGTAGGAAAGCGTGTCCAGGCCCTGGCCGCCGTATTCCTCCGGGAAGACCATCCCGAAGAGGCCGAGATCCCGCATCTTCTTGATGTTGTCCCACGGGAATTCGTTGGCCTCGTCGTAGCGGGCCGCCTTGGGCGCGATCTCCTGGTCCGCGAACTCGCGGAGCATGTCGCGCAACCGCCCCTGCTCCTCGGTCAACTCGTAGATGTCGTTCGAGCGTGTCTCCGTCATCGTTTCCATCCGGGTCCCCGCGCCGGTCAGACCGGCATCTCGCAGACTTCGTCGACCAGGACCTCCGCCTCGGTCGATTTCAGAACTTCATCCACGGTAACGCCGGGGGCTGTCTCCTTGAGCTTCAGCCCCTGCGGTGTGACCTCCATCACGGCGAGATCGGTGATGATGAGGTCGACGACTTTCTTCCCCGTGAGCGGCAGCGTGCACTTCTTCAATACTTTCGAGGTTCCATCCTTGGCGGTGTGAAGCATCGTCACCACGACCCGCTTGGCGCCGGCCACCAGGTCCATGGCCCCGCCCATGCCCTTGACCATCTTCCCCGGAACCATCCAGTTGGCGAGGTTCCCGTCCTGATCCACCTCCATGGCCCCGAGGATCGTGAGGTCGATGTGTCCGCCGCGAACCATCGCGAAGGAGTCCGCGCTGGAGAAGAAGGAGGCGCCGGGCAGCACCGTCACCGTCTCCTTCCCCGCGTTGATCAGGTCCGGGTCCTCCTCCCCCTCGAACGGGTACGGGCCGACGCCCAGGATTCCGTTCTCGGACTGGAGGGTGACCTGCACCCCCTTGGGGATGAAGTTCGCGACCAGGGTCGGCATCCCGATGCCCAGGTTCACGTAGAACCCGTCCTTAAGCTCGAGCGCCGCTCTTCGGACGATTCGTTCTCTTTTCGATTCGCTTGGGTCCATAGGTCCCCTGGAAAATGGTGTTCACGTAGACGCCGGGGGTCACGACCTGTTCCGGATCGATGGCGCCGGGCTCGACCAGCTTCTCCACCTCGGCCACGGTGTGCTCCGAGGCGGTGGCGACGACCGGGTTGAAGTTCCGGGCCGATCTCCGGTAGAGGAGATTGCCCTCGCGGTCCCCCTGGTACGCCTTGACGAACGCGAAGTCCCCGCGGATGGGCATCTCGAGCACGTACTCGCGCCCGTTCAGCACGCGAAGCTCCTTCCCCTCCGCGACGACGGTGCCCACGCCCGTGGGCGTGTAGAAGCCGCCGATCCCCGCGCCGCCGGCGCGCACGCGCTCGGCGAGGGTCCCCTGCGGGATCAGCTCCACGTCCAGCTCGCCGCTCAGGAACTGGCGCTCGAAGATCTGGTTCTCGCCCACGTAGGTCGAGATCATCTTTCGTATCTGCCGGGTCTGGAGCAGGAGCCCCAGCCCCCAGTCGTCGACCCCCGCGTTGTTGGAGACGCAGGTCAGGTCTTTCACCCCGGAATCGCGGAGCGCGAGGATCATGTTCTCGGGGATGCCGCAGAGCCCGAATCCGCCGAAGAGGATCGTGGCGCCGTCCTTGATGCCGGCGCGCTCCAGCGCCGCGCGCGCGTCCTTCACGACCTTGGTCACGGGGCCGCCTGGGCGCCGGCGCGCGTGGCATTCCGGATGTAGTCGACGATGGCGGTGGTCGGCGTGCCGGGGCCGAACAGATCTCCGACCCCCATCTGGCGGAGCGCCGCCATGTCCTCCTTGGGAATGATCCCGCCGCCCGTCAGGAGCACGTCGGTGATGCCCCTCTCGCGCATGAGCGCGAGCACGCGCGGGAAAAGCGTCATGTGCGCGCCCGAGAGGATGGAGAGCGCCACGGCGTCCACGTCCTCCTGGACCGCAGCCTGCACGATCATCTCGGGGGTCTGGTGGAGCCCGGTGTAGATCACCTCGAAGCCCGCGTCGCGCATCGCGCTCGCGACCACCTTGGCTCCCCGGTCATGCCCGTCCAGCCCCGCCTTCGCCACCAGCACCCGGATCTTGCGCGCCATGGATTCGCTCTTCTCCTAGAAGACGGCCGGTTCGCGGTACACGCCGTAGGCTTCGCGAAAAACGTCCGAGATCTCGCCGAGGGTCGCGTACGCCCGCACCGCGTCGAGGACATAGGGCACCAGGTTCCGGTCGCTCAGGCACGCGTCGCGGAGGGCGGCGATCGCCTTCTCCCAGCGCGCGGCGTCGCGCCGCGCGCGGACGGCCCGCACGCGCTCGATCTGCCGCCGCTCGATCTCGGGGTCGATCTTGAGCACCGGGATCGAGACCTCCTCCTCGCCGCCGAAGCGGTTCACGCCGACGATCGTCCGCGCCCCCTGCTCGACCTGCATCTGGAAGCGGTACGCCGAATCCGCGATCTCCTTCTGGGGGTAACCGCGCTCCACGGCCTGGATGATCCCGCCCATCTCGTCGATGCGGCGGATGTACGTCATGGCCTCCGCCTCCATGCGGTCCGTCAGCGCCTCGAGGAAATAGGAGCCCGCGAAGGGATCCACCACGTTCGTCACGCCCGTCTCGTACGCGATGATCTGCTGCGTGCGGAGCGCCACGGTCGCGGCCTCCTCGGTGGGAAGCGCCAGCGTCTCGTCCATGGAGTTGGTATGGAGGGACTGCGTTCCGCCGAGCACGGCGGCCAGGGCCTGGATCGCGACCCGGGCCACGTTGTTCAGGGGCTGCTGGGCCGTGAGCGAGACGCCCGCGGTCTGGGCGTGCGTCCGGAGCTGCCAGCTGCGGGGATTCTTCGCGCCGAACCGGTCGCGCATGAGCTTGGCCCAGATGCGCCGGCCCGCTCGGAACTTGGCGATCTCCTCGAAGAAATCGTTGTGGACGTCCCAGAAGAACGAAAGCCTCGGAGCGAAGTGATCCACGTCCATGCCGCGCTTCCGGCACTCCTCCACGTAGCCGATGCCGTCGGCGATGGTGAACGCCAGCTCCTGCACCGCCGTCGCGCCCGCCTCGCGAATGTGGTAGCCACTGATCGAGATCGAGTTCCACTTCGGCATGTGCTGGGCGCACCACTCGATCATGTCCACGCAGATCTTCACGGAGGGACGCGGCGGGCAGATCCACTCCTTCTGCGCGATGAACTCCTTCAGCATGTCCGCCTGGACCGTGCCGCCGAGCTTCTCGGGCGGGATCCCCTGCTTCTCGGCGACGGCCACGTACATCGCGAGCAGCACCACCGCGGGGGCGTTGATGGTCATCGACGTGGTCACCTGGTCCAGCGGGATGCCGCGGAACAGGATCTCCATGTCCTCGAGCGAGGAGACGGCCACCCCCTCGCGCCCCACCTCGCCCAGCGACATGGCGTGGTCGGGGTCGTAGCCCATGAGGGTCGGCATGTCGAAGGCGGTCGAGAGGCCCGTCATGCCCTGGGCCAGGAGATAGTGGAAGCGCTGGTTCGTGTGCTCGGCCGAGCCGAACCCCGCGAACTGGCGCATCGTCCAGAGCCGCGCGCGGTACATCTCGGGGTGAAGGCCGCGCGTGTAGGGGAACTTCCCGGGCTCGCCCAGGCGCTCCGCCAGGCCGGGACTCACGTCCGCGGGCGTGTAGAGCGGCTGGACCGGAATGCCCGAGAGCGTCTCGAAGATCTGCGGGGGCGTGGTGGACCCGCCGTTCTCCGAGGGGCGCGGCGCCGTCGGCGCCGCCATGTCTCGGCTCGAGCCTCGGGCGGCCTCAGTTTTCGCCATGGTCCGTCATCCTTTCGATCAGGTTCCGCGCCGCCCGATACGGTGAGACCGATCCTTGAAGCACCTCGTCCGCCGCCCGGTCCAGGAGATCGCCCAGCCCCTGCCGCTCCCAGGCCTGCTCGAGCAGCCGCTCGCGCACCGCGTTCTTGAGGCGCGACCGGATCTTCTCGCGCCGGATCCCCTCCGACGGGCCCGGCTCGGTCAGGAATGCCCTATGTGCTTCGATGGCCCGATGCATCTCGTCGATTCCGGTCCGCTCGGTCGCGACCGTGCGCACGATCGGAGGCCGCCAGGGCGCGGGCGGCCGGAGCGCCAGGGCGGAGCGGATCGCCGCCGTGAGCTGGTCCGCGCCCGTGTGGTCCGACTTGTTCACCACGAACACGTCCGCGATCTCCATCAGCCCCGCCTTCAGGGACTGAATCGCGTCGCCCGACTCGGGGGTCAGCACCACCAGCGTCGTGTCGGCGGCCTGGGCCACGTCCAGCTCGGATTGGCCCACCCCCACCGTCTCGATCAGCGTGATGTCGCTTCCCCACGCGGAGAGAAGCTCGCACAGCTCCTCGGTCCGGGCCGCGAGGCCCCCGAGGCTTCCGCGCGTGGCCATGCTCCGGATGAAGACCCCGGGGTCGGTGGAGAGCTCGCTCATGCGGACGCGGTCGCCCAGGATCGCGCCCCCCGTGTACGGGCTCGTGGGATCCACCGCGACCACACCCACCCGCCGGCCCTCCTTCCGGAGAAGCACGGCGTATTCCGCGACCAGGGTGCTCTTCCCCGCCCCGGGCGGCCCCGTGATGCCGACGCGCGGGGCCGGGGCTCTCTTGCCGTAGATCCGGTCGAGCAGCGCCTCCGCCTCCGGCGCGCCGTTCTCCACCAAGCTCATGGCCCGCGCCAGGGACCGCGCGTCCCCCGAGAGAAGGTCCTCCGCGAGGGTCAGTACTCCATCCCGGCGCGCGATTCGATCCCCTTCCGGTAATGGTGCTTGATCTCGCGCACCTCGCTCACCGTATCGGCCAACTCCACCATCGGCGCGGGCGCGCTTCTCCCCGTCCAGATCATGTCCATCCACTTCGGGCGCGCTCTCGCCAGCTCCAGCACTTCCTCGACGGGAACCAGCCCGAAGTCGGCGACGACGTTGATCTCATCCAGGATCAGGAGGTCGTGCGCGCCCCCGCGGACGATCTCCCACGCCTTGTCCAGCCCCTGTCGCGCCAGCTCGCGATCCTTGGGATCGGGGTTCTTGGGGTCCACGAAGGCCACCCGCCCGAACTGCCAGACCTCGACGCGCGGCAGCGAGCGAAGCGTGTCCAGCTCGCCGTAGATCCGCCCCTTCATGAACTGCACGATCGCGATCTTGAACCCGTGTCCGTGGGCGCGGAGCGCCTGGCCGAACGCGGAGGTCGTCTTCCCCTTGCCCGGGCCGGTGATCACCATCAAGACACCCTGGCGCGTCTCGCGGCTCTCGTTCTCCGCGGCCGATCCCTCTGCAACTACGTCATTTGCGGCAGTTTTCGGCATCAAGGCATGGTAGCACCCGTCCCCGGGGGTGTCAATCGGCTCAGGATCGACCGCGCCACCCGGAACGCGGAGTCAGGACGGCCGATGGCCCGGGCGTTCGCCTGCATGCGCTCCAGGTCCGCGCGGTTTCCCAGGAAATGGGTGAGCCGGACGTGCAGATCGAAGAGATCGTGCACCCGCACCGCCGCGCCGGACTCCTGGAGGTAGTCGCAGTTCCGCTCTTCCTGGCCCGGGATGGGCCGGACCGCGACGATCGGGACGCCGCGCGCCATGGCCTCGCTGGAGGTGAGCCCGCCCGCCTTGCCCACCAGGAGGTCCGCCGCCTCCAGAAAGAGATCCACGCGGTCGGTGAAGCCGTGGACCTTGA
>DASQBE010000179.1:0-2190 GCA_035635355.1 Binatia bacterium | reverse complement strand
CGCCGACGCCTACATGCTCGTCTTCAACGTCGATACCGACGGCTACATCCATCTCGTCTATCCGTACGGGCCCGAGGATCCGCCCTTCGTCGACGGGGGACGCGCGTACCAGATCCCGGCGAGGAGCGATCCCTACGACCTGGTCGCGGACGGCCCGCCGGGGATCGAGTACGTCGTGGCGGTCGCCAGCCCGGTCCCGTTCCGGGATCTGCCCTGGTACCTCACGGCGGACCGCGCGGACGGCGACCGTCCGGATCTCCAGGGCGACGATGACGACACCGACTCCGGACAGATCGCCGGCGATCCCTACGTGGGGATCGACCGCATCATCCGCCGCATCGCTCCCCCGGGGCGCGAGGACCGGATCGCGACCAACGAGACCTACTTCTACATCGGCGAGCGCGTGGAGTACCCGCGGTACGTCTGCGCCGATTGCCATGTCCACCCGTTCCCCTTCGACCCCTACGTCAACGCGTGCTCCGTATTCGAGATTCGCGTCGACGCGACCTGGGCCCACTACGCCCCCATCCGATTCGGCGCCGTGCGGCCTCGCTTCCTCTACCGGGTGCGCCCCCAGGCCCCGACCCGCTACCGCCAGTGGAAATCTCAGTGGTCCTCCCTCGATGGGCGGGCCGTGCTGCGGTCTCGATTCCTTCCGGAGCGCGATCTCCGGTACCGCCGTGAGCGGGCGCCGCTGACGCGCTCGGCGAGGCCCGAGTTCCGTGACCTTCGCCGTTACCGCGAGGGGCGGATCTGGCGAGGGCGCGACGAGGTCCTCAGGCTGCGGGAGAACCGGGACCGCGTGGGTCCGAACCCCGGACAGGGCAACGGCAACCGCGGGCGTTCGAACCGCGACGACGGCCAGCGGCCGCCCGAGAACAGGGGATGGTGGCAGCGCGGGGAGCGCCGCGCGCCCGAGGATCGCGGGGCGAGGGAACGGCCGGCGCCGCAGCGCGAGGACCGGGGGAATCGCGACAACCGCGACGGCGGCACCAGCGGGGATCAGGGCGACAAGGGCCGCGGCGGCGGCGGGGAGAATCGCGACCGCGGGGATAAGGGCGACCGCGGGGACAAGGGCGACCGCGGCGACAAGGGCGACCGCGGGGGCAATCGTGACCGGGGCGACAAAGGCGACCGCGGCCGCTGATCGTCCGCACCGGCGTTGACCGGGGCGTGCGTTCGCGGCTACACTCGTGAGGTGAGATTCGGTACGCCCCGGCCCAGTCGGACGTCCGCGTTCCTCCTGGCATTCTCCCTAACACTCCTGACACAAACGGCTTCGGCCGTGCCGCCCGTCCCTGGGAAGCACGGCCTTCCCGGACCGCGGGAAGGATTCTCGACCTCGCGGCTGAGGCCTGATTTCGCCCTCCTTCCCGGGCGCGGCGAGCACATCAGGGCCGAGGCCCAGGCGAACTACCGGGTCCTCGCGGTCCGCGTCGCGTTCAGCGACACGCCCATCGATTCCTCGACGGCCTACTACAACCGGCTCCTCTTCTTCATGAACCAGTACTGGAGCCAGGTCACCGCCGGGCAGGTGACGCTCCAGCCCACGCTCTGGGACTCCGTGTTCACGCTTCCGCATCCGATGGCCTACTACGGAGACGACGCCCGCTTTCAGGAGCGTGTCGTGTTCCTGGTGCGGGACATGGTGGCGCTCGCGGATTCCACGGTCGACTTCCGATCCTACGACAGCATCGTGATCTTCCACGCGGGGCAGGGGCAGGAGGCGGACGTTCTGGACAACAGCCACGATCAGGTCTGGTCCGCGTTCGTGACGCAGGAGGACATGCGGACCGTGCTGGGGCCGGATTCGACGGGCGCCGTGGGCATCAAGACGAACGACGCCATCACGCCCGGGAATTTTTTGCGCGTCAAGGAGGCCGTCGAGCTTCCGGAATCGGAGAGCCAGGACGGCTACGTCTTCGGGATGACCGGCGTCTGTTGCCATGAGTTCGGGCATCAGCTCGGGCTTCCGGACCTCTACGACACGAACGGCGACGTGGGTGGCTCGTCCCAGGGGCTTGGAGCGTGGGACATCATGGCGACCGGGGTGTGGGACGCGAACGGATTCGTCCCGTGCGAGCCGAGCGCGTGGAGCAAAGCCTTCCTGGGCGTCCTCTCCACGACCCGCGCCGTGACCGACCAGGCGGTCACCCTGTCCGAGGTGGAGCGCCCCATCGGCGCCAATCC
>DASQBE010000178.1:0-17641 GCA_035635355.1 Binatia bacterium | reverse complement strand
CGATCCAGCCCTCGGGGAGATCGCTCACGTGCGCCACGCGGAGCCGCGGGTCCTCCCGCGCGAGTCGATCCAGGATGGCGCCGGTCCCGTCGACGGACCGGTCGTCCACCACGAGGACCGCCATCTTCGGGTAATCCTGCGCGAGGAGCGAGCGGGCCGCCTGCTCCACCCGTAGCACTTCGTCCTTGGCGGTCGCGATGATGGTGAGCGTGGGCAACGCCTCGTCCCGGATGGGCTCGAGCGTCTTGAGGCCGGGAAGGCGGCGCTGCCCCAGCCGGGCGCTGATTCCAGCCTCGAGCCAGTAGAGGGCCGCCACCGCCACGCCCACGGTCGCGAGATCGAGTGCCCTCACCACGAGAATCTCATAGTTCAGACTGTACACGATGGATGTGCCCACCTAGGCTGCGGGCATGGAAATCCCCAAGGGCACGGTCGTTTGCGAGCGCGTCACGAGCCGAGTCTTGCAGGGGAATCTCCCCGGAGATCCCCATGTCCGCGACCTCCACGTCTACCTGCCCCCGGGGTACGATCGGGGGAGCGAGCGATATCCCGTCGCGTGGTGTCTGAGCGGGTTCACGGGGCGGGGCCGGATGCTCCTGAACGACAACCCCTGGAGCCCCGGGATCGCCGACCGCATGGACGCGCTCCTCGCGGACGACCGCGCCAAGCCCATGATCCTGGCCCTGCCCGATTGCTTCACCCACCTGGGCGGAAGCCAGTACATCAATTCGCCGGCGCTGGGGAACTACGAGGATCACCTGATCCAGGAGCTGGTACCGCTCGTGGATTCGCGCTTCCGGACCCTCGCCGCCCGGGAGCATCGCGGGGTCATCGGAAAGTCCAGCGGGGGATATGGAGCGCTGATGATGGGCATGCGCCATCCGGAGATCTTCGGCGCCCTGGTCTCCCACAGCGGCGACATCCTCTTCGAGTACTGTTACAAGCGCGACTTCGGCCCCGCGCTCCGGACGATCCAGAGCGGCGGAGGGCTGGAGCCCTGGCTTCGCGCGTTCCGCGCCTCGCCGCGCAAGCGTCACGCCGACGTCTCCGCCCTCAACATCATCGCCATGGCCGCCGCCTATTCGCCGAACGTCGGAGCGCCGCACCCCTGCTGCGACCTGCCCTTCGATCTCGAGACCGGCGCGATCGACGAAAATATCTGGAAGCGATGGCTTCAGTGGGACCCGCTCTACCTCGTCGACCGTTACGCCGCCGGCCTGAAGAAGCTCCGGCTCCTCTATCTCGATTGCGGCCGCGAGGACGAGTTCTTCCTCGAGCTGGGGGCGCGCTGCTTCGTGAAGCGCCTCCGCGAGCTCTCCATCCCGCACGAGTACGAGGAATTCGAGGACGGCCACATGAACGTGACCTATCGGATGGATCGGTCGCTGCCCAGGCTCTCGCACGCCCTTGCCCGCTGACCGGCGCCCCGAGGCTCCGGCGCTCTCGCGCGCGGACGCGGGGCTGGTGGCGCTCTCGGCGGCGATCGCGGGGGGAGACCCCGTGTCGGTGGCCGCGGGCGCCGAGGGCGCGATCGACGGGGGCGCTTCCCCCGGCGCGCTGTACGAGGCCCTCCTTCAGTCCTATCTCTTCGTCGGCTTTCCGCGCGCGATCGAGGCCCTCTTCGCGGCGGGGCCGGTGCTGAAGCGCCATGGATTCGCCCCGCCGGAGGCGAGCCGCGTGGATCCCGAGGGATGGATTCGCGCGGGGGAAGACCTGTGCCGGAGGGTCTACGGCCGAAACTACGAAAAGCTCATCGAGACGATGCGCGGGCTCTCGCCCGACCTCGCTTCCTGGATGATCCTCCAGGGCTACGGAACGACGCTGTCCCGCCCCGGCCTAGGCGCCGCCACCCGCGAGTATTGCGTGGTGGCGATCCTGACCACGACCCGCATGTGGCGGCAGCTTCGCTCCCACGCCCTCGGCGCGATCAACGTGGGGGGCACGCGCGCGGGCGTCCGCCGGTCCATCGAGCTCTGCCAGACCGTGGCGGGGGAGGCGATCGTGCGTGAGGCGCTCCGCGTCACCGGAGGGGAGGCGCCGGATGCTCGTGGGTGATTTCATCAAGGGGCACGGCCTCGGGAACGATTACATCGTCGTGGACGGCTCGCGGTTCGGGGTCGCGCTCACCCCGGAGCGCGTGCGTCTCCTCTGCCACCGGAACCTGGGCCTGGGCTCGGACGGGGTGCTGGAGATCGACGTCCGGGGCGAGCGCTTCACGGCGCGGATCTGGAACCCTGACGGCTCGGAGGCCGAGCGGAGCGGAAACGGGCTACGAATCGCCGCGAAATTCCTGAGCGAGCACGGGTACACCGCCGAGAGCACGTTCGTGATCGAGACCGCGGCCGGTCCGGTATCCGCCGAGGTGTACCGGCGCGCGGGCCGGGTCCACGCGGTGCGGCTGGAGATGGGGCGGGCGCTGATCGACCGCTCGAAGCGCGCGCTGGAGGTGGAGCGGCGCCGCCTCGACGTGACGGTGGTCTCGGTGGGAAACCCGCACTGCGTCATTTTCGGCGAGGAGCTCACGCGCGAGCGGCTCTTCACCCTGGGCCCTCTCGTGGAACGTCACGCGGCCTTTCCCGACCGGATCAACGTGCAGCTGGCGGTCGCGGAGTCGCGCCGCCGCGCCCGGGCGTTGGTCTGGGAGCGCGGCGCCGGTCACACGCTGGCTTCCGGCACGAGCGCCTGCGCGGTCGCCGCGGCGTGCTACGACCGGGGGCTCACGGACGGCCATGTGACCGTCGTGATGGAGGGAGGTCAGCTGGAGGTGGAGGTCGGGCCCGATCTGGATCTCATCATGACCGGCCCCGTCGAGGAAGTCTTCGAGGGAACCCTCAGCCCGGATTTGAGACAGCGCCTGGTCGAGATGCAGTAGGCGCCGGGCGCCCCTCGACGTAGCGGTTGTACGCCCCGCGCACGAAATAGGTCGCGATCGTCGCGAGGAACGCGCTCATGTAGCCCCACGCCAGGAAGAGCGCCGCGAAGAGCAGCCCCAGGGTGAAGAGAACGAAGGATCCCAGCACCTCCTGCGGCGAGGCGAAGGTCGTCGTCCACACGTAGCAGGGCTTGAGCCGCTGATCCAGCGCCACGACGCCCGTGACCAGCCACGTGTTCAGCAGGAAGTAGGTCACCGCCGCGAGCGTCAGCGCCCCCGCGTTCAACGGCGAGAGCAGATTCTCCAGCCCGTCCCGGCCCTGACAGATCGACGTGAAGACCCGCGACGCCGAGAACACGGCGATGCAGCAGACGGAGGCGTTGAAGAGGACCTGATACCAGCGGCGGTGCCGGAAGATGAGGTCCACCAAGGCGCCCGCCACGACCGTCACCGTGACCGCGAGCGAGACCGGGAGCACGAGAAGCGTCGCGAAATTCGCCGCGGTCGCCATGCTGAGATAGCCGCGCTGCTTGGGCGCGGGGAGCCACAGGAGCTCGCCCAGCATGTTCGCCAGAACCCAGAACAGAAGCGTCATGGGCTCCGCTCCGGCTTGACCCGGAGACCAGGCCTCCCAGGCGAGCACCAGCGCGCCCAGGATGACGAGTGCGACGTATTCGATCAGGGCCATGGACCTACCAGCCCGCCTTTCCGGCCGCGTACTTCGAGAAATGGTCGAGCTCGGTCACCACCAGCATGCCCGACGTCCGGGTCTTCGCGACGAGGTTCTTCCAGAGAACGCGATTCGGGTCGTACCAGTACATCGTGCACGTCGAGGCGTCGATCATGTCCGTCGCGGAGAGATCGGCGACGAGCTGGACCGGAACCTTGAACTGATTCGCCGATGCGGGCGAGATCGAGAGATCGCACAGCATCATGCTGGAGTCCGGCATGGTGACCGTCACCTGGGCCAGACCGGGGAACGCGCCGGCCGGGATCCTCACGGCGAACCGGCCCGCGCGGACCACGCCGCCGACGCTGCCGCTGATCCACGCGGAGGCGCGCACCGAGGCGGGAGGCAAAGGCAGGACCCCGCCCGGGGTCTCCTTCATCGTGTCGCACGGGGCGTCCACATAGGTCACCGTGCCGTCGGGCGCGACCGTGACGAGCGGGGGCGCCTGCCTGGTGCCACCGGCGCCCGAGCCCTGCGAGGGATCGGTAGGGCCGACCGGGGATTGACCGCAGCCGCTGAGCAGGAGAACGGCTCCCATCAGCACCCAGAGCCCTGATGCTCTCCATCGACGCGCCATGCTTCCTCCGATGCGTGACACAGCGCCCGCCTTGGCGGGGATGACCTCGCAACCCTTCAGCGCATCGAGCGTGCCGGGGCGGGGGTCCCGGCAGGACGGTCTGAAATGGGGGGTTACGGGCGGCGGTGGCGCGCGGGCGGCTTCAGCGTTGGGGAATTTGACGACCCGCCGAGGCTCGAACGAGCCACCGGCGGCTCAGGCGGGGACTGCCTCCAGGGAGCGCCGGAAGGCGCGCACGACGGGCGGGACGCCCTCCTGGATGGTGCGGAAGCGGGGCGCCCAGCCCAGGTCCCGGCGCGCCTTGGTGCTGTCCACCTTGGGGCAGGTGGTGTAGGCCTCGACGGTCCACGCGCCGAGCACCGGGATCAGCTCTTCCTCGGGGATCGGGGTCGGAGGGGGCGCGCCCATTTCATGCGCCACCAGCGCGGTGAATTCCCCGATGGTCGATGGGGCGTCGTCCGCCAGGAGGTAATCCTCGCCGGGGATGCCTTTCTCGATCGCGAGGCGATACCCGGAAGCGGCGTCGGAGGCCTCGATGTAGTGCATGGTGTGCGACCCGTCCCCGATCATCGAGGACCGGCCCTGGCTCATGGGGCGGAGAACCCCGCTCTCGAACCATCCCCCCGGTCCGTACATGAAGGAGGGGTTCACGCTCATCGCGCGCAGGCCGCGCTTCCGATGCTTCTGGAAGATCGGGTACGCGATCTTGTGGCGGATGCCGAATCCCCGCCCGCTGCTCACGTCCGAGGTCTCGCGCACCCATCCGTCCGGGTCCGGGTCGTAGAGAAGCGCCCCGAACGTGTGGATCATGACCTTCTTGTGCCGGCGGCAGAGGGTGGCCACGCCGTCCAGGACCGAGGCGATCGCGTGCGCCTCCCGCTCGGCGTCCTCGCGCTCCTTCGGCCCGGAGGTCGGCATGGTCTGGAGCGCCAGGTTGATGAGGATGTCGGCCTGCTCGACGTCGTGCTCCCAGGAGGCGGGATTCCGAACATCGCCCAGAACCGGAATCACCGCGTAGGGAAGCCGGTCCCTCGCCTCGAGATTCCGGATCAAGCCGAGGACCAGATAGCCGTTCACGACGAGGTCGCGGCAGACCGCCCGCCCGATCGCGCCGGTCGCGCCGGTCACGAGCACGGTGGGCTTCGCGAACTTGTTGAGGACGGCCATGGGCTAGTGGCTCCGCGAGCGGGCGAGAAGCTTCCACCCGAGCGGGAGAAGGGCGGCCGCGAGCGCGATCTTGACCAGGTCGCCCGGGATGAAGGGGAAGAGCCCGAGCCCGAGCACTCGATCGGGGCCCACGAATCGCGACAGCCAGAGGAGGCCCGGGAGGAGAATCCCGACATTGCCCAGCGCCATCGAGGTCACGGTGGTCACGGGGCTCCGGTCGAAGCCCCGCTCCGCCAGCGCGCCGCAGAGGTAGGCGCCCAGCACGAATCCCGCGAGGTAGCCGCCGGTGGGCCCGACCAGGACGTGGATCCCGGCGCTCCCGCCCGCGAAGACCGGCAGGCCCCAGCACCCCTCGGCCAGATACGCCAGCGCGGCGGCCGCGCCGCGGCGCGCGCCCAGCGCCGATCCCACGAAGAGGACGGCGAAGGTCTGGGCGGTCACGGGCACCGGCGAGAAGGGCAGCGGGATGGCGACCCAGGCCGAGAGCGCGATGAGGGCGCTTCCCGCGAGAACGAGCAGAAGCTCGTAGAAGAGCCCTCGCGCGCGGGAAGGCGCCACGGTGACGGGCCGGATTGCATCCACCAGGGTGATCATCGGCGGAGCAGTGTATCGGCCGGTCCCGCCCTCGACAAACACTATGTTTTCTTCTCTTTTTTCTCGGCGGCGGGAAAGAGGACGTTGTTTAATATTAGCCGGTAGCCCGGCGAGTTCTTGTGGAGCGAGAGGTCGGTCGCCGGATCGCCCACGGCGTGCTGGTAATCCTCCGGGTCGTGGCCCCCGTAGAACGTGAAGGTCCCTTTTCCGAAGTGCCCATGAATGTACTTCGCCTCGTCGGCGCCCGGGACCTCGGCCAGCACGGTGATCGCGGGCTTCAGGAGCTTCTTCTCGAATCCGGTCGTCTGGCCCATGAACCCCGGCACGTTCGCCACGTGGTCCTGCACCAGCATGCTCGGGACGGGATCCTGCTTCGCGGAGAAATCGAACAGGGTGAAGTAGTCGTTCCGCTGTCCCCGGGTCATGTCCCGGTTGCTGGTGTCGATGTTCGAGTACTCGTAGACCATCGGGTTCTGCTCCAGCTCGAAATTCTGGAAGGCGACACATTTCCCGAAATCCAGCTTCTGCTGCGCATAGGGGTCCGCCGGATCCCCGTCGTACTCCGGCCCCACGATGTCGACGCCCTCGGCCGCGAGCGCGATGTCGAAGGTGTCGGTCGCGGAGCACATCGCGAAGAGGAATCCTCCGGCCCCGACGAAGGACTTGATCGTCCGGGCCACCGCCTTCTTCAGCTCGGAAACCTTGGCGAATCCCAGCTTCCGCGCGATCGCCTCGTTCTCCGCCACCTGTTTCCGATACCAGTCGGTCCCGGCGAACGCGGCGTAGAACTTTCCGTACTGCCCCGTGAAGTCCTCGTGGTGGAGGTGGAGCCAGTCGTAGTCCGAGAGGCGCCCCTGGAGCACCTCCGCGTCCCAGAGCTTGGTGTAGGGAATCTGCGCGTACTCCAGCGCCAGCTGCACCGCGTCGTCCCAGGGGGGCGTCGTGGGGGGAACGTAAACCGCGATCCGCGGCGCCGTCTCCAGCTTCACCGATTCCATGTTGTTGTCGGCGATCTCCGCGCGGATCTGGGCGACCT
The DNA here is from genome assembly GCA_035635355.1 of Binatia bacterium. Classification (GTDB taxonomy): domain Bacteria; phylum Eisenbacteria; class RBG-16-71-46; order SZUA-252; family SZUA-252; genus WS-7. The sequence goes on along the minus strand of DASQBE010000178.1, from coordinate 10,665 downwards.
GGGCGCCGTTCACGGCCTCGGTGCGCACCCCGCGCACGGCCGCCTCGCTGGGGATCCGCGCGTCGTCGGGCAGCAGGAAGGAGCCGCCTCGGTAGTTCAGGAGCCATTCGCCCCGGAGGCCCTGCTGCAGCGCCCAGTAGGTCAGGCCGTAGGCGCGGAGGTGGTCGGTCTGCGTCTCGTCCATCGGAACGAGCAGCTCCGCGCGAGCGGGGGAGACGCCGGAGGAGAGGGCGAGGAGCAGCGCTGCCGCCGCGGCGAGCGCGGGATGGAGGCGCCTCACAGCTGCAGCTTCTTTCGGAGCTCCATCACCTGCGCCCGCACCGGGGGCGCGAGCGGCGACGCCGGGTAGCGCTCGAGCAGCGCCTGATAGAGGCGGAGCGCTCTCGCGGGCCCGTCACCCATCGCGAGCGTCTCGTCTCCGGCGAGCTTCAGAGCGTAGGGGGCGAGCCGGCTCTTCGAGGTCGAGTCCGCGACCAGGAGCGCGAAGCGGACGGCCTCGGAATGGTTGCCACGCTCGCGGTTCAGGTCGGCCAGGAGGAACTCCCAGTGGTAGCGGATCCGGGCGTTCGGGAACCGCTCGAGGCCCGACCGCGCGGCGGCGGCCGCGGAGTCCGCGAGCCCCTGGCTCCGCAAGGCCAGCGTGCGCGCGTAGAGCTTGAGCGCCTCGTCGCCGGGCTCGCGAGTCTCGCGGATCAGGAGCACGTGCTCGATCGCGTCGTTCAGGAGGAGGTTTCGAGGATAGTGAACCGCGAACCGCTGAAACAGCGTGGCCGCGGAATCGAAGAGCCCCGCCTCGAAGAGATGCTGCCCCGACTCGTACTCCGCGGAGCCCAGGGTGTCGCTGGGCGCGTTGATCGAGAGATTCCCCAGAAGCTGGTGGTAGTAGCTGTCCCGGTCCGCGGGCGGAGGCGGGGGCACGGGCGCAACGACCGGGGGCTTGGTCCCGGCGGGCACGACCGGCTTGTGCGCCGCGCGCGCAGGGCCAGGAAGGAACAGGCAGAGCACGGCCAGCGACGCCGCCACGGCCGGCCCGCGGGCACGCCTGGGCACGCTCAACGGACCTTTCCCTGCTGCAGGATGGCCTGGAAGTACTGGTCCACGAGCGCGCGGTAGCGCGGCGACACGGGGTCCCGTCCGCCACGGGCCAGAAGGGCCGCGAGCGAGGGCCGCGCTTTCAGGAGCTCGGGGGAGAGGGCGTCGGGCGAGGAGCGCACCACGTCGACCCCCGGCCGCGAGGTGCGGCGGCGGGAGTAATCGCGCTTCTCGACGCTGCGCGGCGCGTCGAGGAGGCGGCTCAGGATCCGCTGCTGTAGATCCACCGTCTCCTGGTTGAGCCTCCCGCCGCGCAGGTCCTGCGCCACTTTCTTCATGTCCTCGCCGGTCTGGCCCAGCTGCCCCAGGGTCCCGCCGTTCTGCCCGAGCTTGTCCATGGCTTGCTGGAGCCCCTGGCGAATCGCCTCCTGCTCGGCCGCCATCCGGCTCAGGGCGCCGGCCTGATCGGGCGTGAGCCTTCCTTGCTGACCCTGCTGCCCTTCGCCCGGGAGCAACGAGAGCGCCTGCCCGTTCAGCTGCTGCTGGTCGCCCGCCAGGCTCTGCATCATCGACATCGCCTCCTGCATGCCGGTGGACGACTTGGCAGCGGCCATGGAATCCCGCCCGCGGAGCAGCGCGGCGGCCGCCTGGTTCAGGGCGATGGCCGCCTCCTTGCTGGAGACCAGCCCGCCGATCATGTCTTCCATGGAATAGCGCCCGACGGCGTTCTTCTGATTCGAGAGGGCGCGGCCGACGGCTTGCGCCACGTCGGGGGTGATGAAGAGCGTTTTCTTGCTCAGCTCTCCGATCCGGTTCGCGGCGCCCTCGGTGGTCTCCTCGAGCCCCTGCTGCGTGGAAGCCCGCTGCCCCGCATCGCTCTTCGGGTCGTTCAGGATGTCCTTCTGGGCGTCCGAGATCTCGAGGAGATCCGCGATCGCCTCGTCCATCTTGCGCCCGACGTCGTTCTTCCTGCGAAAGACGAAGTCATCCTTCATCTTGCTCATCGCGTTCCGCATCTCCTCGAGCTGGTGCTCGAGATCCTGCGTGCTCTCCTTCGCGTCCTGCTTCATGGCCTCCTGCATCGACTGCATGGACTTGTCGAAGACGGGGTAGAGACTCTGGAGCTTGTCGCGCTGATCCTCCGCGTCCTTGGCCGACTCCTTGTCCATCTTCTGGAGCTCGGCCGCCAGCGAATCGAGCGCGGCGCGTTGCTCGCGGCTCATCTTCGAGATCTCTTCCTCCCCCTTCGCCAGGTCCTTCATCTCGCTCGGCTTGTTCGCGCGGGCCAGCGAATCGTTCAGCGCCATCTGGCGGCGCGCCATGTCCGCGGCGCGCTCGGCCGCGGCCTCGAGCTTCTCCTCCATCTTGATCTGCTTCAGGAGCTCGATCGTCTTCTGGAGGCTCTTGACCACGTCCTCCTGGGTCAGCTTCATGTTCTGCATCGCGCGCTCGAGATCCTGGGGCGACATCTTCTTCAGGGCATCCTGGACGTTCTGCATGGCGCGCAGGATGGACTGGTCGTGGAGCTGATCCAGGAGCTGATGCAGCTCGTTCAGCTTCTGGACCAGCTCGGCGTTCATGGCCCGCGACTGCGACAGCTTGTCGGCGTCCTGCCCCAGCTTCTCGGCGACCTTGTCGATCTGCTCGCGAAGGGACTTCTGCCCCTCCAGGGTCTTCTGGATGTCCTGGCCCTTCTCCCAGGGCAGCTCCTTGGTGCGGCCGAGATCGCGGGCCAGCTCCTCGGACTTCTCCTGGAGCGCCTTGGCGTTCCGGATGGCGTCCTCCAGGGTGGCCACCGACTCGTCCTGCTGGTGCTCCACCGAAGAGAGGATCTCCGCCGCCGAGGGGAACCGGAGCGTGCGCGTCTCGGACCAAGTCGTCTGGGGCCCATCGACCTGGTCTCCGTCCGTGGCGCCCACTTCGTACTGCACTTCCTCCCCCGGGAGCAGGTTGAAGGCGCCCAGGGACCATCCGTACCGGACCGCCAGCTCGCGCGTGCCGTCCTTCTCCTCATGGAGCGTCTCCACGATGGGGGCTCCGTCTCTCACCCGGTAGCGGAGGAGAACCCTCTTCACACCGTAGTCATCCGTCGCCCCGGCCAGGATGGTGGCGGTCATGTCATGGGCCACGTCCTCGACGGGGCCGGGGGACACGATCGTCACGGTGGGCGGCCGGTCGGGGATCGACTTGATGTCGTAGGGGCCGAGATCCACGTGCCGCCCGCGAGGATCGGTGAGCTGCACGCGGTAGCGTCCATCGGCGCGGACCGGCACGGCGAAGCGCGCCAGGCGCTCGCCCAGCTCGCCCGCGAGCGCATGGCTCCCCTCGAGCTGGAGCGCGGCCTTGTCCACGTTCCGGTTCAAGAGCACCTCGACCCGCGCGCGGGTCCCGCGCGGCGCCACGAGATCGCCGGTGATGGCGTTCGAGGCCTCGGAGGTGAGGCCGCAGTAAGCCGGGTACTCGTAGCGGACCTTGAACCCGGACGCGCGCGGCAGATCCCGCACCGAGATGCGGTAGACGGGGCTGACCTGGTCCAGGGCACGGATCTGGTACACGAGATCTTCGTTCAGGTTCGGGATCACGGTCGCGTACGCGCGCTCGCGGCCGCGCGGGCTCACATCCTCGGTGGCGCGCTCGAGCGTCTTCTCCTGGCCCTTCACGAGGAGCCGGGGCTTGCGGTCGGTCCCGGATAGGTACACCCGCAGGGGCACCGAGGCCCCGCCCTCCACCTCCTCCGATCCCGGCTCGACGCGGATCGCGATCGGCGCCAGGGGCGCCTTCTCGGGATCGGCGATCCGTTTCACCGTCGTGACCGTGCGCGATCCCCCGAGGGCGGCGACGCCGGCCAGGACCAGAAACGCGATCCCGAGCCGCTCGATGGAGCGCTTGCGGCCCCGCCAGACCCGGAGCTGCCCGAGCGGGAGCGTGGCGGCGCGTTCCGCGGCGTTTCGCACCGCGTGCTGCGTGAGCGCCGCGGAATAGCCGGTCGAGACCCCGGCGCCGGCTCCCGTCGCCACTCCGGAAGTGGAGCGTCCCAGCTCGAACGCGGTCAGGAGCCCGTCGTCGCGCTCGCCGATGAGGTGGCTCGCCTCGAGGGCCGCCTCGGGAAGCCCGGCGCGGGAGCGGGTCACGCGCACGAGCGCGAAAACGAGGGCGGAGACCGCGGCCAGGAGCAGCGCCGAGCGGAGCACGATGTACTCGGAACGGTGGAGCGGGAGGAGGAGCGCGACCAGGAGCGCCACGCCGCCCAGGGTCAGGAGCCCGAAGGTGGCGAAGAGCCCCGCGCGCTCCACCGAGCGCCAGATCAGGACCCGCCGCGCGCGATGGAGCTCGCGAAGGAGCGCCTCGTAGGCCGAATTCATCGCGCGGGCCTCAATGCGTCACCGCGTAGGTCGCCACGTTGACCGCGAAGCGCATCGCGGCGGCCCTCTTCTCGGGCGGGTCGTCGTAGATGCCCGCGTCCTCGGTCCCGTTTCCGATGTCGCAGTCGAAGGTGTAGAGCACCAGCACGCGTCCGCCCTTCACCACCGCGTAGACCCGTGCCGGCCCCCCGTCGTGCTCGTGGACCTTGGGAGCCCCGGCGGGGAATGCGCTCGGGTAGTGGAACAGCGGATGGCTGAAGGGAAGCTCGGTCAAGGGCAGCTCCGGGTAGAGGCGCTTCACCATTTCGCGGAACGACTTGTCCAACCCGAAATTGTCGTCCGCCCAGAGGAGTCCGCCCGCGTCCAGATAGCTCCGCAGCGCGCGCGCTTCGTCCTCGCTCAGCTTCACGTTCCCGTGCCCCGTCATGAACAGCATGGGGTAATTCCAGATCTCGGGATCGGTGGGCGTCACCACGGCCTCCTGTTCCTGGCTCACGCGGATCTCCCCCCGTTCCCTCAGCGCACGGAGAATGTTCTTGAGCGACGTCTCGTCGGAGTACCAGTCGCCGCCGCCCGTGTATTTCAGCCGGGCGATGGTGAATCCGCCGTCCAGCTCCCCTTCGTGGGTGGTGGCGGAGGAGTTCCTACTTGGCAAGGCGCATGCCATGCCGGCGGCCAGGAATGCCGCCAGAAGGAGGAGGGACCGGTGGCTTGAAGCGGAGGATCGGGTCACATAACTCCGAGATTGGGCTTAAGTAGGACAATTATATCAGATGGCGCCGCCCGCCGTGCTCTCGGGGGACGTCACTGAGTGTTACCGGCGGAACCCGCTCCGGTTCCGTGGGGAGGAGCGCTGGTGACGCTTTAAGTGGCCGGAGCGTCGAGCTTTGCGGGGCCCAGGAGGGTGTGGGTGAGGGACCCCTCGAGATCCTCGAGGGAAAACCATACCGCATGGAGCGTGCTGCCCATCCGCTGGCCCGGATTGACACAGATCGTGGAACCGATCCGGTCCGCGAACCGTCCCGAGACCGCGGGGGATTCGTGGATGTGGCCGTGGAGGGAGAGAAGGGGCCGCCGCGCTTCGAGGAATTTCCGGACCTCGCGGGATCCGACGTGAACCTCCCCGTGGATCAGGTCCAGGGCCGTGCCGTAAGGGGGACCGTGGAACACGCAGACGAGAGGCGATCGCTCGGGGAGCAGCTCCCGCCCGATCGTCTCGAGATCGCGTCCGAGCCACTCCTCCCATTCGCGTCCCCGAAAATCGAACGGGTGCACGGAGCCGTCTTCCCGGCTGCGAAAGCCGTCCAGGCGCACCGGGCCCTGGAGGCCCTCTTCCCAGCGCTCCCAATCTTTGAGCGCGAACGGGGTCAGGCTCACGGAGCCGAGCCCCGCGATCCAGACGGCTCCCTGGAACGGACGGACCACGCAGTGGATGTGGTGGAACCGCTCGATTCCCGAGCCCAGGAGCACCGGGAGATTGGCGCTCCAGTCGTCGTTCCCCATGATGTAGAAGATCTCGGCCGAGTCCCGCTCCTGCCGGTATTCGCGCGCCAGGGGGAGGAGGAACCCCTGCAAGAACCCCCTCTGCTCCACGACCGTGGCGTGCGGGGCGAGATCGCCCCCCAGGATCAACGATCGAACCGAGAGCTTCCGCGCGAGCCCGAACGCTTCCGTGTAGAGCTCGCGGCTGCCGTGGAGATCGGCCGTGTACAGGACATCGGCCCGGGTTTCGGCGGAGGGGCTCACCGGGTGAGGCTCAGTCCCCGGTCCGGATCTCGGTGAGCAGCCAGCGACCCGCCATGGGCCGCGCGATCAGGGTGACCGAGACCGCGCGCGTCCCCTGCCGCCCGCCCCAGTCCCCGGTCCAGAGCGCGACGGCGCGGCAGGTCCCGCGCTTCTTGTCGCAGTCGAATCGGGTCATCCGGAACTCCCGGGTGTGCACGAGGCGGAGCTGGTCTTGGAGCAGAAACGCCGCGGCGACGCGGGTCTGGGCCGAGGTGACCGGCGTGCCGGGCTTGATGGCGATGCGGACCGACGTGGTGTCCAGGAGCGCGGCCAACCCCTCGGCATCCGACGCGGCCCAGGCCTCCTCCGCGGCCGCGAAGAGGCGGATCGCGGTCCCCGGCGGGGCCTCCGCGCGCGCGGACGGGGTCACGGCGATCGAGGCGAGGGAAGCGAACAGAACCAGTCTGGCAATCGTCACGAGGCGGCTCCGTTTTTCGGTGCGGCGCGGACCGGAGCTACTTCTTGCCGCGGCCCTGGCCCGCGCGCTCGAGCCAGAGCTGGACTTCGAGCGCAAGCCCGCTGGCGACGTACACGGACGAGTAGGTGCCGAACACCACGCCCACGAGCATCGCGAACGCGAAGTCGTGGATGACTTCACCGCCCAGCGTGTAGAGCGCCATGACCGTGAGGAACACGGTGAACGAGGTGATGATGGTCCGGCTCAGCGTCTCGTTGATGGCGATGTTCATCACGTTGGCCGGGGGCTCCCGGCGAAGCGTCCTGGAGCGCTCGCGAATCCGGTCGAAAACCACGATCGTGTCGTTGATGGAATACCCGGCGATGGTCAGGAGGGCGGCGACGACGGTGAGCGTGATCTCCTTGTTCATGAGGCTGAGGGCGCCTACGGTGATGAAGACGTCGTGGAAGAGCGCGGCGACCGCGCCCAGCGAGTATCTCCAGTCGTACCGGATCCCGACGTAGATCAGGATGAAGCCCAGTGCGAAGAAGATGGCCTTGATGGCGGCCCCGCGAAGCTCGCCTCCCACGCGCGGGCCCACCGACTCGTAGCGGAGCCTCTCCACGTGCGACCCCGGGTGCTCCGCCGCCACCTCCTGCACGATCGCGGGGGCGGGGTTCTGGCCCGACTTGATCTCGGTCCGGATCAGGAACTGCCCCGGCCGACTCAGCTCCTGGATCTCGCTTCCGCGATAGCCCGCACGGTCCACGGCCGCGCGCACCGCGTCCGCGTGGACGGGCGGCGTGACCAGGATTTCCACCAGCGCCCCGCCGGTGAAGTCCACGCCGTAGCGCGGCCCGCCGTGGGCGATGAGCGAGATGATCGAGATCAGCACACACGCGCCCGAGAAGAGGAAGGCCAAGTGGCGCCGCCTCATCCAGTCGACATTGACTCCGTGCAGGATCTGGAACATCGGCTCTCCTAGATACTGATGGACGAAAGCTTCCGGCGGACCGACCACGCGTCGAAGATCATCTTCGAGATCCCGACCGCCGTGATGAGGTTGATGATGAGTCCGATGGAAAGCGTGATGGCGAACCCGCGGATGGGACCGGTGCCGAACCACATGAGGGCGAACGAGCTCAGGAGCGTGGTCACGTGCGCGTCGATGATCGTCCGGTACGCGCGCGCGTATCCGGTCTCGATGGCCGCGAGCACGGTCCTCTTGTTCCGGAGCTCCTCACGGATGCGCTCGAAAATGAGCACGTTCGTGTCCACGGCCATGCCGATCGTGAGCACGATGCCGGCGATGCCCGGCAGCGTGAGGGTGGCGTGGAAGCCGGCCATGCACGCGAGAAGACCCAGGATGTTCAGGATCAGCGCGACCACCGCCACGACGCCCGATACGCGGTAATAGACGACCATGAAGAACACGACGAGGAGCGCCCCGACGGCGCCCGCGTGGATTCCCTTGTCGATCGAGTCCTGGCCCATGGACGGCCCGATGGTCCGCTCCTCGATGACGTTCACGGGCGCGGGGAGCGCGCCCGAGCGAAGCACGATGGCCAGATTCTGGGCCTCTTCCTCGGTGAAGGTCCCGGTGATCGAGCCCTGCCCGCGGGGGATCTTCTCCTGGATGTTGGGGGCCGATTGGATCTTCCCGTCGAGCACGATGGCCAGCCTGCGCCCCACGTTCGCGCCGGTGATGTCGCCGAAGAGGGCGCCGCCGCGGCTCGTCAGGTTGAACGAGACGCCCGGAGCGCCGGGCCGCGTCGCGTCGAGGTCGAGGCGCATCTGGGCGCTCGCGACCTCCGAGCCCTTCATCAGCGCGTCCTTGCCCACCACGTAGAGCCCGCGCGCCGTGCGCCCGGAGACGTCCGTGTCGTGGGAATCCCAGGCCAGCTGAGCGTCGACGGAGAAGGTGGAGTCGGCTTTCAGCCGGCCGATCATCGCGTCCACGATGGGAATGTTCTCGTTCAGGACGACCGCCTCCGCATGGGAGGACGCGAGGAGCTTGGAGGTGAAGGGATGCTGGACCGAGTCGGGGGCCGCGCTGTCCGGAGGGGCCCCGCCACGCAGCTTGCGCGCGAAGTAGCCGTCGATCCGGTCGTAGAGCGCCTTCGATTCCTCCTCGGTCTTCACGAGCTTGAACTCGAGGAGGGCGGTCTGGCCGATGAGCGCCTTGGCCCGTTCCTGGTCCAGGAGGCCCGGGAGCTGGATCAGGATGCGATTGTCACCCTGCCGCTGGATCGAAGGCTCGGCCACCCCGAACTGGTCCACGCGGTTCCGGATAATCTGCATGGCCTGGTCCACCGCGTTCTTGGCCTCGGCGGCGCCCAGCTTCGAGGTGTCGACCTCGAGGAGCAGGTACATGCCGCCCTGGAGGTCGAGGCCCAGCTTGATCGCCTTCTCGCGGAGCTTGGCGTACTTCTCCAGCTGGAGCCGCTCCGCCTCGGTCGTAGCCTGGGACGGGCGCGCCTGGAGAACCACCTGCCGCTCCTTGGCGGGCAGCGAGTAGAACTGGAAGGTGGGCCAGAGGGTCCATAGCGAAGCCAGCACGAAGACCACCGTGAGGTAGAGCTTCCACTGGTCGCTGCGCGTCATCACGCTCTGGATCGCTCCTTCATAAGCACCCGTATGGTTCGGGAGTCACCGACTCTGCCTCGAATCGAGGCGATGCAGGCCGGGGAGCGTATCCAACGTCCGCCAGGAAGTCAATGCGGTAAAGCACGATGCTCGGCTGTAACAGGGCCTTCACGTGGTCGCAATCCGAGGGTAACAAAGAGGCCCGATCCTGCCCGTCGAGCCGAAGGGGCACGCTCGCGGGGGTGACCGCCGTGGAACCGAAGCAGGATGCTATAATGGAAGGGCTCGACTCAGGGCCGGACCCGAAGAAGGGCCGGCCGTCGCCATCCCGTGAACGATACCTCAAGGTGCCCAAGACGCCACGATCCACCATCCTCGTCGTGGACGACGAGGCGGAGATCTGCGACCTCGTGAGCTATAACCTGGCTCGCGAGGGCTACCGCGTTTTGCAGGAGAGCGACGGCGAGGCGGGGTTGAACCGGGTGTTCCAGTCCGCGCCCGATCTCCTGATCCTGGACCTCCTCCTCCCGAAGATGAGCGGCCTCGAAGTGCTGAGCGCGATCCGGGGCGAGCCCCGCACCAAGTCGCTCCCCGTGCTCGTCCTCACGGCCCGGAGCACCGAGATGGACAAGCTCGTCGGCTTCGAGCGAGGGGCGGACGACTACCTCACGAAGCCCTTCTCGCCCAAGGAGCTCGTGGCCCGCGTCCAGGCCATCCTGCGCCGGACCCGCGGCGAGGAATCCTCGGCGCCGGTCAAGGTCGGCCCTTTCCAGTTCGACAGCGAGAGGCACCGCGTGCTCCTCCACAACCGGGCGCTGGACCTGACGCCCACCGAGTATCGCCTTCTCGAATACCTGCTCCAGAAGCCCGGGCGGGTCTTCTCGAGAGAGCAGCTCCTGGACAAGGTCTGGGGGCTGGGGTATTTCGGCGAGACACGGACCGTCGACGTCCACGTCCGCCGGCTCCGGGCCAAGCTCGGGCGCGACGCCGCCCTGATCCGCACGGTCACCGGCGTGGGTTACGCGGCGGAAACCTCGACGAAGTAGCGCGTGACCTCGCTCACCGCGCGCCTCTATTCCCTCATCGCCATGCTGCTCGGAGTGGGCCTCCTCGTGGCCGGGGTGGCCCTGGACCGCGACTCCTCCCGCATGGCGGCGCGCTCCCTCGAGGAAGAGGGGCGTCGCGAGATCGGGCTCTTGCGGCTCTGGGCGCCGAGGGCCGACATCGCGAGCGGGAACATTCCGGCCGTGGACGCCTGGGCCGACCGTGCCGGGCTGGCCATCGGGCGGCGCGTCACGGTGATCGACTCCACGGGGCGGGTGCTGGGAGACTCGAACGTCCCCCTGGATTCCGTTCCCCTCATGGAGAACCACGCCGGCCGGCCGGAAGTCCGCGCCGCCCTGGACACCGGCCTCGGGGAGGCGAGCCGGCGGAGCTGGACCATCCGCCGGCAGCTCTTCTACATCGCCGAGCCGCTCGCCCCCGCAGTACCCGGGCGAAAGG
>DASQBE010000177.1:0-6095 GCA_035635355.1 Binatia bacterium | reverse complement strand
ACGGCAAGACCTTCTCTCAGGGGCTCAGGCTCGCGGTGGAGGAGCACAACCGCGAGTGGGCGCCGAATCTCTCCCTCATCCTCTACGATTCGGAGGGGGATCCGCTGGTGGGCGCGCGGAAGGCGCGCTGGCTCTTGCGCGATCACGGGGTCTCGATCCTGATCGGCGAGCTCTTCAGCGCGAACACGGCGCCCCTGGCCGCGGCGAGTCAGGTGGTGGGCGCGGTGCTGATCTCGCCCTCCGCCACCAACGAGCGGCTCGCGATCCTGGGAGACGCGGTGTTCCAGCTCCATCTCGGGAACGCGGTCCTCGCCCAGTCCCTGGCCCGCGCCATCGTCCAGGACGCGCCCAAGAGCGAGGTGGGGATCCTGGTCGCGGGCAGTCCGGAGGACTCGGCGCGGGCCGAGGCGGTGACGGCCTCGTGCCGGAGCGCCGGACTCCTCGTCGTGGCCAAGGAGGTGGTCCCCGAGGACGCCGTGGACCTGACGCACGCCATCACGTCCCTTCGCGACAAGCACGCCACGGCGCTCTTCCTCCTGACGCCCCCGCGTCTCGCGGGGATCGCCGCGGCGCAGGTCAAGAGCTCGTGGCCCAAGGCCAAGATCTTCGGCTTCGACGCGCTGGATCCGTCGGGGCAGAGCCCCGAGGCCCGAGGTGCCCTCGAGGGCGCGACCTACGTGGCCGAGGACTTCACGATGACCGGCGCGCCACGCGACACTCTGGAAGCGCGCTACCAGCGCGCCTACGGGGAGCCGCCCACGCACATGTCCGTGCGCGGGTACCTGGTCGGGCTCGCCGTGACGCGCGGCATCGAGCGGGGGAGCCTGAACGCGTCCATGCTGCGGGAGGCCCTGCGAGCCCAGGTCTACGACACCGACGATGGCCGCGCGCTCCGCGCCTTGAAACCGCTCGTGCCCGCCGAGCCGGAACGGTTCGTGATCCGGTCGGGGAAGGCGGTGCCGGCGGCTCCGTTCCCGCTATCCCCTTGAAGCCGTCCCCCGCTTGGGCTAGGGTGGCCCGCGGTCCTCTTGAAAGTCCCTTTGAGTTCAAACACTTACGCCTCGGAGGCTCGCCTATGTTCCGGATGCCCAGGGTGGCACTTCCACTCATCACCATCGCCCTGTTCGTGGCCCTCACGGGCTGCGCCAAGCGGGAAACCGAGATCAAGGTCGGGGAATACGGCTCCCTCACGGGCAGCACCGCAACGTTCGGGGTCTCCTCGAAGAACGGAATCGAGCTCTTCGTGGACAACCTGAACGCCCAGGGCGGCATCGGCGGGAAGAAGGTCCACGTGCTGGTCGAGGACGATCAGGGCAAGCCCGAGGAGGCGGCGACCGCGGTGAACAAGCTCATCGCGCAGGACGGCGTGGTCGCCGTGCTGGGCGAGGTGGCGAGCAGCCGCAGCCTGGCGGCAGCGCCCATCTGCCAGAGCGCGGGCGTGCCGATGATCAGCCCCTCGTCCACCAATCCCAAGGTCACGGACGTCGGCGACAACATCTTCCGCGTCTGCTACATCGACCCGTTCCAGGGGATGGTCATCGCCAAGTTCGCCAAGAACACGCTCCACTTCACCAAGGCCGCGGTGTTCCGGGACAACAAGAACGATTACAGCGTGGGGCTGGCGAACTACTTCACGGAATCCTTCCACGCCATGGGCGGCATCATCGTGTCGGACGAGGCGTACAGCGAGGGCGACCAGGACTTCAAGGCCCAGCTCACGAATATCAAGAGCAAGAAGCCCGAGTTCATCTTCGTGCCCGGCTACTACACCGAGGTCGGCCTCATCGCGCGTCAGGCGCGCGAGCTGGGGCTCAAGGTTCCGATGCTGGGAGGCGACGGCTGGGTCTCGGAGCGCCTGCTCGAGATCGCGCAGGACGCCCTGGACGGCTCCTACTTCGTGAACCACTACTGGGAGAAGGATGCCAATCCGGCCGTCCAGGGCTTCGTGCAGAACTACAAGAAGCGGTACAGCTCCACGCCCGACGGGCTCGCCGCGCTGGCCTACGACGCGGCGGGCGTGCTGACCCACGCCATGCAGGGGCTGCAGCAGAAAGATCCCAAGGCGTTCGAGTCGCTGTCCGGCCCGCCGAACGCGGATCAGAAGGCCGCGCGCGCCCAGCTCAAGGAGCTGATCGCGGCCACGCGCGACTATCCCGGCGTGACGGGGCGCATCTCGCTCGACGAGCATCGGAACGCGGTAAAGCCCGCCGTCTTCCTGGGCATCCAGAACCGAGCCTACACGTTCGTCGCGACGGTCGAGCCGTAGGGGCGGCCACGAGAACCTAAGGCCTCGTGCAGGAGTTCTTCCAGCAGCTCGCCAACGGCATCGCCTGGGGCAGCATCTACGCCCTGATCGCCCTCGGCTACACCATGGTGTACGGCATCCTGCGCCTCATCAATTTCGCGCACGGGGACGTCTACATGGTGGGGGCGTTCGCCGCGTACTACCTGGCCGGGGCCTTGGGCGTGGGCACGATCACCAGCGCCTCGCCCCTCATGGCGGCCCTGGTGCTGCTCGGCTCCATGGTGATCTGCGCGCTGCTCGGGATGGGGATCGAGCTTCTGGCCTACCGGCCGGTGCGCCGCTCCTCCCGGATCACCGCGCTGATCACGGCGATCGGGGTGTCGCTCTTCCTCGAGAACGCCGGCATCCTGGTCTTCGGCGCCGATCCCAAGTTCTTCCCGCAAGTCATCGCGCCGCGGACGATCACGCTCCCCGGCGGCGTCCTGGTGACCAATCACCAGATCATGGTGGTCGTGGTCTCGATCGTCCTCATGGTGGGGCTCACCCTGTTCATCCAGAAGACGCGCACCGGGAAGGCGATGCGGGCCGTCGCCTTCAACCGCGACGCGGCGAGCCTCATGGGCATTCCGACCGACCGGATCATCACGTACACCTTCGCACTCGGCTCCGCGCTCGCCGCGGCCGCGGGCTTCCTGGTCGGGCTGACCAATCCCAAGATCGAGCCCCTCATGGGGGTCATGCCGGGCATCAAGGCGTTCGTGGCCGCCGTGCTCGGCGGCATCGGCAGCATTCCGGGCGCCATGATCGGAGGCCTACTCATGGGGATCTCGGAATACATGGTGGTGGGGTATCTCTCCTCCACGTACCGGGACGCGATCGCGTTCGTGATCCTGATCGTCGTGCTGCTCCTCAAGCCCGCCGGTCTTCTGGGCCGGAACGTCACGGAGAAGGTGTGATCGCCCTCCGAAGAGTCCTCGGCCTTCTGGCCGGAATCGCGATCGTGATCGGTCTCGACTGGGCCGGGCGCCTTGGTCTCAATCCCTACATCTACGGCGTCCTCGTGCTCTGCGCCATCAATGTCATCCTGGCGCTCAGCCTGAATCTGGTGAACGGGATCACCGGGCAGTTCTCGATCGGCCACGCGGGATTCATGGCGGTCGGCGCCTACGCGTCCGCCGCCTACACGGTCTACGCCTCGCCGATTCTCTTCGGCCCGGGCTACGCGTCCAGCGCCTGGCTCACCGCGGGCGCCTTCCTCCTGGCGATCCTCGTGGGCGGCCTCGCGTCGGCGGTGGCGGGCTTCCTGGTCGGGCTGCCCTCGATGCGGCTTCGCGGCGATTACCTGGCCATCGTGACGCTCGGGTTCGGGGAGATCATCCGCGTCGCCATCCTGAACATCGACGCCGTGGGCGGAGCGCGCGGATTCGCGGGCGTGCCGCAGCGCACGAACCTCGCGTGGGTCCTGGGAGCCGCCTGGATCACCTTCGTCGTCATCCGGAATCTGATGAAGTCCTTTCACGGGCGGGCGCTCCTCGCGATCCACGAGGACGAGATCGCCGCCGAGGCCCTGGGCATCCCCACGACGCGGTACAAGGTGACCGCGTTCGTGATCGGCGCGTTCTTCGCGGGGGTCGCGGGCGCGCTCTTCGCCCATTACCTCTATCTCCACACGAACAGCTTCACGTTCATGAAATCGATCGAGATCGTGATCATGATCGTGCTGGGCGGGATGGGCAGCCTCACGGGCTCGATCCTGGGTGCGATCCTCCTCACCGCGCTCCCGGAGGTGCTCCGGTTCGCGAGCTCGCTGCGTCTCATCATCTACTCGCTGCTCCTCATCGTGCTCATGATCGCGAGGCCACAGGGGATCCTGGGCCGCCGCGAGCTCTCCTTCCCGAAGCGGCGCGCGCCGGAGGCGCCCCGTCCCACGCCCGCCTCGTGAGCCCGCCGCCGCTCCTTTCCCTCCAGCGGCTCTCGGTGACGTTTGGAGGTCTGAAGGCCGTCTGCGACCTGGACTACGATCTGGAAGCGGGCGCGCTCGGAGGTCTGATCGGTCCGAACGGGGCGGGGAAGACCACGGTGTTCAACGCCATCACGGGCATCTACCGGCCGACCTCGGGCGCGATTCTCCTGGAGGGGAAGCCGATGCAGGGACGGCCCACCAACGTCATCGCGAGCCGCGGGGTGGCCCGCACCTTCCAGAATCCGCGCCTGTTCTCCGACCTGAGCTGCCTGGACAACGTGCGGATCGCCTGCCATCTCCACGGCGGGGTGGCGCTCGCGGACAGCCTCGTCCGGAGCCCGCGCTCCGAGCGCGAGGAGCGCGAGATCACGATCCGGTCGGAGCAGCTCCTCGAGACCTTCGGCCTGGCCAAATACAGCTCGAGCGAGGCTCGCTCGCTGCCGTACGGGGAGCAGCGCCGCCTCGAGATCGCGCGCACGCTCGCGACCGAGCCGAAGCTCCTCCTCCTGGACGAGCCCGCCGCGGGCATGAACGGTCCGGAGTCCCAAGCCCTCATGTCCCTGATCCGGGACATCCGGGTGCGATACAAGCTCACCGTCCTCCTCATCGAGCACGACATGAAGGTGGTCATGGGAATCTGCGAGAAGATCGTGGTCCTGGACTACGGCGTGAAGATCGCCGAAGGGACGCCGGAAGCGATCCGCCGCGATCCCAAGGTGATCGAGGCGTACCTGGGGGAGGAATCGTGAGCCTCCTCGAGCTCGAGGACCTCCACGTCCATTACGGCGCGATCCACGCCCTCAAGGGGGTTTCGATCGAGGTGGACGAGGGGGGCATCGCCACCCTGGTCGGCGCGAACGGGGCCGGAAAGAGCACGACCTTGCGGACCATCTCGGGGTTGATCCAGCCGAGCCGGGGCGAGATCCGCTTCGGGGGAAGGTCCCTCCGGGGCATGAAGGCGCACGAGATCGTGCGGGCGGGGATCTCCCACGTCCCGGAAGGACGGATCGTGTTCGCGCCTCTGACCGTGCTCGAGAATCTGGAGATGGGAGCCTATCTGCGGAAGGACAAGGCCGGCATCACGGCGGATCTGAAGAAGATCTTCCGGCAATTCCCCCGGCTGGAGGAGCGGCGCCGGCAGGCGGCCGGCACGCTGAGCGGCGGGGAGCAGCAGATGCTCGCCATCGGTCGGGCGCTCATGGCCCGCCCCAAGCTCCTCCTCATGGACGAGCCCTCCCTGGGGCTCGCGCCCATCCTCGTCCGCGAGATCTTCTCGGTCATCCGCGCGATCCGCTCCGAGGGAACGACCATCGTCCTGGTGGAGCAGAACGCGCGCATGGCCCTGGCCACCGCCGACTTCGGCTACGTGCTGGAGACCGGCACCGTCCGGATGAAAGACCGGGCCCAGGCCCTTCTGGAATCCCCGTTCGTCCAGGACGCCTACCTGGGCGGCGCGTGATGAAGCCGAAGCCGTCCCCGGATCTCCGGTCCCTCCCCTCGGTCGGGTCGCTCTTGCAGTCCCCGGAGCTCTCGTCGTACCGGGGCCGGGCGCCCCACGCCGTCCTGGCCGCCGCGGCGCGCGACGCGATCGCGGCCGCGCGCGCGGGCGCCCGAAAGGGGCGTGCGGCCCCGCTTCCAAGCCGGGAGGCGATCCTGCGCGACGCCGCGGGCCGCGTGGAGCAGGAGCTCCACCCGGCGCCCCGGCCCCTGATCAACGCCACCGGGATCGTCCTCCACACCAATCTCGGGCGCGCCGTCCTCGCGGAGGAGGCGGTCCAGGCCGTGGCGGAGGCCGCGCGGCGCTACACCGATCTCGAGCTCGATCTCAAGAGCGGGTCGCGGGGCTCGCGGATGGCGCACGTGGAGCCGATCCTGACCGAGCTCCTG
>DASQBE010000176.1:0-6722 GCA_035635355.1 Binatia bacterium | reverse complement strand
GGGCGCGCGGGCGACCACGCTCTCGCCGGGGGCCCAGGAGAAGAGAATCTCGGCCCTCGGGGCCGCATCCAGGAGCTCTTCCTTCGAGGCCGCGAGCTCGATCGTGAGATCGGGGAAGTCGCGGCGGAGACGCTCCACCTCCGGCCCCGGAATCCTCCACGCTTCGGTCTCGTGGAAGAGCCCGAGCAGAAGATGCCGCACGCCTAGAGGGTCGGGCCCGGGTCGTGGAGCAGCATGCGCCGGAGGAGCGCCACCGGCAGGGCCCCCTGCGAGAGAAGGCGCTCGTGGAAACGGGCGAGCTCGAACGAAGTTCCCTCGGCGCGCATGACGTCGTCCCGCAGCTTTCGGATCTGGAGCGCGCCCAGCGTATAGACGATGTACGTCGGATCGAAGGCCGCGCGGTACGCCTCGCGCTCCGCGTTGCCCTTCTCCATGTGCGCGTGCTGCATGAAGAGCGCGATCGCGTCGTCCATGCTCATGCCTCTCGTGTGCACGCGGAGCCCGACCTGGAAGCGGCAGGCCCGCACCAGGGCCCAGCGCAGCATGCCGAACTCCACGCGCGGGTCCTCCCTCTTGTAGCCGCGATCGATAAGCGCCTGCTCACAGTAGAGCGCCCACCCCTCGGCGAAGCTCCCGCAGCCCATGGTCTGGCGCACCAGACCCGGCGCCCGCTTCCCCCAGAGGAAGTTGACGTAGTGTCCCGGGTACGCTTCGTGGATCGAGACCGAGGGCATCATCCAGCGGCTGTAGCCCTGGAGGTGCTGCTCCACGCGCGCCGAGTCCCAGCCCGCGCCCGGCAGCGTGATGTTGTAGTACGCCTCGCTCGCTTTCGTCTCGAACGGCCCGGGAGCCTCCAGGCTCGCGAAGGAGCGGCTGGCGTCGAACGACGGCGTGGGGCGCACGAGGCAGCGCACCTCCGACGGCACGCCCACGAACTGCGAGGAGATGCAGTAGGAGCGGATGTCCTCGAGGAGGCTCTTCGCGTAGGGGATCAGCTCGTCCGCCTTCGGGTGGTCCCGGCGCATCCGCTCCAGGAGCTCCTCCGGGCTCGCGTTCGGATCGATCCGCTTCGCGCAGTCCGCGTACCGGGCCTCCAGCCGCTGGAGCTCCCGCTCGCCGATCTGGAGCAGGGAATCGATCGGAACATCCACCATCTCGTCGTAATGGAGTTTCTTCCGGTACCGCTCCGCGCCCAGAACGTAGGAGCCGTGCGCGCGTGGCAGGAGATCCTTCTTGATCCAGGCCACGTACTCGCGCGTGGCGGACTCCGCGGCTTGTTTGGCCGCTTCGTAGCGGCTCCAGAGCCCCTTGTCCTTCACCGCCGCGAACGCGCCCGGCACCTCGTGGTCCAGGAAGTCGATCGAGCCCTCGAAATCCTCCGCAGCGAAGCCGGCGAACATCGCCGGCGGGTTCTTCAAGTTCTGCTTCCCGCTCTCGAGGAGCCGCGGCACCTGGGTGAGCCGCGTGGTCACGAGCTGAAGCCGTTCCTCGGGAGGCGCGTAGTTTCGCGCCATGAGGGCGAAGATGGCCCCAGCGTAGTTATAGGTGCTGGGATCGTTCTCCCAACGCCGGATCTCGGTCAGGTCGAAGAGGTGCCCTTCCACCTGCCGGGCGAAGAGGTCGTAGTCGATCCGGGCCGAATCGCCCAGCTGCGCCGCGGGGATCGCTTTGGCCGCGGCGAGCGCCTTCCTCGTCCGTGCGACTTCCCGGTCGATCGCGGCTCTGGAGCGGTCGGGCAGGAAGCGGTCGTACTGGTGCAATCCCCACGTGGTCGCGAACGAAGGATCGAACGCGAAATAGCCGCGCGCGTAGTCGCTCACGAGCGCCGAGAGGCGCTTCTCGGTTGGGTTCCCGGTGGAGGTGACCGGCGCGAGGGGATCGGCGGCGGCGCCAACGGCCAGCGAAAGAACGACCGACATCACTGCGAGAACGCGGCTCATCGTGGCAATCCTCCTTGGCTTTCTACGGGGCCGGCCACGGTATCACGCCGGCGCCCGAAAATCATCTGCGCGGCCACGAGGAGGAGGAAGAGCGCGAAGAAGCGCGAGAGGGCCGTGGCCCCGATCCGGTTGGCGAGGAAGGCGCCGAGCACGGCGCCCACGGCGCCTCCGGCCATCAGGCCGGGCAGGAGCGAGCGGGCCACGTGCCCGTGGCGCGCGTGGCTCCACCCTCCCACGATCCCGGTGGGAAGAATCATCAGCAGGGAGACCCCCTGCGCCACGTGCTGCGGAGTGCCCTCGGCCAGGACCAGGACGGGAACGAGGATCGTTCCTCCACCGACCCCGAGGAGCCCGGCCAGGGCTCCGATCACGACGCCCAGGAGGACGTTCGCGGCCACCGGCCAGGGGGAGGGCGGGCTTGCGTGGGCCGGGACCTGGACGAGGATGCGCGCGGCGGTCAGGATCATCAAGACCCCGAACGCCAGGCGGAGCCCCCGGGCGGTCATCTTGCGCGCGAGCGCGGCGCCGACGAGGACGCCCGGGACGGCACCGAGCGCGAGCCAAAGCGAGAGCGCGAGGTCCAGGTTTCCCTGGCGGAAATAGAGCGTGGCCGCGACGAGCGCCGTCACCGTGGTGAATGCGAGGGAGGTTCCCTGGGCCTCGTGCTGGCCCAATCCCAGCACGTGGACCAGGAGTGGAACGAGCAGGATGCCGCCCCCCACGCCCATGAAGCCGCCCAGGGCGCCAGCCATCAGGCCGCAGAGGAGGGGGACCGCGATCGTCCGCATGGAAGGCCGCACCGTAACACAGCTTTCGCTCGCGCGCGTTGACAATGAGGGGCGCCGGTCGGTACCCTTCTTTCGAGCCGACCCGGCTATGGTCAACCTACCGCCGATCAAACCTTCACGCCTCCTCTGGACGCTCCTTTTCCTCGGGGCGCTCCTCGTGCTCGTCAATGGGACCGTCATCTACGCGATCCAGACGGCGCACCATTTCCTCGACGAAGAGCTGGGGAAGCGCTTCGAGGCCACCGCGCATACGGCCGCGCTCCTGATCCAGCCCGAGCAGCTGGACGCGCTCTTCCCCGAAACCGACGATTCGCTGCGGGTCGACATCGAGGCGACCATGGACGGGGTCCAGGCGGCGGACGAGGTCCGGGAGCGCTGGCGGCGGCTGGCGGATGGAGCGGGCGCGTCCAACATCCTGCTTCTCGATCCGGACCACCGCGTGGTCCTGGCGCTTCGCGAGTCCGCCTCGGAGCAGGTGGCCCGCGCCACGCTGGACGAGGCGGCGTTCACGCGCGCCATGATCGGGGAGGCGGCGCACTCCCGCCTGTTCGAGGAGGGCGCCAATTACCTGAAGGCGGGCTACGCGCCGGTGACGCAGTACGACGGGCGCATCGTCGGCGCCGTCGTGGTGGAGGGAGGCAGCACCGCCTTCCGTCCCCTGGTGCAGATCCGGGCCTCGCTCTACGGCGCCGCGTTCCTCGCCTCGATCCTGGTCGTGCTCGTGGGGCTGGGGTACGTCCGCACCCAGGCCCGCCTCGCGCGCATCGAGGAGCGGATGAATCACGCCGACATTCTCGCGACGGTGGGACAGGTGGCCGCGGGCGTCGCGCACGAGATCCGCAATCCGCTCGCGGTGCTTCGCGGGGCCTCGTCGCGTCTCCAGAAGCTGGACCAGCTGCCGGTGCCGGAGCGAAGGGAGCTTCTGAGCATGCTGGACGAGGAGGTCCAGCGCATGGGCGAGGTCGTCCAGAACTTTCTCGACCTCTCGCGCCGCCCCGACTCGGAATCCTCGACCTTCCCGCTTCGCCCGGTGCTGGAGCGCACGATGGAGATCCTGAACGTGGAGCTGTCGCGGTGCGGCGTGCGCTCCGCGATCCGTTGGGAGGCCGAGGACGGGGTCGAGATCCGCGGGAGGCCCCAGGCGCTGCACCATCTCTTCCTGAACCTCGCCCTGAACGCCCGGGACGCGATGCCCGAGGGCGGCGAGCTGACCATACTCGTCCAGGCACGAAAGTCCGAACTGCGGATATACTTCCAGGATAGTGGTCCCGGGGTCCCCCGGCCCATCCGCTCGAAGATCTTCGAACCCTTCTTCACGACCCGCGCCGAGGGCACGGGCCTGGGGCTGGCGTTCGTGGATCGGATCGTGAGCGAGCACGGCGGCTCCATATCGGTCGGCAGCTCGCCGAGCGGCGGGGCCCAATTCCAGATCTTCCTACCCATCGAGACCTGATCGACATGAGCGACCGGATCCTGATCGCCGAAGACAACAAGAACCTCTGCCGCATCCTCGAGAGCGCGCTGACCGAGGCGGGCTACGACGTCGTGGTCGCGCTCGGCGGGGACGCGGCCGTGCACGAGATCAAGTCGCATCCCTTCGATCTCGTCATCTCCGACATGCGCATGCCCGGGGCCTCCGGGTCGGTCGTCTTCCAGGAGGCGCGCGCGCAGACCTATCAGCCGGATGTGATCCTCATGACCGCCTTCGGGGATACCCGTGAGGCGGTCCGCCTCATGCGCGACGGGGCGGCGGACTACATCCTCAAGGACTTCGACCCCGAGGAGCTGGTCACGCGCGTCGGCCAGGTGCTCGAGCGCCGGCGGCTCAAGGTGGAATCGACCGTCTTGAAAGGCCGCATCGAGAACCTGAAAGAGCAGATCAGCCTCCATCACTTCGACATGATCGTCGGCGTGAGCCGCGCGATGAAGGACGCGCTGGGGCTGGCGGAGCGTGTGGCGCGCACGGACGCGAACGTGCTCCTCCTGGGCGAGAGCGGCACCGGAAAGGAAGTGTTCGCGCAAGCCATCCACGCGGCGAGCAAGCGCGCCGAGGCGCCCTTTGTGCCCGTGAACTGCGGCGCGCTCCCGGAGACGCTCCTCGAGTCGGAGCTGTTCGGCCACGAGCGGGGCGCCTTCACCGGGGCGATCCGCACCAAGCCCGGGCGTTTCGAGTTCGCCGAGGGGGGCACGGTCTTCCTGGACGAGATCGGGGAGGTTCCGCAGAGCATCCAGGTGAAGCTCCTGCGCGTGCTGCAGGACCGAACCTACGTCCGTGTGGGGGGCGAGGAGATGCGCCGCGCGGACGTGCGGGTGATCGCGGCGACGAATCGGGATCTCGACGAGATGATCCAGACCGGGCGCTTCCGGGAGGACCTCTACTACCGGCTGAACGTGTTCCCCATCCGGCTCATGCCCCTGCGCGAGCGGCGCGAGGACATTCAAGAGCTGGTGGAGACGTTCCTCAAGCAGCAGGAGAAGACCATCGACGACATCACGCCCGAGGCGCTGGAGCACCTCCGGGGCTACGATTTCCCGGGCAACATCCGCGAGCTCCAGAACCTGATCGAGCGCGCCTGCATTCTCGCGGGGAGCGGGAAGATCGAGCGGGTGCACTTCCCGATCGGAAAGACCCGGCTCACCGCGGATCCGGCCGAGCTCTTGTCCCTGGGACTGAGCCTCGACCAGATCGAGAAACGCCTCATCAAGGAGGCGCTGGAGCGGGCCCAGGGGAACAAGACGAAGGCGGCCTCCCTGCTCGGGATCTCCCGCAGGGCCCTGTATTCACGCATGGAGAGCCACGGTATCCCCATCGGGGGAGGGGACGCCGAGGGCGCGGATTGAGGGATCACCGTATATTTTACGTAATACCGATTGGTACGTATGTTAGTACGGCGCGGGGCATTCCGGGCGAGCACGCAATTCTCGGGGGACTCCTCTCGAGATGGGGGCGTTTGTAACTCCATCAGGCGCCGGACCTTCTCCCCCGTTCCCCTCGGATCACGCATAAACTCAAGGGTGGCATAGAGGTTGCGGGAATTGACGCCGCCATGTCCCCCTCTCTCCGCGTGATGTCGACGCCGGCGGCTCGCCGGAGTATGTCCGAGGCACACATGGGCGCGCCAAAGGTCGCCGGATACGCGCTCGTGTGCGCGCTTGCGCTTGCCCTGAGCGCCGTCTCCTCGTGGCGGCTCGCGGGCGCCGACGAAAGCGCTCCTTCAACGGTTACGGCTCCCGTTTCCGCGTCCACGGCGCCGGCTCCATCGTCCGTGGACCCCAACGCGCACGCAGAAGCGCCGGCTCCAACCCAAACCGAGAACGCGTCCGTGAAGCCGGACTCGGCCGTCTCGGCGGCGCCTTCCCCTCGCGACTCGGTGTCCAAGACCCAGGATGGCGCCGCGTCTCAGCCGAAGGACGGCGCACCCGCGGAGCGGGCGGAAAACGCCTCCACGGCTCCCGGCGAGAAGCCGGCGGAAGCGGCCGTGATTCCGCCGGGCGTGGCGAAGCAGACCGAGCCCAAGAGGATAGAGCCTGGAACCGCCGAGCCGAGGAGCGAGACCCCCAAGGAGGCCATGCCGAAGCCTGGAACCAAGGGGGTGGCGGTGCGCGGCCCGAAGGGCCCGCCCCGGGCGCGCGTCAGGACGTCTTCCGCAAAGCATCATGCGAGCGACGGCGCCCCCGCGAAAGCCGTCGCTTCGCCCGCATCGATCCATGAAGGACCCACCGAGTCCGACCGGGTGACCGGCGAATTGGAGCGCACCGAGCGGTTCGTGGGCCGCGCGCAGAAATCCATCCTCCTCTCGAAGAACACGCGCGCCATCAAGCTCTTCACCTCCGCGCTGGATTTCCAGTCCGATTCACGCGAGGCCTGCAAGGTCCGGCAGTACGCCCGTGCGGAGCGGCTCACGCTCGCCGCGCGCGACTTCGCGGACCGCGCCTCACGGATGGTGGGTCCGCCCCGCGAGGATCCCGACTACGTGGAGGGCGTGCTCCGGCG
>DASQBE010000175.1:0-2959 GCA_035635355.1 Binatia bacterium | reverse complement strand
GGAGCCGTGGGCGTCGAGCGCGCGGAGCGCGAGGCCGAGCGGCTGCTGCGCGAGGCTCGCCGGATCGCCTCCGGGCTCGGGCGCCGCGCGGCGGAGTTCGAATCCTTGACCGAGTTCCTGCTCGGTCGGACGAGTTAGGGGAGGGAAGAAGGCCATGGCGCTCTCGCCCGCTTCCAATCCGCTCTTCCACGCGCTCGCCTGCGGCTTCCTGGTGCAGCTGAGCAAGGTGTTGACCTTCCTCCTCCGGGAGCGGAAAATCAACGTTCGGCGCCTCGTGGAAACAGGAGGAATGCCCAGCTCGCACGCGGCGTCGGTCTCGGCGCTCAGCACGTGCGTGGGGCTCCTGGAAGGCTTCGATTCCGTCCTGTTCAACGTCGTCGTATTCTTCAGCCTCATCGTCATGTACGACGCCGCGGGCTTGAGGCGCGCGGCGGGACGTCAAGCGACGCTCTTGAACCGGATCCTTCACGAGCACATCCAGCTTCCTGGGCCCCCGCACGACCGCTTGCGGGAGCTCCTGGGGCATACGCCGCTCGAGGTGCTCGTGGGGGCGGTCATCGGCGTCTTGTTCTCCATCGCTCTCTTCCGCCCGCCGGGAGGCCCGTGAGCAACCATCTGGATTCGATCCGCTCTCCCGAAGATCTGAAGAAGCTTCCGCCCGAGTCGCTCCCGGCCCTGGCCGAGGAGATCCGCGAGCGCATCGTGCACGTGGTCTCCAAGACCGGCGGGCATCTGGCGCCCAGCCTCGGCACGGTCGAGCTCACGGTCGCGCTCCATTACGTCTTCGACACGCCCCGTGACGTCCTCGTCTGGGACGTGGGCCACCAGAGCTACGGCCACAAGATCCTCACGGGCCGGAACGACCGCTTCGAGACCCTTCGCCAGGAGGGTGGCCTTTCCGGATTTCCGCGCCGCGCGGAGAGCGAATACGACCCCTTCGGCACCGCGCACGCCTCCACGGCGATCTCGGCGGCCTTGGGCTTCGCCTGCGCCCGCGACCTCGCCAAGGCGGCTCACAGGGTGGTCGCGGTGGTGGGAGACGGCGCGCTCACGGGCGGGCTCGCGTTCGAGGGGATGAATCAGGCGGGCGTGGTGGGAACGGATCTCCTCGTCGTCCTGAACGACAACTCCATGTCCATCTCGCCCAACGTGGGCGCGATCGCGCGCTACCTCACCCGGATCACCTCGGCCCCCGTGTACCGGAGGCTGGAGACCGACGTCTGGGAGCTTCTCGGCAAGGTGCCCGCCGGTGGAAAAGCGCGCGCCCTCGTGCGGCGGATCAAGGAGAGCATGAAGAACCTGGTGGTTCCGAACATCCTCTTCGAGGAATTCGGCTTCAAGTACTACGGCCCCATCGACGGGCACGACCTCACCAACCTCGTCGACGTGCTGAAGCAGCTCCGGGAGATGAAGGGGCCGGTGCTGCTCCACACCCTGACGCGCAAGGGGAAGGGCTATCGCTTCGCCGAGGAGGACGCGCGGAAGTATCACGGCGTGAGCTCCTTCGACAAGCTGACCGGCACGAGCGCCAAGAAGCCCTCGGCGCCGGCCTACACCGAGGTGTACGGGCAGACCCTCTCCGAGCTGGCGGCGGGCGACCCCGGGATCGTCGCGATCACGGCGGCCATGCCCGACGGAACCGGGCTCGCGAAATTCGCGACCGCGTTTCCGGATCGCTTCCACGACGTGGGCATCGCCGAGCAGCACGGCACCTGCTTCGCGGCCGGCCTGGCCGCCGCGGGGGCCAAGCCCTTCGCCACCATCTACTCGACCTTTCTCCAGCGCGCGTACGACCAGATCGTCCACGACGTCGCCGTCCAGAATCTACCCGTCCGCTTCGCCCTGGATCGAGCCGGGCTCGTGGGGGAGGACGGCGCGACCCACCACGGCGTGTTCGACATCGCCTACCTGCGCTGCCTCCCCGGCTTCGTGCTCATGGCGCCCAAGGACGAGAACGAATTCCGCCACATGCTGGCCACCATGGCCGCCTACAGCGGCGGGCCGATCGCGGTTCGCTATCCAAGGGGGAGCGGCCTCGGCGTGCCGATGGATCCGGCGCCGACCCCGCTCCGCATCGGAGAGGCGGAGCTCCTGGACCCGGGCACGGATCTCGTGCTCGTCGCGTACGGAACCATGGTCCCGGAGGCGCGCGCGGCCGCAGCACTCCTCGCGGAGAAGGGCATCTCCGCCGCGGTGATCAACGCCCGATTCGCGAAGCCGCTGGACGAGCGGCTCATCTTGGAATGGGCGCGGCGCACCGGGCGCGTGGCCACGCTGGAGGAGGCGGCGCTCCCCGGCGGGTTCGGGGACGCCGTGCTGGAGGTCACCTCCCGGGCGGCCGGCCCCGCCATCCGCACCATCCGCTTCGGCATCCCCGACCGATTCTTCGACCACGGCACGCGCGATTCCCTCCTGCGCCAGGCCGGGCTCGACGCGAAATCGATCGCTCGAGACATCGAGCGCTGGCTGAAGGAGGAACCCCGACCCGTACCTCCGCCTCTGGCGCCGGTCGGATCGAACGCATGACGCTCCCGCCCCGTCGAATCGGGATCGTCGGGAATCGGGAGAAGAAGGGAGCTCGGGCCTTGCTCCCCGCCCTCGTGCGGTGGCTTCGCGAGCGCGAGATCCGCGTCCTCCTGGAGCGCGGCATCGCCACGGCGGCCCGAGGCGTCGGGCCCGGCCTTCCGCTCAAGTCCCTCGTCGCCCGCGTGGACGCGGTGCTGGTCCTGGGCGGCGACGGCACCTTTCTCGCCGCCGCCCGCGAGGCGGCCCGCGCGGACGTTCCGATCCTGGGCGTGAACCTGGGCGGGCTCGGGTTCCTGACCGAGACCGCGGAGTCGGACCTCTACGTCGTTCTGGAGCGGCTGATCGCGGGAGACGTGGAGATCGAGCCCCGGATGATGGTCGAAGCCCGTGTCGGCTCCCGCCGGAGCAAGGCGGCCTGGACCGAGTGCGGGCT
>DASQBE010000174.1:0-13810 GCA_035635355.1 Binatia bacterium | reverse complement strand
CCTTGATGGTCGCGAAGTCGCGATTGACGTAGGAGGAGAAGGCGTTCGGCGACGAGGGGATGTTCGTGATCTCGACCAGGTCCTTCACGTCCTTGTAATAGGCCGTGGCCTCGATCCGCGAGCGGTCGGTCGGCGTGTGCGTGATGCCGATCTCGTACGCCGTGGTCCGCTCGGGCTTCAGGTTGGGATTCCCGAATCCGACGAAGTATCCCCCCGTCTTCACCTTGTGCTCCAGGAACGCGTAGCTCACGTAGAGGTCTTGGAGGTTCGGCTGCTGGAAGAACTGCCCGTAGTTCACGTGCACCAGCGTCTGGTCGGTCACCGGGAAGCCG
Organism: Binatia bacterium; assembly: GCA_035635355.1. Classification (GTDB taxonomy): domain Bacteria; phylum Eisenbacteria; class RBG-16-71-46; order SZUA-252; family SZUA-252; genus WS-7. The sequence goes on along the minus strand of DASQBE010000174.1, from coordinate 13,478 downwards.
ACGCCCAGGCGCGGGCTCAAGCGCCGGTAGACCTTGGAGGCCTCGAGGTCTTGCGGATCCAGGCGGGTGGCGAGATTCGTGGAGTCCCCCGCGTCCGACTGGAGCGGGTTCGTCTCGCTGCGGAGCGCCTCGGTGGACGGGGTCAGGTAATCGAACCGAAGGCCCGCGTTCACCACGAGGCCCAGCCGCTCGTACTTGGTCTGGGCGTAGAGCGAAGCCACCTTGGGGTGCTTCGGGCCGTCCAGCCCGTCGTGGATCGAGTTCCCGAACGCGTCGTACCCGTAGCGGTCCACGTCGAGCGTGTTCTTGGGGACCACCACGCCCGAGCTGTCGGCGTAGAGCTGGGTCGGGAAGTAGTGATCGTAGTAGCGGAGCGTGTGCCGCTGGAAATCTCCGCCGAACTTGACCTGGACCGCCTTCGAGACTTGGTTCACGTAGTCCCCCTGGAATCCGATGTACGAGGAGTTCCGGTGGAGGAAGTCGTCAAACACGTGCGGTCCCGACGGGTTGTTGTTCCCGAACCAGAAGAGCGCCTGGTTCGGATCGTACGATGGATCGGCGGACCCGACGGGAAACGCGTACTTCTTGAGGTCGTCGAAGAACACGCCGTCGCCGCGGATCCGGTCGGTGTTGAAGAAGTTCCCCTTCACCTCGTAGTACGAGCGCGTGTTCAAGCTGTGGTTCCAGGTCCCGTAGGCGGAGTAGTTCTTGTCCTGGAACCGTGGGGCGTGGTCCAGGTCGAACCGGTACGTGTTCTGGAACTGCCGCCACCGGTCCTCGTTGTACGTGCCGCCCAGCTTGAGCGTCTTGAGCGGGCTGGGCTTCCAGGAGAGCTTCCCCACCCCCGACCAGGTCCTGCTCTCGTTCGAGGGAAGAACTCCGTTCTCGAAGAGCCCGGGCTGCGAGGGGTCCGTCAGCTGATCGGTGATGATGCTGGGGCGGCGATCCTGAGCGTCCTTCCGCTCCACGGCTCCATAGAAGGTGACCTGCTTCATGCTGGGCGCCAGGGGCCCGCCCAGGGAGGCGCTGAAGTTCTTGTACCCGCGGCTCTTCTTCATGATGTCGCCGTAGACCCCCTCGGCGGAGCCGAAGTACTTTTCGCCGCCCTCCTTGGTCACGATGTTCACCGCGCCGGACTGCGCGCGCCCGTACTCGGCGTTGAAGCCGCCGGTCTGGACCACGATCTCCTCGATGGCGTCGTTGTTGATGGCCGTCGTCGAGACGCCCGTGAGCGGATCCTGCTGCGAGAAGCCGTCCACGTAGTAGGCGACCTCGTTCGGGCGCCCGCCCCGGATGATCAGGGTGCTGTTGTTCTGCGCCTCGTTATCGATGTTCAGCTTGAAGTTCACGACGCCGGACTGCTGGGCGACCGCGTCCTGGTATCCGCGCAGGGGCTGGTACTTGAGATCCTCGCCGGAGAGGAACTTCGCGGAGCCGGTCATGTCCTTCTGGATGAGCGGCCGCTGCCCGCGAATCACCACTTCGGGCACGTTCGTCAGGACGGTCGACTCGATGTTGAAGTCGAGCTTGGTATTGAAGTCGGGCACCATCTCGACGTTCTCCCGGAGCTGCGAGACGTACCCCAGGAGCGATACCCGAACCGAGTACTTGCCGGCGGGAACGTTCACGAGGAGATAGTTCCCCTGCGCGTCCGTCACGGCGCCCCGCTTCAGCGTCGGGATCGCGACGCTGGCGAGCGAGACCGGCTCTCCCGTCTTGGCGTCGTGGATCACGCCGGAGAGCTGTCCCGTGGTCCCGGCCCACGCGGTCCCGAACACAAAAATAGCGCTGGCCACGGTGATGGCCGCGCTCAGGACCAACCTAACCCGAGGTGGAAGAAACATGATTCGCCTCCATCTTTGGTTCCAACGAACCACCAATCCGAGGGAGCATCTCTGCTGATAGATCGGACCGTTGTCTCACGATCTCGACCTTTTCCGAGCACCCCTCAAAACGGGCAGCCGAGGAACCTTAGATACCGGCTATTTCGTGTTTCCCTCCTGGGTGGTGGACGAAGAAGGCTGCGGCAATACTGGAAGGTAGGGCCGCAACACGCTGATCTGCTTAAATTAGAAACCTGCCAGGAATATTGTCAATCACTTTTTCACACAAAGTCCGCACCAAGAAAGGGGGGCCACCCGTCGCCGGATGGCCCCCTGAAACCCTGCCGACGGCCCCGAGGGGCCGCCATGGTCCGCGCTCGGTCTAGTAGTGGTACGTCGCCGAGACGCGGGTGAACGGGGTCGACCGATCGCCGGAGAGAATGTAGCCGCCCGAGAGCGGGAACTTCTCGTTCAGCGTCATGTCGATGTCCAGATTGTTCCAGCGGATGCCGGTTCCCGCGTTGAAATTGAACGCGGAGGTCCGGGTCTTGTCGACGGTCACCGTCGGAGGCGTTCCGAAAACGGTGTCGTCGGTGCGGTTGCTGACCAGCGCGCGGTTGGCGCCGATGCGAACCTTGAGCCACTTGGTGGCGTCCGTCTCGATGGCGGCGAACACGAGCGGCAGCGTGCTCGTCTTCTCCTCGAACTTCGACTGGTCGCCCGCGGCCACGAAGCCGTCGGAGCGCTCGAACGTGTGCTTGGTCTGGCCGAGCACCACGCCCCAGAGGAGAAGATTGTTGTCGTTCACGCGCATGTTGTCGGAGATCCCGACGCCGTAGCTCTTGTACTTCTCGTCCGCCGAGCGCACGTCGCCGGCGGCCGGAACGTTCTCGACCTTCCAGCTGAGATCGTCGTTCGTATACCACGCTGCCGGAACCCACACGTGACGGTCGCCCTGATTCACGAAAGCGCGGCCCGCCACGGCGTAGGAAGCCGAGCCATTGTCCTGGAAATGCTCGCCCTGGACGCCGCCGGTGGTCTCGGTGCGGTCCAGGGAGTACTTACGATAGGTCGCCGCCACTTCGAGGCGGTTGTCGTTGCTCATGTGGAGCGTGAGACCCGGCGTGATTCCGAACGTGTTCATCTCGACACCCGTGCCCACGAGCGCGTCCGGGGTGAAGGTGACGCCGAACGGATACGGATCGAACGCCGCGATGCCATTTCCCTTGACGCGGTTGAACGTGGCCACGCCGCCGGGATTGCTGGTCTCCTCGAAGCTCGAGTTCGTGATGTCCAGACGGACGGCGAAATCGGCCTTGTTGAACCCCTTGCCCCAGATCGCGTCCAGCTGCTCGTTGTTCAGGTTGCCGGTGTTGAGGTAATTGTTGGCGGCAGCCTGCTTCATCTGGAACGCGACCGCGCCGAAGCGCGGGAAGTTCCGGATCACCGTGTAGCTCTGCTCCCCGAACGTCACCGTGCTGGGAGCGAACACGCCGGGGTCCGAGAGACCCGTCGGGTTGTTGCCCATCTCGGCCAGAACGAGATTGTTCTGACGAACGACCGAGGCCGGATAGTAGTAGATGTTCACGTAGTCATCGGTGAACTGGCTGAGCGTCGGGACCGCGAGTGACATGCCCTCGACGCGCGACAACGACGCCTGGCTCTCGCCTGCGGTTAGGGCGACGACAGCGGCCAGACTCAAAACTGCCATCAGCTTGCGCTGAAACATCTGCCATAGCCTCCTTTGTTGGGTGACCCCATGCGATTCAGGGGTCGCTTGCCCGGACTCCTCGCTTCGTGACGATTGCGGGTCCGCGCATCGGGAGAGCGTTACTTGAAGACTGGAGTCTTCGCTGCCCCACCCCCTTTCGGTTTGGTCTCTTGCGGACTTGCCGTGACCAACCAGAAACCCTGCCCTTCCCCGTTCATGGGGCCTCAAAAATTTCGGCGCACCGTAGGCTTTCCGACGGTAGGCTGTCAACTCAAATCTGCTGTATTTTGGTGTAAGATGTTGGCAGTACAGTACTTAAACTGCTAGGGGCTGCTGGGCGTGTAGACCTGCTCGTATCGTCCAAATCCATCACGATCCACGAACACAAAGGTTCTGCGATCGCGGTAGTAATACCAGATTTCTTCGGGTGGCCGGTCGAAGTTGAAGGGGTTCCGGACCACCTCGTCGGGGCGTCCGTACACGATGTAGATGTGCCCCATGTCGGTCTTCCAACCCGGGCCGCCGGTCGCGAAGTGCTGGTTCGCATACTGGACGCGTTGATAGAACGCGTCGCGAGCCTCGTTCTCCGGGGTCTCGGGCGTGGGGTCGCGCCGCTTCCAAAACGCGTCCCAGTAGGCCTTGCGGGCATCCTCGCCCTGGAGCTTCCCGATCTCGTCGATCTCCTGCTGGGTCGCGACGTAGCGCAGGACGTCCACGGATTGCGCCGAGGCAAACCCCATGGTGGCGCGGGATTGGTCCACCTCGAAGTCCTTGTCCCGGCGGATCGTCGAGGTCTTCTCCTTCGATCCTGGCTTGGGCGGCACGTTGAGGGCCACGGTGAAGCGGTAGGTTCCGGGTCCAATGCTCACGAGCCGCGGCCGAATCAGGAACGAGGTCTTGCCCTCGTGTCTCGCGAGGGTCGTATCCGCGGCGAGAAGCTGCTCCCCTGTCTCGCTCATCACCTTATAGAAGATCTTGTAGGCGGAGTCCCCGGCGGCCTGCGTCCTGCGATCGAAGATCTCCCCGGCCGCGGCAAAGCCCGTGATGTTGTCGCCATACCGTCGCGACGGGTTGGGCGTGAACCGGGCCCCGGAGCCGGCCGGCGGCCCATCGGCGACGCCCAAGGTGAGGTCCGAGAACCACACGAGTCCGGGCGGAGCCGAAGGCACCTCGATCGGGACGCTGGTCGAGGAGGCCCGCTCCGCCACCAGATCGGTGACGGTGACCTCGACGCGGTACTTCGCCGGCGGCACCTGGAAGTCCAGGTGATCGGCGACATCCTCGCCGCGCTGGCGGGTCTCGCCATAGCTCTGCGCCCGAAGCTCGCGGGTGTAGGTGTCCCCGGTGACCTGGCGTCCTCCCTTGTCGCGAAAGAAGATCACGCGCACCTCGTAGGCCGCGTGGTAGCCGGCGGGGGGCGTGCGCTCGAAGAGAAGCTCGCTTCGGCTCATGCGGTAGTCCAGCCGCACGGTGGGCCGGCCGGTCTCCCCCATCTGCAGCGTGGCGTCGACGGAGAAGCGGGGACGGTCCGGGCTGGTCCCCGGGGTCGGCGCCTCGAGCTCCGAGGGCGAGCCCGGATTCTGATACTGCGCTCGCGCGGTCCCGCCGGTGAGTCCGGCGGCCGCCCAAAGAATCGCGACGGCGATGAATCCCGACTTAACGGAGGAGGATGAACTGGCGCGCATCATCGATGCCGGGTCCCTGGAGCCTCACGAAGTAAACACCGTCCGCGAGAAGACGCCCGCGGTCGTCGCGCCCGTCCCAGGCCAGCGAGCCGAATCCGCCGCCCGGCGGCGTGCCGCCCGGGATCCGGCGCACGAGCCGGCCGCTCGAGTCGAAGACACGAAGCCGGATCGATTTTCCCCCATCGGTCGAGGGCACGCGATAGGGAATCTGGAGAAGGAGCCCGTTCCGGGGCCGGTACGGATTGGGGTACACGCGTCCGACCCGCGCGTTGGAGCCGATGGTGATCGCCCCCTCCGCGACCTTCCGGGAGGATCCGTCCGGAAAGAAGGCCTCCAGGCGATAGCGGAGGGTGGCGCCCGCCGGAGCGCCGTCATCGACCGCGGCCCGGACCGGAGGGCCGAGCAGTGAGTCATTCACCCGGAGGCCCGTGGCCGTGGCGAGCCCTTCCGCGGCGCCGCCCGGATCGCGGAATAGATTCCAACCGATGGCCCCGGGAGGAAGGGTCTGGAACCAGAGGATCGTGACGCGTGGCAGGAGCGAGGACGGATCCTGGGAAAGACTCAGCGCCGGATCCACCGTGACCGTGGCGCCCGCGCGGTAGCGCTCGAGGCCGAAGGTGGCGGCGACGAGCAGGGTCGAGTCATTGGCCCAAAACGCGTCGCGGGAGAACCCCGGGATCTCGATCACGCCCCGGACGAGGGGGACCGAGGGGATGCGAAGATCGATCGCGAGAACCCCGTCGTTCCCCAGCGCGGCGATGGCGGTCTGCCCCAGCTGCGTGACGCCGAACGTGGGGGGCGAGGGAACCGTGGCGAGCAGATTCGGAGCGGCCGGATTCGTGACGTCGACGATCTGGACGCCATCGGAGCTCGTGCCCACGACGAGACTCGTGCCCGAGAGATCCAGATCGCTCGCCCCCATCCCGCTGGGGGCCCCGACCGGAACCGGAGCGTCGGGATCGGCGAAGCCGACCGAGAGAAGGCCCTCGGTGTTGTCGGCGACGAAGAGGACGGTGTCGCGCACGGCCAGGGCCCGCGGATCCATCACCGACGGGTAGTTCAGGGCTCCGCGCGCCACCGGGGCCGACGGGTTCGCCACCCCGAGAAACGTGACGCCGGCGGAGCTCCCCCCGCGCCGGCCCGCGACCGCGAGCGTGTCGTTGATCACCGAAACGGTGGTGGTGATTCCCGGAAGCAGGAGCGACCCCACGACCCCGGGGGCCGCCGGGTCGGCGACGTCCACCACGAGGACCCCGGCCGTTCCCGCGGCGAGAAACACGATGTGGCGCACGGGATCGACCGCCAGGTCGTAGGCGCGCGCGTTTCCCGCGAGAGGGACCACGCCCACGAGCGAGGTGTCCGCCGAGCCCGCCCGGTAGATTCTGAGCCCCCCCGTGTAGTCGGCGAGGTAGGCGAGTCCCTGGTCGCCGACCACGCGCCGGGCGCGCCCCTGCCCCGTCGTCTGCGTCCGCCCCGGCTGCAGGGGCTGTGCCACGTCGAGCACCTCGACGAGGCTGTTCGCCACCTCGTCCGGCTCGGGCGGCGGAGACTGATCATCCTCGGAGAGCACGGCGAGCCCGCCGACCAGAGTCACGTGGAAGGCGTCGATCGAGGTCAACCGGTCCGTTTGGGAGGCCAACGTCCGCCCCTTGAGCCCGCTCCGCGTGAACTGCGCGTACGTGCGCGACTCGCCCACCGCGACGACCGACGACCCGTCGGCGTCGACGTGGCGCACGAATCGCCCCCCCTGGACCAGGGCCGCGGGGGCCGCGAGCCGGGTCTCGGTGTCGATGGGAAGAATCCCGTCGTTCCCCACGGCGACGAACGCCATCGCGTCCGGCCAGCAGAGATCCTGCGCCTGGAGTCCGTTCGCCTGGAATTCCCAGAGAGACTCCGCGGCCGAGGTACCGCTCCGGACGCGATAGAGCGTGACGAGCATGCGGAGCGTGGGCGCGAACCGGAGACTCAGGACCAGGAAGGAATCCGCCCGCGCCTGGATGCGCAGAATCTTCCGCCCGTCGGTGTAGGCGCGGGTGTCGATGAGATGCAGAGAGCCCGGCGAATCCTCTCGGAGGAAGTAGAGGACCAGGTCGCTCGCGGCGGCGAGGGTGTTGCTGGAAGGAGCGAACGCCCCGTGCCGGACCACGCCGAGATGATCGTGGCCGCCGATCGCGACCAGATTCGTGGAGTCGCCGGTGTCCACGGCGACGATGCCCCGGTCCCCGGCGAAGAGATAGGCCGTGCGGCCGGACATCGCCACTTCCTCCACGTCGCCGGCCGTGCGGAAGGAGCCGTCGAGCGTGTCCGAGAGAGCGCCACTCGTGCGGAACTCCACGCCGGTCCGCGAAGGCACCACGTAGCTCCCGCCGGGTGCTTGGAGGCTCAACGCCACCGCGGGGCCGTAGCGCGCGGAGACGGACGAGGGCAAGAGGCGCGTGGCGATGATCTCGCTCGAGCCGGACGCGCGGCCCGGCGGCAGGACGAGGAGGCAACCCACGAGAATGAGGAGATCGGGGATGCGGGAGGATCGGAAGGGGCGCGCCATCTGGCTCGACGCTACCACGCGGCGCGCAACCGCCTCAAGTGCCGTTCTTTCCGCTTGTCGCCCCGATTCGGTCGGTGCTATAGACTGGGGCCTCATGTTCCGTCTTCTGCCGATCGAGACCCGCTTCTTCGACCTCTTCGAGGCCCAGGCCAACAAGGTCCTCGAGGCCGCCCATGCCCTCCGGGAGCTGGTCGAGCACTACGAAAGCGTCGACGAGAAGGCCCGCCGCATCAAGCAGCTGGAGAGTGACGGGGACAACATCACCCATTCCATCATCGACAAGCTGAACCGGACGTTCATCACGCCCTTCGACCGCGAGGACATCCACGCCCTGGCCTCGGGCCTCGACGACGTGCTCGACAACATCGAAGGCGTCTCCAGCCGTCTCGCGCTCTTCAAGGTCAAGGCGGTCACGCCCGAGGCCATCGAGCTGGTCTCGGTGATCGTCCGCTCCTGCCTGGCGATCCAGGCGGCGATGGGCCATCTGCGCGATCTCAAGAGCATCCCGGCCTACCTGATCAAGATCAACGACCTGGAGAACGAGGCGGATTTCATCTCCCGAAACACGACCGCACAGCTCTTCGAGCAGGCGAGCGATTTCCGCGAACTGATCAAGTGGAAGGAGCTGTATGGACGTCTCGAAGCGACGACCGACGACTGCGAGGACGTGGCCAACATCCTGGAGGGAATCGTCGTCAAGAACAACTGACGCGACCGACACGCCCCCAAGGATCTCTCCGTAGGATTGCATGACGACGTACGTTCTCATCATCATCGTCCTGGCCCTCCTGTTCGATTTCTTAAACGGATTTCACGACGCGGCCAACTCCATCGCCACGGTGGTGTCCACGCGCGTGCTCACGCCGGGGATCGCGGTCATCTGGGCGGCCGCGTTCAATTTCATCGCGGTCTACACCATGGGGCTCGCCGTCGCCGCCACGATCGGCAAGGGGATCGTCACCCCCGATTCGATCAACAACCACGTGATCCTCTCGGCGCTGGTGGGCGCGATCGCGTGGAATCTCCTGACGTGGTGGCTCGGGCTCCCCACCTCCTCCTCGCACGCGCTCGTGGGCGGGCTGGTGGGGGCCGCGATTTCCCACGCGGGGATGGGCTCGGTCGTCGGGGCCGGCGTCCGGAAGACGGTCCTCTTCATCTTCATCGCCCCGCTGGCGGGCCTCGTGCTCGGCTATATCAACATGGTCGCGGTGTCGTGGATCTTCCGTCGCACCGCGCCGAGCCGGGTGGACCGGCTCTTCCGCAGGCTCCAGATCGTCTCCGCCGCGCTCTATTCCCTGGGCCACGGCGCCAACGACGCGCAGAAGACGATGGGCATCATCACCATCCTGCTCCTCACCGCGCATCAGATCGACCACTTCGCCGTGCCCGCGTGGGTGGTGTTCGCCTGCGGCACCGCCATGGCGCTGGGCACGCTCTCCGGAGGCTGGCGCATCGTGCACACGCTCGGCGCGCGCGTCACCACCCTCCGGCCGGTGGGCGGGTGCTGCGCCGAGACCGCGGGCGCGATCAGCCTTTTCACCGCGACCCACCTGGGCGTGCCCGTCTCCACCACGCACACCATCACCGGCGCGATCGTCGGCGTCGGCGCGACGCGCCGGCTCTCCGCGGTTCGCTGGGGCGTGGCCGGACGCATCGTGTGGGCGTGGGTGCTCACGATCCCGGCGACCGCCGCCGTGGCCTCGGCCGTGTTCTTCCTGACCGCGCGATTCGCTCCCTGAGAGAACGTCTTGCTCGAGACCCTCCTCGCCCCGGTCACCAAGTTCGTCCTGGCCCTGATCTCCGGCTGGGGATACGCCGGAATCGTGGTGTGCATGACGATCGAGAGTGCCTGCATCCCGCTTCCCAGCGAGATCATCATGCCGTTCTCGGGCTATCTGGTCTCGACGGGGCGGTTCACGCTCTGGGGCGTGGCGCTCGCGGGCGCCGTGGGCAACGTCTTCGGCTCCTGGATCGGATACGCGCTGGGCTTGGCCGGCGGGAGACCGCTGGCCGAGCGGCTCTCGCGGTGGCGCATCCTCCGGGTCGCTGAATACGACCGGGCGAACGGATGGCTGGTGCGGCACGGGACGCAGGTCGCGTTCTGGACCCGTCTCCTGCCGATCGTGCGCACGTTCATCTCCTTCCCCGCGGGCGCGGCCCGCGTTCCCCTGGGGCGATTCACCCTCTACACGTTCCTGGGCTCGTTCCTCTGGGCCCTCGGCTTGGCCTGGATCGGAGCATCGCTGGGCGCGCACTGGGAGGCCATCCGCGGATACGCGCGCGGATTCGATCTGGTCATCGCCCTGGGCCTCGTGGCGCTCTTCCTCCTCTGGCTCCGGTCTCATCTCCGGTCGTCGTAAGGCCAAGAGCCGGTCCGCGTTGACGGTGTTCCACGCCGATGGTAGTCTGGTCCTCCTTTCTGGGGGATCGTCCAGTGGTAGGACACGTGGCTCTGGACCACGGTACAGGGGTTCGAATCCTCTTCCCCCAGCCACATCACAATTCCCAAAGGCAGCCGGCGCTATCGTCTAGGGGTTAGGACGGGTGGTTCTCAGCCATCAAACCGGGGTTCGAATCCCCGTAGCGCTACCATTTTCCCAAGCCGGATCCGCCGCCTCACGCTCGCGTGAAAGGAGCTCCGTTCATGCCGTCGCGATTGCATGCCCGCCTTCGTCCCTCGGTTCCCCTCCTCCTCGTGCTCGCCCTGCTGTGGGGCGCGGGCGCCGCTTCCGCCGACTCGGGGATGTGGCAGCACTCCGGGAAGGAGAAGGATGTCGCGCGCGGCTCCCGCGGCTTGCCTTCGAACGTGGAGCGGGTGGACTCGCTGGGCGGCATCACCCAGTACCGGCTCAAGTCGAACGGGATGACGATCCTCTTGAAGCAGAACGACGCGGCCCCGGTGATCACGTTCGAGGTGGTGTACCACGTGGGATCGCGGAACGAGGCGCCCGGCAACACCGGCTCCGCGCACCTGCTCGAGCACATGCTCTTCAACAAGAGCACCCAGAACTTCGGGCGCGCGCTCGGACACAAGACGTTCCAGGAGCTCTTGTTCGCCGCCGGATGTGACTACTCCTCCACCAACATGACCACCTGGTACGACCGGATGAACGGTTACTCCACACTCCCGTCCGACAAGCTGGAGCTGGCGATGAAGATCGAGGCCGACCGGCTGGGGCGAGCGCTCATTCTCGACAAGGAGCGCCAGCCCGAGATGTCGGTGGTGCGGAACGAATACGAAATCGGAGAGAACAGCCCCGCGACGGCCCTCTACAAGGCGGTCGTCGGCTCCGTCATCCAGGCCCACCCCTACCACTGGGACACGATCGGGTATCGTTCCGACATCGAGGGGGTCTCGACGGAGACCCTGAGGCAGCACTACAAGGACTTCTTCTGGCCCGACAATGCCGAGGCGATCCTGGTCGGAGACTTCGACCCCGGCACGGCGCTCCGCGTGTTCGACCGCGAGTTCGGCGCCTTCCCCCGTTCCTCGAAGCCGATCCCCGCCGTGATCACGGTCGAGCCGCCCCAGGAAGGAGAGCGGCGCGTCGTGGTGCGCCGCACGGGCCAGCTGGGTCTGGTGGAGATCGGATACATCCGTCCGAACTCGCTCCACGCCGATTTCATCCCGCTCGACGTGCTCACCGCGATCCTGGGCTCCGGGATCAACTCGCGGCTCTACCAGGCCCTGGTCGAGCGAGGGCTCGCCACCGACGCGAGCGCGACCAACTACGCCCTGCGCGATCCGTTCCCCATCCTCCTCGACGCCACCGTCGCGCCCGGCGTCAGCCACCAAAAGGTGGAGGACGCGATGAAGGCGGCCCTCTACGACGTGGCCAGGAGGGGGGTCACGCCCGAGGAGCTCCAGCGGGCGAAAAACCAGATCGAGGTCTCGGTGATCCGCGGGCGGGACGGCACCTACGAGCTGGCGTCCAGCCTGGGCGAGGCGGTGGCCTCCGCGAACTGGAAGTGGTTCGTCAATTACGTGGACACGATGAAGCGTGTCACGAGAGCCGACGTCCAGCGGGTGGCCGCGACCTACCTCGTTCCCGACCACGCGACGGTGGGGTGGTTCGTCCCGGCGAAGGCGGACGAGAAGAAGCCGCAGAAGGCCGCGGGCGCGGGCGGATCGGTGGAGTCCTCGGCGTCCAGCGGGCAGAGCGCCGCGGCGCCGGTGCACGCCACGTTCGCGCAGCGAACGCTCCATCGGGTGCTCCGGAACGGGATCACCCTCGACGTGCTCCCGAACCACGCGGTGCCCACGGTCGCGGTCCAGGGGATCGTGCTGGCCGGCCGGATGCACCACCCGCCCGGAAAGCCCGCGGTGCCCCAGCTCACCGCGATGATGCTCGAGCGGGGCACCACCGCGCACGACAAGCGCGCGATCGCCGCGCGTCTGGACGGCGTCGGCGCGCAGCTCCACATCGATAGCGATAACTACGGGGCCTCGATCACGGGCGCTTCCCTCTCCCGCGACGCGCGCCTTCTTCTCGCGACGCTCGCCGAGGAGATGAAGACCCCCGCCTTCGCCGACTCGGAGATCAAGAAGGCCAAGGCCGAGATGAAGACCGACGTGCTGCGCGCCTACGACGATACGCGTCAGCGGGCCTTCGACCGCCTCACGCAAGCCTCCTTCCCGGCGGGCCATCCTTACCATGCGCCCTCGAAGGACGAGATGCTCGGGAGCCTCGAGGCGGCGAAGGCCGGGGACCTGCGCGCGTTCCACAGGGAGCGCTACGTGGGCTCCTCGATCTACCTCGCGATCGTGGGCGACGTGGATCCGGACCAGATCGCGGCGACCGTGGACTCGCTCCTCGGCGGCCTGCCCCAGGGGACGCCGCCGGCCGTGGACCTTCCCCGCGCCGGGGCCTCGGCACCCGTGCACGAGGCGGTCGCGCTCAAGGGGAAGGCGAACATGGACCTGATCTTCGGCGCGGCGAGCGGCCTCAGGCGCAAAGATCCCGACTACGAGGCATGCCTGGTGGCGAACGCGGCCCTGGGGCAGAGCTCCCTCTCGTCCCGGCTCGGAAAGCGCGTGCGCGACACCGAGGGGCTCACCTATTCCATCTACTCGCGGTTCACCATGACCGATTTCCTGGACGGGATCTGGCTCGCCGACGTCGCGGTGGCGCCCCAGAATCTCGGCAAGGCCCTGAAGTCCACGCGCGAGGTGATCGAGGGATACTGCAAGGACGGCATCACCGAGGAAGAGGTCGCGATCCAGAAGAGCTTCTTCGCGGGCAACTACCAGGTGCAGCTCGCGACGAACGCCGGGATGGCCACGGCGCTCGCGATCGCGGAGAAGTACGGTTACGGGCCGGCGTACCTGGACGAGTTTCCGAATCGCGTCCGGAGCGTCACCCGGGAGCAGGTGAACGCCGCCATCCGGGCGCACCTCGATCCGGCCAAGCTGAGCATCGTCATCGCGGGGGATCTGGACAAGTTTCCGGAGTAGGGAACCTACCCCGGGCTCGGGTATGCGCTACGCGGAGCACAGGGAAATGAAACAGGCAACATGCCCTGGGGCATGTTCGCCCGCCGGGAGATTACCTTAGCAGTACCATCCCCCGTGTTCGGATCGTTTTTCCCACCGTGAGGCGGTAAAAGTAGCGGCCGCTCGCGACCGGTCGCCCGCGGTCGTTTCGCCCGTTCCATCGGACGCTGTACGGCCCGGGCGGGAGCGAAGCGTCCACCAGGGTGCGCACCAAACGCCC
>DASQBE010000173.1:0-29317 GCA_035635355.1 Binatia bacterium | reverse complement strand
TGCTTCTCCTCTGGGGCGCGGCGCAGGCGGCCTACATGGCCGCGGCGTGGTGGGTCCTGCGCCGGGTGCCGGGAACGCCGGGCCCCTCCGCGCTTCCGATCGTGCTCGCCGCTGGTCTGCTCGCGCGCGCCGTGCTCCTCCCGAGCGCGCCCACCCTCTCGGAGGACGTCTACCGCTACCTCTGGGACGGACGTCTGGTGGCGCACGGCGTGAACCCTTACCCGCGCGCCCCGTCCGACCCCGCGCTCGCGCGCTTCCAGAACGGCCTGATTCCGCGCTTGAACCACCCCGAGGTGCCCACGATCTACCCTCCGGCGGCGCAGGCCCTCTTCGCCGCGGCCGCGTCGATCTCGGAGTCACCCCTGGCGTGGAAAGGGATCCTGCTCGCCCTGGAAACGCTGCTGGTCCTGGCCCTGCTTCGGTTCCTCCGGGACCGTGGGTTGCCGGAGGAGCGTCTTCTACTCTACTACTGGAATCCCCTCGTGCTGGTCGAAAGCTTTGGAAGCGGGCACGTGGATCTGGCGGCGGCCGCCTTCCTGGTGCCCTCGCTCCTCCTCTACGAACGAAGGCGGCACGTGCGCGCCGGGATCCTGTTCGCGCTGGCGGTGCTCACGAAATTCATTCCCGGGCTCCTGATCCCATGGCTCCTCCGCCGGCGCGCGTGGATCCTCCTGGCCGTGGCGCTCCTGACTTCCGCGATCCTCTATGCGCCCTTTCTCCCGGCCGGAGGCGCCCTCACCACGGGACTCCGCATCTACGCCCGGCACTGGGAATTCAACAGCGCCGCCTATCACCTGCTCCGGAAGCTCCTGACCTCCGAGATCACCATTCGGAGGATTCTCGCGGGCGGGGGGCTGGTCGCGATGCTCCTGATCGCGTGGCGGGCGCGCACGGCGACCGGAGCGGCGTTCGCGTGCCTCACCTCGTTCCTGCTCCTGAGCCCGACCGTGTTTCCCTGGTACGTGGTTCCGGTCGTGGCTCTGCTGCCGCTGCACCCGGACTGGGGCATGATCTCGTTCTCGGGTCTGATCGCGCTCTCCTATCTCCCGCTTCCCGCCTACCACGCCACGGGCGTGTGGGACCTTCCCGGATGGATTCTCTGGGTGGAATACGGGGGGCTCTTCGCGGCGTGGGCGGCGACCCTGGCCGCCGCTTCTCAGGATCGCGCGCGGGCGTGGGCGAGCGACAGCACGCCCACGTAGAGGAACCCGAAGAGGTACAGAACGAAGAAGGGGAGCGGCGCGTACATCCTCGCGCGGGCCAGGGTGAACATCGTCCACGCGAAGTAGAGACCCAGCCCGATCTCGAGGAGCGCCCAACCCCGGAGGGGAGCGTGGTAGCGTTTCCCGCGCCAGGAATCGCCGCGTCGCTCGATCCGGAACTTGGGCGTCCGGTGGAAGGTGCTCCGGTGCCCCACCAGCGCCTCGATCACGGCCCGCGTGTTCGTGACCGAGAGCCCCATCCCCAGCGACATCACGAACGGTAGATACCGGAGCTGGGCTTTCCAATCGCGTCTCGTCTCCCGCTGGGCGTAGGCGAAGTAGAAGACCACGGATCCCGTCGCGATCAGGAAGAGGATGGTGTCCGCGATCGCGTAGGCGGCGCCCGCGCTCCCGTTCCGGGCGAGCGCCACGGGATACACGATCATGGAGAGCAGGAGCAGGAACACGTAGGCCAGGTTGTACGTGAGGTGGAAGGAGGCCTCCACCTTGACCGCCAGGGACGCCGGGGAGCGCCAGATGGCCGGCAGGAGCTTCCGGGCGACCTGGATCGATCCCTTCACCCACCGGTGCTGCTGCGCCTTGAACGCGTTCATCTCCACGGGAAGCTCGGAGGGGCAGAGCACGTGCGGCGCGAATACGAAGCGCCACCCCCGGAGCTGCGCGCGGTAGCTCAGGTCGAGATCCTCGGTGAGCGTGTCCGATTGCCAGCCCCCGGCGTCCTCGACGCAGGCTTTGCGGAGAACCCCCGCCGTCCCGTTGAAATTGAGGAAGCACCGCGCGTTCATGCGCGCCGCGTGCTCGATCACGAAATGACTGTCCAGGGAGATCGCCTGCGCCTGCGCGAGCAGGGAGTAGTCCTGGTTCAAGTGCTGCCACCTCGACTGGGCCACGCCGACGCGTGGATCGCCGAAGTAAGGGACCAGCGAGCGCAAGATCGAGGGCGGCGGGACGAAATCCGCGTCGAAGATCGCGAGAAGGTCCCCTTTCGCCAGCCCGAGCCCGTGCTGGAGCGCGCCCGCCTTGAACCCGTCGCGCGTCTCGCGCGTGAGGTGGACCACGTCGATCCCCCGGGCCCGGATCCGGACGACCGTTCTCGCCGCGATCTCGCGGGTCTCGTCGGTGGAGTCGTCCAGGACCTGGATCTCGAGGCGGTCGCGCGGGTAATCGATCGCGGCCGCCGCCTCGATCAGGCGGCTCACGACGTAGCGCTCGTTGTAGATCGGCAGCTGGACCGTGACGGTGGGCCATGCGGCGGGCTCGGCGGGGGGCGGAACGTGGCGCGCGCTCCGTCGAAACAGCCGGATCAGGTGGATGCGGTGGACGCCGTAGGCGGCGAACACCAGCCACACGAATGAATAGACCGCGAGGAGCATGGCCCCCCTATCGGTGGAAGGACCCCTTCCAGGTTTCGTCGCTCACCAGGAAGGAGATTCCGAGCCTCGCGAACTTCTCGCTCACGCCGAGGTCGCTCTTGTCGCCCCGGGTTCCCAGCTCGAGAGAGAGATCCAGTCCGCCCCCCTGGTCCTTGGTCATGAGGCCCGCGCCCAGGGTGATCGCGCGCTCGTTCACCGCGACGGATCCCCCGCTCAGATCCACGGCGCCCGCGCGCGGAAGGAGGTCCGGCCACTGGAGCACATAGGCTCCGATGCGGATCGGGATCCGCCGCCAGAAGGAGCTCTCCTCGGCCCCCCCGCGCGCCCGCTCGATCCCGAACGAGAAACGCTGGAGCGCGCGGAAATCCACGAGATCGCTCTGGAGCGAGGCGCGGCTCCAGTTGGCCCGCCGGTACTGCCCCACGGCGCGGAAGCGCTGGGTCACGGGGGCGGTGAACCCCACCGCGAATCCCGTCGGGATGGTGAGTCTCTGCCCGGTGAGAAAGTCCACGGCGCCCGCGGTCGAGCGCCTCTGCTCGACGGGGAGGCCCTGCGAGGTCTCGTACACGCCGCCCAGGGCCCAGGCCCCCCTCACGAGCTGGGCGCCGAAGCGGAAGCGGCCCTTCCTCGGATACCTGACCTCGAGCGTGTCGCGGGCCACCGCGAGACCGGAGTCGGTGAACGTGCGCTGCCAGTTCTCGCGGAAGCTGCCCGCGATCACTTCCCAGTCGGCGCCGATCCGAAGCGAGGGCAGGATCCTCCGGGCGAGGCTCACGCGCAGGAAGTTGATCCCACCGCTTCCGTCCACCTTGACCGTGGAGGGCGAGCCCTCGTTCTCGTGGCGCAGCACCGTGAACTGGGAATTGGTGCCGGCGACGTAGCTTCCTCCCAGCACGATCCCGCCCGGCAGGGCGATGACGCCGCGCGCGGAGGGAAAGGTGGTCTCGTGCACGTTCTCGGTCGCGTCGGTCGAGGTGACGTGGCGCATGGCGGGAACGAGGGTCATCTGAAGCAAGATCCGGTCGACGTCCGCGAGCGACGCCGGGTTGACGAGCGAGATGTCGCGGGGCCCGTGCTCGGCGACCCCCGCGCCCCCGAGGGCGCGCAGACGGGCGGCCTCCTCGAGCTGGGGCTCGCCCAACCCTCCGATCGAGAGGATCGAGTTGGCGCGCGCGGGGGACGGACCCGCGAAGAGGACCGCGAGCGCCAGCGCCCCTAAGACTCGGACCAGGAGTCCGCGCATCAGAAGCGCCCCGGCGGGAGCTGGGTGTAGCTGATGTGGACCTCGGGCGGCCGTGAGGACTCGCGGGACCCGATGAGGAACTGCTTGGTCAGGTTCCTCCGATTGAACAGCCGGACCAGCACGCCTCCGTTGGTGGAGGGCGTCGCGACCCATTGGCGCATCAGGGCGCCCGGAAGGCGGATCACGATCGAGCGGGTCGACGTGGAGTAGAGCGCCGTCAGGGTGCCCGATGTGAGCGTCGTGGCATCCGCCGCGAGGTCGGACTGCTCCGTGACGCCCTCGCTCCATCCGCTCCCGATCGCGCGCACGTCGACGCGTGCCAGAGCGTCCGCCGCGTCGGGCGCCGGGCTCGAGGGGAGCAGGTTCAACACCAGCGTTGCCTCGTCCACCGAGACCCCGGACGGTAACGAGTCCACCGGGAAGTGAACCGCCACCTCCGTCTTGAAGAGACCTCCCAGGACGAGGGACGTGTCGGTCCCGCTCGGCGCTGGGGAGAGCGGTGAGTGGAGGTAGAGGTCTTCCGTGACCCGCGTGCTGACGGTGTCCGCCACGGGAGCGCCCGATACCGTGTGCGTGTAGCCGACCCGAAATCTCAGGGCTCCCGCGACGTATGCGGCGAGGGGCCGCCCCAGCGGAGCCTGAAGCGTAAAGCCCGGGATGCTCGTGGGGGTGTGCGCCCACTGCACCACCTGAGGGAAGGATCCCGGATCGAGCGGAAGCGTGAAGACGGCGGTCACACGATTGTCGCCGCCGGTTCCCAGATGGGCGCCCGCCGAGGGGCCGGGCCAGACAACGCTCGTGCTGTCCCATGGAGAAGACGCCAGAGAGAGATTCATGGTCGTGGAATCGAAACCGAGGGTCAGGTTCCGCGGAAGCTCGAGAAAGACGGTTTGCGGCGTGAAGCCGGGAAGCGTGGTGTCGGGAAGCGTCCACGCCGCCACTTTCAAGAACGTGCGCGCCTCGAACGTCCCGCTCGTCCCCACGAGGAGCAGGCTGTCGAGATCCGCGGTGCCCGCCTCGACGTAGGTGTCCCGGTCCGGAATGGTGGCCACCCGCACGGTCGTGCCGAGCCCGCCGGGGCCGCGGATGAGCCGGCCGGCGCCCACGAGCTGCTCGGCTTTCCGCGAGCAACCCACAAGGGGAGAGACGCTCAGAGCAGCGAGCACGAGGGGCAGGATTTGTCTAAGACGCACGGAGCGGAATCATAGTCCCTTGTGGTGGCGGGCGCTAGGAAAGAGGTGCCCCTCATTGAACCCACCCTTTTCCCTGCAGTTCCTTGCCGTTTCGTCCGATAGCTGGGAAGAAGGAGGGACCTTTGCCCGAGATCCGGACAATCCGCGCGCATTACACATGGGCCACCGCGCTGGCCGCGGCGCTCATGGGGGCTCTGGTCTGGGCCTACACGGCCTACCATTGCGAGCGGCTGCATCAAGAGGGTCGCGTCAAGGTCGCGGCCCTGGCGGCCACGATCGCGTCCGGGATCCCCGCCGACGGGATCCAGGCGCTCGGAGATCGCGCCGATGAGCGAAGCCCGGCCTACCTCGGGCTCCGCTCTTCGCTCATCGCGGCGCGCCAGGCGAACCCAGATCTGAAACGCCTGTACGCCCTCCTCCCCGGGAAGACCCCCAGGACGTGGCGCTTCGCGCTCGACGCCTTGACCGATTCCGGGCAGCGCCTCCGGTTCGGCGATCGGTACGACATCTCCTCCCACGCCCAGATCGAGGAAGCCCGGACGGGTCCCACCGCCGACCTCGCCCCCATCGCCGACAGTCACGGCGGCTGGATCGGAGGCTACGCGCCCATCCGCGACCGCCGGGGCCGCACGGTGGCGGTCGTCGCGGCGGAAGTGGGAGCCGACTCGGCGCTCCTCTCCGAGCGGCGGTTTCGCCTCGAGGCCTCGATCGCCTATCTCATCCTTTTCCTGGGCATCGGATACATGGGCTTTGACCGCTACCAGAAGCGCCGGCTGGAGCTGGATCGGAACCGGAACATCCACGCGCGGCTGAGCATCCATCGCCTGGCCGAGGTGATGACCCGCTCGGGCGGCGAGTCCGACCTGATCCGAAACGCCCTCGACACCATGGCCGAGGCGACGGGGTTCTCCCAGTGGGCCCTCTTCCGAAAGGACCGGGACCGCCTGCCCTTCGCGCTCGCCGCCACACGCGGCTTCGCGGACGGCGCGCCCGTGGAGCTGGATCCCGAGGCTTCGGGCCCCGGCGTCTGCTCGGTCCCGCTCCTCGAGCAGGGCGAGCCGACCGGCGTGCTCCAGTGCTTCGCCCCGTCCTCGCGCGGGTTCGGGGCGAACGACGTGACCCTGATCCGCTGGCTCGCGGCGCAGCTCACGCAGGGGCTGAAGCGCATCCAGCTCGAATCGCGCGACCAGCTCCTGGCCTCGTACATGCGCAGCACGGACGAGATGCTGATCGGATTCGATCTGAACGGGCTCGTCACCTACGCGAATCCCGCCGCGCGGCGCGCGCTCGGGGACCCGGCCGACGAGCTTCGCGGGCGCGGCATCGACTCCCTGTTCCTCTTCTCGGACGAGGCCTCATCCCTGCCCCTCTTGAGGCTCCTGCGCCAGGAGGGCGCCTTCTCCGGAGAGCTCCGGTGCTGCACGACCGAGGGGGCCGCCTTCCCCGCCGAGGTGGCGGTATCCAAGGCCATCGATCGCGAGGGGAATGGGAACGCCTGGGTGCTGGTCGGCCGCGACATCAGCGAGCGGCGGGAGCGCGAGGAGGAGATCCGGAGCCGGAGCGAGCAGCTCGAGCTGATCGTGGAACAGCTCCAGCACGCGAACGAGAAGCTGGCCGAGGGGAATCGAATGAAGAACGAGTTCCTCGCCAACACCAGCCACGAGCTTCGCACCCCGCTCAACGCCGTCATCGGCTTCGCCACCCTGCTCGAGCAGGGCGTCGCCGAATCCGTCGAGGAGCGGCGCGCCTTCGCCAATTCGATCCGGGAGAGCGCTGAACACTTGCTGATCGTGATCAACGACATCCTGGATCTGGCCAAGGTGGAGGCCGGAAAGCTGGAAGTGGCTATGGAGACTGGAGATGCGGCGCCCACCCTCCACGCGGCCGCGGAGAGCCTGCGGCCCATGGCGGCGCGGAAGGGGGTGCAGCTCTCGGTGGTGGTGCCCTCCCAGCCCCTGGAGATGCAGCTCGATCCGGCACGGCTCCGGCAGATCCTCCTGAACCTGCTTGGGAACGCGATCAAGTTTACCGATAAAGGGGAAGTGTGCGTCGAGGCGAGCCGGCAGGAGACCCCGGCCGAAGTCCACATCGTGGTGCGCGACACCGGAATCGGCATCGCGAAGAGCGACCAGGCGCGGCTCTTCGTGAAGTTTTCGCAGGTGGACGGGTCCTACAAGCGCCGCCACCAGGGAGCCGGGCTCGGCCTCGTGATCACGAAGTCGCTGGTGCAGCGAATGGGCGGGCGAATCTCGATGGAGAGCGACGGCGTGGGGCATGGAACCAGCGTCACGCTCGCCTTCCCGGCGGCCGCCGTAGCGTCGGAGTCCAACACAGCGAGGAAGGCATGCCTCAACGAATCATGATCGTCGAAGACGACCCCATGAACGCGAAGCTCTTCCAGCTCGTCTTGACGCGGAAGGGCAACTACGCGATCGAGATCACCGAGGACCCGGCCCACCTGATCGACCAGATCAAGGCGGGAACGGTGGATCTCGTGATCATGGACGTATCGCTGTCCAACAGCAGGCTGGACGGCAAGTCGGTGGACGGCCTGGAAATCACGCGCCGCCTGAAGGCCGATCCCGCCACGCGGGGTGTCCCGGTGCTTCTGGCGACGGCCCACGCGATGAAGGGCTCGAAGGAAAAATTTCTCAAGGAGAGCGGCGCCGACGGCTACATCTCGAAGCCGATCGTGAGCGCCGATGAGCTGTTGCACCAGATCGAGCTGCTGATCGCCAAGGGGAGCCATGCCGTTCCACCTGCTCATCGTTGACGACGAGGCGCATAGCCGGAAGCTCTTGCGCATGGTGCTGCGCCAGGGGGACTACACGTTCCTCGAGGCCGAGAGCGGCCAGCAGGCGCTCGAGATCATGGAGGCCCAGAAGGTGGACCTCCTCCTCCTCGACCTCATGATGCCGCATCAGAACGGCTTCGACGTGATCCTCGCCATGCGGAAGAACGAGACGCAGGCGCGGATCCCGTTCATCGTGGCGAGCGCCTCGACGGCGCAGGACGACATCCAGCGGAGCCTCGAGCTGGGGGCCATCGATTACTTCACGAAGCCTCTCTCGGAGTGCGACATCCGATTCCAGATCCCGCTCAAGGTGCGGAACGCGATCGCGCTCCATCAAGCGAGCGACGAGAGACTCCGGATCGAGCGGATGAAGGCGGTCTCCGCGATGGCGGTCGCCCTGAACCACGAGATCAACAACCCGCTCCAAGTCATTCAGGGGAACGCGCAGCTCCTGCACGTCCACCCCGGGCTTCCCGCCGACGCGCGCGACAAGGTCGCGCGCATCCGCGCCGCCACCGAGACGGTCGCGGGCCTGACCCAGCGCATCGCCGCGCTGCGCGACATCGTCACGGTGGAATATCCCGCCGGCAACAAGAACACGGTCCCGATGGTGAACTTCGAGGCCTCGGCCGCGGTGAGCAAGAAACCCTAGCTCAGCCGCCGCACCCCCGAACCCCGCAGCAGCAGACGAACGCGCTCCGTGAGCGCGACCCGGGCCGCCCAGCGCGCGTGGTCCCGAACCGTCACCGGCTGTTCGACCAGCCGGCCCACGATCTCCGAAGATCGCACGACATCCCCCGCGACGGCCCTGTGAGCCGACAGGCCGAGCGCCGAGGAGAGCACCGGGTCGAACGGGCGCGTGAGAAAGCCAAGGGCCCGGGCGAGCGTCGTGGGCGCGCGAAGGACGTTGAAGCGCCGTCCGGCCTCTTCCTCGAGGATCCGGATCGCCTCGAGCGGCGTGACCGCGTCGGGACCACCCACGGGAACGCAGGTCCGGGACACGCCGGACTCATCCCCCACGATTCCCGCGATCACGCTCGCCACATCGCGGACCGAGACAGAGCTCACGGGCGCCTCGCCCGATCCCACCAGCAGGGCGCGACCGGACTTGACGTCGATGCCCGCGCTCGGGCTGAGCCAGGATTCCAAGAACGCCGAGGGCTGGACGATGACCCACGCCATGCCGCTTCCGCGGACCGCGGCCTCGGTTTCCCTCTTGTAGCGGACGAGCGGGGTCGTGCGCGGGAGATTGGGGCTGACGGAGGTGAAGACGTAGCGCCGGACGCCGCCGCGCCTCGCCGCATCCACCAGCGCGCGCTGCCCGTCGCGATCCACGCTCCTCAGGGTGTCGCCAGGGAGCCGCCGTGCGGCGCCGGTCGCGGTCGAGAGCACGGTCGTGACGCCGCGCAGGGCCGCCTCCATGGAGCGACGGTCGTTCAAGTCGGCCACGACGAGCTCGACGCCGAGCCGGCGCAGCGTTTCGATCCGGGGGGATCCGGGACGGACGAGGCCCCGCACGGTGTGCCGGGAGCCGCAAAGGATGCGGCAGATCTCACTGCCCAGGAGCCCGGTGGCTCCGACAACCAGGATGGGACGCATCAATGAAAACCCTCCGCGGGGAGCATGGTTCGCCGTATCGGGCGACGCGCGGGGGGAGTTGCCCTACTCCGTAATCTTACCTGATTCCGAAGAGGGGGTAAATCCAGTTGAGGATGAGGAAGTTCATGCGGCCGATCAGGAGCGCGACGCGGCCCATGACCGTGAAGCCGAACGCGGCCCCGAAGGACACCATGAGGAAGTAGATCCCCACCCGGGCCACGCGCCGGGTGACCACGTCCTGCTCCTTGGAGAAGAAGAAGTAGATCAGGACGCTGAACACGCCCGCGGCGAAGACCAGGGAGTAGAAGATCGTGTGCGCGTCGAAATGCGAGAGCGGAACGATCGCCCGGGCGAGCTGCGGGAGCACCTCGCCGTGAAGGCGGCGTGTGAAATCCAGGCCGATGTAATAGGCCACGTAGATGGCGAGCGCGTAGCGCGAGACCCACCCCGCCTTCGGCAGGTAGCGCATGTAGAGGATGACGCCCAGGAGCCCCGGCACGAGGAGATCCCAGCTCTGGTTGAAGTCATGGATCAGGGGGTTGATGAGATTCGGCATCAGCGTCTGATTCAGCGTCGTGCCGACGTAGTAGCCCAGCGAGACCCCTGCGAACAGGCTCTCCGTGAACCGGAACAGAGGGTTGTCCTTGTAGAGGAACGAAAGCGCGAACAGCGTGAGAAGCGCCGCGATCCAGGTTCCGAGGTCGACGTGCGGCGTCATCGGGCCTCCGCCTTCCGGCGCGCCGCGCGCTGGCTCAGCGTGGCCACGTTCCCCATGATGATGAACAGGATGATGACGAAGTGGATCACGGTCTGGGCATCCATCCCCTTGGTGGCCGTGAACGCGTGCGTGCTCTTGTAGAATCGCTCCAGCGGAGGATACTTGGCCGCGAGGAGCTTCTCGTATTCCGCGGCCCCCTTCATCCCGCTCAACATCCCCACCGCCTGCCCCGCGTTCAGGTAGGCGTAGTACTTCGGCGCCCCCACGGCCGTGGGCCCCACGATGACCGGCACACCGCTCTGCGGATGAGCCTGCGTGATCCAGTACTCGCCGATGATCCCGGTGGTCACCGTGACGACCACACTCACCTGCCGGAGGCTTCTCACGCCCTTCATCATGGGAATCCGCGCGAGAGGCGTCCCGCGGACGTCGGTCGGGAAGGCGCCCACGATGTCGTCCCCCATCCGCTTCATGACCGCCTGGGCCCCGTCCTTGAAGCCCAGGTTCACGTAGTCCTCCCCGTACTTGAGATCGGGGAATTCGGCGGTGACCTTGGCGAGGGAATTGTTCGCGAGCTGGAGACCTCCGAGCGGATAGAGCGCGCAGATCACCACGCGCAGCCGCTTCAGGAAGCACTGGCGCATGATCCCTTCGGCCATGGGATCGTTTTCCGGGCCCGAGGAGGCGCCGTAATCGAAGGAGATGAGAACGGCATCGCCGGGCTTGAGCCCCTCGATGAATTCGAACGCGTCGCGCGTCGAGGCGGTCGTGGTCACCGGCAGGCCGATCGGCATGACGATCGGCAGGGCCACGCCGATGAAGACGAGCAGGAAGAGCCAGCGGCGGTCGATGTTCAGAAGCTTGTCGACGAATCCCGCCATGCTACTCCCCACCTCCGAGACCGAGATAGCCCTTCTCGATGCCCAGGATCAGGCGGATGGCCATCGAGGCGGCGCCGAGCGCCGCGCCGATGATGATGCCCGACTGGGCCGCGCCGTTCGGGGTCTGCATGATCCACTCGGTGAGCTTCCCCAGGGCCTGGCTCGCGCCCGCGGCGGCGGGCTGGAGCGGCGGGAACGGAGCCGCCAGGAATTCCAGCAGCGGAACCCGGCCCGACATCACGAGAATTCCGGCGACCAGGAGAATGGTCGCCTCGGTATTGCGCGCGCGAAATGCGCGAAACGCCGCGGAGGCCATGAAAAAGGCCAGGAGGGCGAAGATCGTGGCCTGGAGCGGCAGGAAGAAATTATCGGCGATCCACTTGAACGGGGTTCCGGAACCGTTCGGCAGGCTGGTGATTCCCTGCCCCGAGATCGCGCCCCAGATGCCCAGCCCTCCGGTGATGAAGAGCCCCGTCAGGAGCACGACCGAGTAGGGCCATCCCTTCTCGCGCCGGGCGACCTTGCGCGTTCCGTTCTGGATCACGTTCACGATTCCCAGCAGCAGCGCGAACCCGGCCACGATGATGAGCCACTGATCGAGCCTCGGCCGCATCCCCGCCTCACCCGAAAGGAAACGTTTCGGAATGTAGAGCGAGAGGATGGGGATGATGCCCGCGAAGAAGGCCACGAAGAGCGGCCCGCGCGCGCGAAGCGCCGGAGCGAAGAAGCCGAGCGCGATCCCCACGACCGGCAGGACCGCGAAGAGCACGACGAGCGCGACGCGTCCGAACTCGAAGTTCATTGCGTCTTGAAGAGGTTCGGGTACGAGACGAGGCCGAAGCTGGTCAGGATGATTCCCAGGATCCCGAGCAGGATCACGATCGCCTTGGCGATGTCCTGGGCGCGCATCGAGCCCAGCAGAATGGGCTCGCGCGTGAGATAGGCGCTCGCCGCATAGAGCTCCTCGCCGATCAACGTGTAGTCGCAGGTGGCCACGAAGAACGGAAGCTGGGTCGGATCCGCCTGGCCCGCGATCTGGATGGCCCCGGTGGATTGCCCCGTCTCGGCCAGGATGAGCGACTCGGCGAAGAAGTAGCCGATGAGGAAGATCGCGGCGGGTTTCTCGCGAGTCATCCGCGCGGATACCGCCGCGGTGTAGGCGAACTGGTCGTAGGTGACGTAGTTCACCATTTCCTCGCGGTAGAGATCGGGCCGGCCCTCCGCGAGGTAGGCGGAGCGCACGACCTCGCGCGCGGAAACGAACGTGAGCGGGTCCTTGTTCGGCACGTCCAGGTCGGCCCCGTACCGCGCGGTCACGCGCGCCACGTGGCTCAGAATCGAGATCGAGGCGATGGTCTGGATCTCGTCCATGCTCTGGATCCCGGGAATGTAGAGCACCTTCTTACCGACCTCGGTGGCGCGCCCGATCGCCTCGTCGATGGCGTTCAGCCCCGCGATGCGCCGGATGAAGATATTCTTCCCCGATTTTGCCATGGCGATCGAGACGAGGAGGATCGCGAGGAAGAGGGCCGTGGCGATGAAGGAGTTGGTCCTGTTCGCGGCGAACCAGTTGTCGCGGGAGGCGACGGGATCGCTCACGACCAGGGGCCCCGCGAGCGTCGCGGCGGTCGCGCGGATCTCGTAGCGGTACACCACGCCGTCCTTGGCCGTCGTCTCCTCGTAGCGCTGGACGCCCGGCTTCACCGTCGCGATGTCGGCCCACTCGTAGGCGGGCGGCACGGCGCGCCGGATCTGGATCGCGGCGTCGGCCGGGAGCCCCGGCGGATCCTTCCACGTGAGGAGGACGGCGCCCCCTCCATCGCTGGGACGATCGATCGCTGCGAAACTCGTCGGGGCGGGAAGCTCGGCCGAGGGGGGCGGCGTTGTCTCCGGGGCCGCGGCGCTAGCGGGCCGGGCAAGAAGCTGCAGGAGCAACGCGAGGAGCGGCGCTGCGACGAGCGTTGGGCGCGCTTGCGCGCGGCTCAGACCGCCGGTTCGCACCGCGCGAGACTAAGAGGCCGCGGCGGAGGGTGTCAACACGGGTTTTCGGCCCCGGAGCCTCATGATGGGCCAGACATAGACCGAAAGAGCGGGCCAGGCCGAGGTGAGAAGGCGCAGCACGTCCTTCACCCACTGCCGGGGATTTCGCTCGATCCCCCGGGAAAAGAAGGCCGGGAGAAGCTCCGGCGCAAGCCCGGCGTCCCGGAACTTGCGCATCATCCACCAGGGGTTCAGCTCCCGCTCGGGATACTGGCCGTCGAGGGGATGGCGGTAGAGGAACGGCGGCTCCGGGGGGACACGCCGGCTCTCCCGGTGCTCCCGGACGGCCTCCAGGATGTCCTTTCCGATGAGCCCGCGGGTGATTCGCGCCGAATCGAGGAGCTCGTTTCCGGCGATCTGCGGGAAGTGCTCGCCGATGTAGGCGAGGCGGGCGGCGAAGAAGGGGCCGTCCGGCTCGGCCTCCATCGAGCGCCACCCGCGGCGGCGCCGGCCGCGGGCCGGGAGGTAGAGGGAGTTGTTCTCATCGCTCAGGAAGAAGATGCCGCCGGGCTTCAAGAGCCGGTTGGCCTCGGTCAGGAACCCCTCCAGATCGCGGACGTGGGAGATCACGCAATTCGCCATGACCCCGTCGAAGCTCCCGGAGGAAAACTGCATGGCGATCCCGTCCCCGTACTTCGACTCGAAGTTCGTCATCGGCGGATTCATCCGCTCGGAGAGGTAGCGCCCCACCTCGACCATGTCGTGGTCGATCTCGGTCGCCACCACCCGGCGCGCGCCGTAGATCGCGACGAGCAGCGCCTCCAGGCCGAATCCCGCGCCCAGGTCCAGCACGTCCTTCCCATCGGCCTCGAGGTAGCGATACATGTCGTGCGCCTTCTGGAAGAGATGCTGGATGCGGGCGGGATTCCGGATGATCCGGAGATAGGTGTAGTACGTGAGGAAATACTCGGGGTATTGCGCGCGGATCTCCGCGTCGCTCTGCATGAGGATCGCGCGGAGCGACGCGAGGCGGCGCTCGACCAGGTCGGTCACCGATGCGAAGGCCGCTTACCCGGCCGGCTCGTTCATGACCCGCGAGCGGCGAATGCCGTGCGAGTTCATCCGATTGTGAAGGTGCTGGCGGCTCACCCCCAGCGCGCGCGCCGCTTTCGACACGTTCTGGTCGCACTGGCGGAGCGCCTCGCGGATGGTGTCCGCTTCCACGGCGTCCAGGGTCTCGCGAAGGGTGTGCTGCCCGTCCCACCGCCGCGTGACCGGAGCGCCCAGCCCGAAGAGCGAGGGCTCGAGGGCCGCGCCCTCGTCGGCGAGCGCGACGGCGCGCGCCATGGCGTTCTCCAGCTCCCGGACGTTCCCGGGCCACGGGTGCCGCAGCAGGAGCTCGCGCGCCTCGGCGGTGAGCCCGCGGAGCTTCCGCGTCTGCTGCTTGGCGAACTGGTCCAGGAAGTGCTGGGCCAGGAGGAGCACGTCTTCGCCGCGCTCCCGAAGGGGCGGCACTTCGATCGGAACGACGTTGATGCGGAAGAAGAGATCCTGGCGGAACCTCCCGCCCTCGACCTCGCCCTTGAGATCACGGTTCGTCGCGGCGACCAGACGCACGTCCACCTTGCGCGAGATGGTGTCGCCCACCCGCCGGATGTGGTTGTCTTGCAGCACGCGCAGGAGCTTTACTTGTAGTGACGCCGGCATCTCCCCCAGCTCGTCGAGGAAGATGGTGCCCCCGTCCGCCGCCTCGAAGAGACCGATCCGGTCCTCCGACGCGCCGGTGAAGGCGCCTTTCTTGTACCCGAAGAGCTCGCTCTCGAGGAGGTTCTCGGGGAGCGCGCCGCAGTTCACCGCGACGAAGTTCTTGTCGCGGCGCGGCCCGTTCATGTGGATCGCCCGGGCGATCAGCTCTTTCCCCGTCCCCGTCTCTCCCTGAATCAGGACGGAGACCTGCGTCGGGATCAC
Source organism: Binatia bacterium (assembly GCA_035635355.1). Lineage (GTDB taxonomy): Bacteria > Eisenbacteria > RBG-16-71-46 > SZUA-252 > SZUA-252 > WS-7. The sequence goes on along the minus strand of DASQBE010000173.1, from coordinate 14,345 downwards.
CTTTTCCAGGAGCTCGATGACCCGGAGCATCTTGGGGCTTCGTCCGACGAGGAGCCCGTAGCGGAAGTCCTCCTTGAGCGCGCGCCGGAGGTTCTGGTTCTCGATCTCGAGGCGGCTCTTCGAATCCTTCAGCGTCTCGTGCATCCGCGCGTTCTCGAGCGCCACGGAGCAGAGCGCCCCGAAACCCTCGAGCAGCGTGATGCTGTCGGGCGTGAATTCATGGGTGATGGAATGGGAATCGATGTAGAGGACGCCGAGCACCCGCCCGCTGCTCAGAATGGGGAGGGCCACCACGGTGCGGAGCGAGAGCTCACGAACGCTCTTCCGGTCCTGGAAGAGCGAGGAGCCCACCGCGTCGGGCACCCACACGGTTTCGCGGCGGTGCGCGGCCTCTTCGGCGATTCCCCAGGAAATCTGGAATTCGTCCGAGGGGAGCGTGGACTCGTCCTTGTTGCGCGCGACCTCGAAATGGAGCTTCCCATCCTCGCGCATCAACATCAGGAATCCGCGATCCGCGTCCGCGACCTGGATCACAGCGTCGACGACCCGGACCAAGAGCTCGTTGATGTCGAGGGTGCCGGTGATCGAGCGCGCTGCTTGGAGGATGTGCGTGATGCGGTCCAGGTCGGATGCCGCACGAGACCGGGACGGTGATCGTGGTTCTTGAAGAAGTTCACGTTCCCACTGCGTCAAGCCCCTGCTGAGCCTCTCAAGCGGGTCGATCTCGGGCATTTCGGACGCGCTGGGATCCCTCGGCTGAGACGGATCTGGTCGCTGCGTCATGGTACCACCCACCCTTAGTTTTGGACCGGCCAGGGCAAGGTCGCGCCTCTCCTTGCGCCCAGCCAGAATACAAGTGTAAAAGTGATTTGTCAAGTGACGAACTAGGAGGTGGGACTGATGTGTCTCAGCAGGGTGCCGAAAAGGGCGTACGCAAGCACAGAAACGCATAAAACGCAGACGATTGACAACGGATCCGAGCGACCCCAGATCCAGACCCCCAAGCAGGCATTGATGGCTGCCGCGAGGGTCACGATTCCGATCGCTCCCCACTTGCCGAACAGCGTTCCGAGGCGATGTGTCGTGTGGTCGATACTCCCTACGTAGAAGGGTCTCCTACCTGAAACGCGGTCCCAGACTACGAACGTGGCGTCGAAGATCGGATACGCGAGGATGACGAGAACCGCGGCGACGTGCTGCCACGTGAAGGATTGCCCCAGCGATTGAAGCGCGAGGGCCGCGAGGGCGAATCCCAGGAGGTGGCTGCCCGCGTCGCCCAGGAAGATCCTCGCCGGCGGGGCGTTGTAGACCAGGAATCCGGCGCACGCGCCGATCAGTCCCCAGGCGAGCGCCAGATGCACCGGAGCGCCATGGACCAGCGCCAGCGCCGCGAAGCCGCCCGCCGTGACGGGAATCAAGGCGCCCAGGATCCCGTCCATGTTGTCGAGGAAGTTCACCGCGTTGAGGAGTGTGGCGACCGCGAGAAGCGCCACGAGGCCGAGGAGCGGATTCTCGCGGAGCGCGGGGACCCGCGTGCCCCACCACACCAGACACGCTCCCGCCGCGAATTGCCCGATGAGCTTTCCGCGGGGGCCGAGCGGATGACGATCGTCGATCAAGCCGAGCGCCAAGGCGATGAGCCCGCCCACCACGAGACCCATCGAGGGCGCGGCGATGACGCTCGATCCCAGGGCCACGGCGAGAATCGGAGCCACCACCAGCGATCCCGCGATCGCGACACCGCCCAGGAGCGGCGTGGCCCGCGCGTGCGCCTTGCGCGGATCGGGATGGTCGACGTAGCCCGTCGCGCGCGCGAGCCTCCGTGTGAGCGGGGTCAGCGCGAGAGCCGCGAAGAACGCGAAGCCGGCCACCTCGAGGAGCGGAATGGGGGGCGTCACGGGGCCGCGGGTACGCCGGCCGCGGCCTCGAAGGCCCGGACCGCGTGCTCCCAGCGAAAGCGCGAGCGCACCCAATCGCGCCCGCGCGCGCCCAGCTCCGCGGCGAGGGCGGGATCGCGAATCAGCGCCACGATCTCGGCCGCGATCTCCTCCGCCGTGCGGCCCACGCGCAGGAGATCGGGTGGGATCGGCTCGAGGCCCTCTCGCACCAGGGGCGTGGTCACGACCGGGAGGCCGGCGTCGAGCGCCTGGAGCACCTTGGTCTGGACTCCCGCGGCGAACCGGTGAGGTGCCGCGAACACGGTCGCGCGGGCAAACGCCTCATCCGGGTTTTTCAGGTAGCCCAGGTATCGGATCCCCTCGCCGCGCGCGCCTCGCAGGGAATCCGAGGACTTCCCCGCGATCTCGAGGACGGCGTGCGGGACCGCCGCGCGAACCAACGGGAAAATGTCGCGCGCCAGAAAGCGCGCCGCGTCCCGGTTGTGGAAGATCTTCTGGTATCCGAAGAAAAGAATCGTCGCCGGCTCGCGAGCCGGCTTCCTCGCTCCGGTCGCGCCGTTTCCGTCGACACCGATCGGGACGACCTCGATCCTGGCGCTCGGTGACATGGTGGCCAAGACCCTGGCCTCGCGATCGCCGACCACCCAGCAGCGGTCGAAGAGCGGTGCCACCTGGGACTCGTATCGCTCGATGCGGCGGCCTTCCTCCCGGTAGATCCACCGGTTGAGTCCCCCGCGGTACTCGAGCGAGCGGGAAATCTCCGAAGAAACCACGTCGGTCAGATCCAGAACCCATGCTGCGGGATGAGCCCGCATTTCCGCCAGGGCATAGGGAGCCATGCGGAAGAGGTGTGTGTAGACGACATCGGGCCGGACGCGATCGAGGGTGTCCTTGACCAGCCTGCGCATCCTGCTCGAGTCGTAATAGGCGGCTTGGAGTGGAAGAGATCCCCAGAGCCCCGCCGCGGCGCGCAACGCGGAGACGGCGGGAGGAAGACGGACGACGCGCATGGAGGCAACGAAACGGGTGAGGGGCGTCAGGCTCTCGGCCGAGCGCGAGAAGAGGGCCGTATCGAAGGTCAGAAGGTGGACTTCGTGGCCTGCTTCGGCGAGGGCTTGGATGAAATGCATCACACGATTGCGGTCCCCTCCGATGGCCGGATAGGGCATCCGCGAGGTGAGGAAGAGGATGCGCATCGGAGCGAGTATACTGCACGCCCATGTCCGGCGCACGCTTCGCCCTGTGGAGGGATCGGTCGCTTCGCTTCACCATGGGTGCGGGCGCCACCCTCGTGAACGCGATCATCGGCATCATCCGGAACAAATGGTTCGCGCAGCACCTCGAAGCTTCCGGCATCGGGATCCTGGCCCAGATCATCTCGAGCCAGGGATGGCTCGGGACCGCCGCGGGCATGGGCCTCGGGCTCCCCGTGGCGCGCGCGGTCGGCGCGGCCACCGGATCGGGCGATGCGGCGGCGGCGCGGAGGACGGTGTGGGCCGCATTCACGCTTCTCCTGATCAGCGGCTCGGTCGTGATCGCCCTGGGCCTTCTCTTCGCGGGCCCCATCTCGCGCGCGCTTCTCGGGACCGACACCTACGCGCCCCTGATTCGGCTCTCGATGATCGGGGTCGCGGGCGTGGCGCTCCAGCAGACGCTGTACGGACTCTTCGCGGGGCGCTCGGACTTGCGGGCGCCTCTGACGTTCGGGATCGTGGGAAGCGGGCTCTCCCTGGTGGCGGCCCTCCTCCTCGTGCCCCGGTGGGGACTGTTCGGAGCCGTGCTGGCGGCCGCGATCCTCTTCCCGCTGGGATGCGCGGGCGCGCTATGGTTCCACCGGCGCGAATACGCGCCCTTCGTGAGCTCTCCCCCGAAGGGTGCGCTGACGACGGGAATCGCGCGCGCGCTCCTCACCGTCTCGGGCGCGAGTCTCCTCTCCGCCCTCCTGGAGCAGGGAACGCTCCTGGCGCTCCGCTCCCACTACGTCCGCGCAAACGGCGTCGAGGCGAACGGCTTCCTGCAAGCGGGGCTCGCCATCTCCCAGCAGATGGGCACGCTCTTCTACGCCTACCTCACCAGCTATTCGTTCGGAAAGATCAGCGGCATCACGGCCGCCGAGGGGGTCGAGGGCGCGCGCTCCTACACGCGCAAGCACTGGACCCCGGTTCTGCTCTTGGCCGCGGCGGCCATGGTCGCGGCCCGGCTCGGCGCGGGGCCACTATTGCGCATCCTCTATTCCCACCGCTTCGATCCAGCCCAGCCCCTCATGGCATGGACCCTCGTTGGGGAATTCGGGCGAATCGGCCTCACGACCTGGTCGCTCAGCTCCCTGCCGCTCGGGGGCGCCAAACTCTGGTTCCCGATCAGCCTCGTCTTTCCCGTGACCCTGGCGGCCTCGTACGCGATATTCACGGCCTTGGGGGCCGGACCGCTCAGCATGCCGAAGGCCTACGCCACGGCGGGACTTGCTTCAGTGTGTGCCGGCGGCATGATCATGTGGCGGCGTGGGGTGACCCTCGGTGCCCGCGATATCGTCGTGTTCGTGAGCGGCGCCGCAGCGCTGGTTTTCCTCGCCGCTTCCGCGTCGGGTCGGCCATGATCGAGCAGAGACCCGCAGCCGCGCGCCTCGCGATCCGCCTGGCGAAGGGATTCGTCGTAGGAACGTGGCTCGAGGAACCCGCGAAGCGAGCCCACTTCGCGCTCACCCGCAAGAAGAATAGTCTCTACGACGCGCTGACGATCGCGGTCATGCGGCGCGTGCTTCGCCGCGATTCGAACGCCATCGACGTCGGGGCATTCGAGGGGGGCATGTTGAAGCACATCGTCCGGCTCGCGCCGGGCGGCCGCCACCTGGCCTTCGAGCCGCTGCCCTCGCGTTGCGGACCCCTGCAACGCGCGTTCCCCAACGTGCATGTCTTCCCCTACGCGCTCGGAGACGCCCCCGGGGAGACCACCTTCCAGCATGTGGTGCGTTACCCGGCGCTGAGCGGTCTCAAGCGGCGGATCGATCTCGATCCGTCCGAGGTGGTTCGGGGCGAGACCGTCACGGTCGAGACGCTGGACCGCGTCGTGCCGGAGGGTCCCGTCGCGCTTGTGAAGATCGACGTCGAGGGGGGCGAGCTGGGCGTGCTTCGCGGCGGTGTCGGTACCCTGCGCAGGACACGCCCGGTCATCCTGTTCGAGTGCGGCCTGGGCGGAACGGATTCCTACGGCACGGAGCCGGAGGAGATCTTCGACGAGGTCACGGAATCGATCGGACTCCGTTTGTCCCTGATGGACGCATGGCTCTCGGGGCGTGCCCCGCTTTCCCGCGCGGGATTCGCGGCGCAGTACCGGGAAAGCCTCAATTTCTTCTTCATCGCGCATCCCTGATATCTCGTACGATCGAGGTTGGAGCATTCAAGTCGCGCAACCCACGAAAGGAGAAGCATCATGTACATCATCCGTGACACGTTCAAGGCGAAGCCCGGACAGGCCTCGAAGCTTGCAGGGATGTTCAAGGAAGTCATGGCCAAGCAGGGGCACAAGGTCCGCATCCTGACCGACGTGGTGGGGCAGTACAACACCGTGGCGATGGAGCGCGAGGTCGACGGACTCGGCGAATTCGAGAAAATGATGAAGGAGTATTCGGAAGGAAAAGACGCCAAGGAGATGCGGGAGCAAATGAAGGGCTACACCGACATGTACATCTCCGGCGGCCGGGAAATCTACAAGGTCATGTAGCCAGCCGGACCGAATCCGCAATTCCGTCTCGACGGGGCCGGGCGCAAGCCCGGCCTCTTCTTGTTCCGCCGTTAGTGTGCGCTCTGGTCCCGGAAGACCCGCAGCACCGTGAGGAGGAGGATCTTCATATCGAACACCATCGACCAGTTCTTGATGTAGTAGAGGTCGTACTCGATCCGCAGATCCAGAGGCGTGTCGCCCCGCAGCCCGTTCACCTGCGCCCACCCGGTGATCCCCGCCTTCACGTGATGACGGAGCATGTAGTGCGGGATGGAGGCCCGGAACTGCTTCACGAACACCGGGCGCTCGGGGCGTGGCCCGACCAGGCTCATGGGTCCCAGGAGCACGTTCCAGAGCTGCGGCAGCTCATCGAGCGAGAGGCGGCGCAGAACGGAGCCGAGCCGCGTGCGCCGGGGATCTCCGGGCCGGCTCCACTCGGCCTTGCCCGCGGATTCCGCGTCGACGCGCATGGTGCGGAACTTGAGCATCTGGAACCGTCGGCCATTCAGTCCGACGCGCTCCTGCGCATAGAGCGCGGGTCCCGGGGAGTCCAGCTTGACCAGGATCGCGAGGAGGAGGAGCACGGGGGAGAGCAGGACGAATCCGATCAGCGCGAGCGTGAAATCGAACGCGCGCTTCAAGACGGCGTTCCACCCCTGGCCCGGGCTCTCGGTCACGAGGATGACCGGCGTCCCGTCGAAATCCTCGACGCTCGCGTTCAGGGTGAAGGTGCGCGCCAGGTCCGGCACCAGACGGACCGCGGCGGTCGAGTCGTTCAGCCGCTCCAGCGCGTCCAGCTCCGCCTCGAACTCGGAGCGGTTGAGCGCGAGGTAGACCAGCTCCGCGCCGGTGCGCTCGACCAGCTCCGGAAGATCCGAAACGCTTCCGATCACCGGCGTAGAGCCGATGATCTGCCCGACGTCCCCGACCCCGGCGCCGACCATCCCCTCGACCGCAAAGCCAAAGTCGGGCTCCGAGGTCATCTTCCGCTCGAGGTCCGCGGCCAGCTCGCCCGTGCCCACGATCAGGACGTGCCTGAGATTCCGCCGATTGCGGCGAACCGCTCTCAGGGCCATCCGTCCGATGGCGTGGGTGCCGCAGAGGGCCACCGCGGCGATCCCCGCGAAGAGGAGAAGCACCGTGCGGCTCAGCTCGCCGCGCGAGAGGTAGGATCCCAGGCCCGCGAGCGCGGTGACCGCGACGATCCCCTGCACCAACGCGACCATCTCCTGGGAGAGGCGGACCGTGCGCGCGGAGCGGTAGAGATGAAGCGATCGCAGGATCATGAGCGCGATCGGGGTGAGCACCGCCCCGAACCAGAGGTAGAGCTGGATCGAGGGCACGCCCAGCGGGGCCGGCACGCCCAGGCCATAGAACCTGAGCCAGTAGGCAGCGAGCCACGAGGCGGCGATGAGGAGGCCGTCGAGGAGAAAGAGGCCCGTGGCGAAGAGCTGACGGTTCTTTGCGATCATGGAGGGGACCCGCGTGGCGTCGCGGGCCCTCGATTGTAGCGCAAGTCGCTACAGGCCCGCAATTGTGGCTAAGTTCGCCTCGCTCCGAGGCGCGGGGCAAGCCGCACCAGGGTGTCGACCACGGTTCCCGTGAAGCGCTCGAAGGTGTAGTGGCGTTCCACGAGGTCTCGGGCCCGGTCCGCTTGCCGAAGCAATTCGCCCTCGTCCGCGCTCTGGAAATAATCGAGCACGGCGAGATTGTGCGCCATGTCCGTGATGCTGAGCTCCTTGATCTCGCTCATCCGGTAGTAGCCGGACTGGGGCGTGCAAGCCACCGGAAAGCCCCACGCCATCGACTCCAAGATCGTCGTGGGATTGGCGTCGGCGACCCCCATGGTCAGGAAGACGTCGCATTCGGCGGCCAGCCGTTCGATCACCGCCCCCTCGAGGCGCTGGAAGGGACGGCGCTCGAGATTCGGGAAATTGCGATCGGCGCCGATCCACACGCACGGGTGCCTGCCCTGGGCCAGGCCGAAGAGATGGGAAAGGAGATGGGTTCCCTTCTGGAGCCCGCCATTCCCGATGAACAGGAATTTCCGTCGGCCCGCTGGGTTGAAGGCCCGCTTGACCCTGGGAAAGCGGCGGATGTCGATGGCCATGTCCACGCGGGTGATCTTGGGGGTCCAGCGCGCAAAGGGCCCTTGGCTCCAGGTGTCGAACCAGTAGGGACCGGTGATTCCGAGGATGTGATCGCAGGCATCGAGCGCGGGCGCGAGCGCCTGGAGGTACTGCGGCAACCCGTAGTGCAGGGGATTCAGGGAGACACGCGCGGCGAAATGACCCTCGAGGCAGGCCCGGTTGAACGCCCTCGTGAGGTCGTCGGGAAAGGGGTGCCCGAGGAGCACGTCGTCAGGCTTGCTCCGAATGACGACGCGTTCCTTCCAATCGTAGAAGCGGACCTGATCGAGCCCGCGCAAAGACTGCAGTACGTGATGGGTGATGGAGAGCGGCGCGGTCGCGGGCCAGCGCGAGGTGTCCAGAGCGTCGCGATCGCTCACGTACGCAAGAGGAAGTCCCAGAGCTTGCGCGGCGCGGGAGGCCTTCCCCCGCAGGCGCGCCATGGCGCCCTCGCCCGGCGTGCTCGCGTAGACGAAATGGATCATCGGCGCTAGACCGGCCTGCGGGCCACGATGGCTTGCATGTGTGGGTGGGCAAACGGCCGGCGAGACAGCCAGCGGTTGATCGCGGCTGCGGGGCCGTGGGGTCTGAACTTCAAATCCGTCCAGCCCACGAGAAGCCCGAGCGGGTTCAGCTCGTGGTAGACGCCGTCCATGGCGCCCACCGGCACCTGCTCGAGGATCTCGAAGCCCGCCTTCTCGACCTCGGCGCGGAAATCCGCCGTGCTCATGCGGTATTCGAAGAAGTGGCCCCAGGCGGGAAACACGGGGAACAGATAGCGACGATCGACACGCGAGAGGGGCTTGGGAGTGCCGCGGAGGATTCGTTGCGCCAGGGCCCGCGGGGCCTGCGTGATCTCGTCCCACCACAGGGCCTTCTTGAGCCGGCGGATGGAATTCCAGCAGGGAACGCTGATGTAGGCCTTGCCCCCGGGCTTCAGCACGCGCAGCAGATCTCGAAGGGGCCGTTGCGGCCCATCCATCCAATGCTCGACGACGCCGAACGAGAGCGCTCCGTCGAAGCTTCCGTCCGGAAAGGGAGACCGCTCGCAATCCCCCTCGACGATGTCCAGATCCGGCCAGTGCCTCTTCACCATCGCGACGGTCTCGCGCGAATACTCGAGACCGACCATCTGGTACCCGCGATCTTGCAGAAAACGGACCCAGCGTCCCGCGCCGCAACCGGACTCGAGGAGGCGCAATCCCGGGGCGAAGTGGCGCGCGAGGACGGGATTCGCCTCGTCACGCGTGCAACTCTCCAGAGCCGCCTGCATCTCCGATTCGTTCCATTTGAAGATGACGGTCACGCTCGCCCCTCTTCGGTGCCCATGTCTTCGCGCGAGAGGTGCTAGTCTAGCACGATGAAATGCCGGCTCTGCGGCGGTGAGACCGTCGCGCTCTTCGAGCGGACGGTGCTCGCGAAGTACCCCGTCCGCTACCACCAGTGCGCCTCGTGCGGACTCACCCAGACCGACGATCCCACCTGGCTTCGGGAAGCCTACGGCGAGGCGATCCATTCCACCGACACGGGCATCCTCGCCCGAAACCTCGGCGCGCGCCGCGTGGCGGCGACCTTCCTCCATCTCTCGGGGGTTCGAGGGGAGCCCTGTATCGACTACGCGGGCGGCTACGGAATCTTCACGCGGCTCATGCGCGACGTGGGGTTCGAGTTCTTCTGGATGGATCCCTACGCCACGAACGCGCTCGCCCGGGGATTCGAATGGCGCCCCGGGCCCGCCATTCCACGAGCGGTGACGGCCTTCGAAGTGCTGGAGCACCTCGTGCGGCCCCTCGAGGACTTCCGGAAGATCGCGGCCCTGGGAGCGGACTGGATCGTGACGAGCACCGAGCTTCACCCCGGATCGAAGCCCGCGGCCGATTGGCCCTATCTCTCGGTGGAAAGCGGCCAGCATGTCGCCTTCTATCGACCGGACACCCTGGAGCGGCTGGGACGCGAAACAGGGTATCCGCACGTGATGTCCGGACCGTTCTTCCAGATCTTCGCGCGGAAACCCTTCCCCGCGTGGAGGTGGCAGACGGCGGTCGGGCTGGGCGCGCTCGCGTACCCCGTCGTGAGGAAGCTCCGGCCCTCGTTCACCGTCTCGGATTGCGAGAGCATCCGCTCGCGTCTGCGCGGGGAATGACGCGCCCGGTCCTCTACACCGGCGACATCTTCCGCCTGCAATCGCGCGGCGGCATCACGCGGTATTTCTCGGAGCTGATCCCGCGGCTCCAGCGCCCCACGCGGATCGTGGCGGGTCTGCACCAATCGGCGGTAATCCATGACCGGCGGCTTCCCGCCGAGGCCGCGCGGTACCTGCCCGAGTTCCGGCTGAGCCCGCGGCCTCGCGCCTTCGTGAACGAGTGGGTGGACGCGTGGGGTATCTGGCGCGGGCCCGGCTGGATTCTGCACCCCACGTACTACCGCGATCCGGGGCTTCTTCCGGCCGGACCGCTGGTTCTTACCGTCTACGACATGGCGCACGAGCGATTCCCCGCGGTCTTCCGGCGGCGTTGGTGGAACTCGGAGGATCCGGCGCGGTGGAAGCAAGCGATGGTGGCGCGCGCGGACCGCATCATCTGCATCTCGGAGTCGACGCGAAGGGACCTGGTCGAGTTCCTGGGGGTGGACGAGGGGAAGGCGCGGGTGATCCACTGCGGAGCGACCGACTGGAACGCCGTGGCCACGGAGGAGATCCCCGGGCTCACGCAGCCGTTCTTTCTCTGGGTGGGAGAGCGGCACACCTACAAGAATTTCGCGGCGACCCTCTTCGCCTGGGCCACCTCGGGCGTGGCGGGCTCGACCTCGATCCTCTGCGTGGGCGGCGGCCCGCTTCGCCGCGCGGAGCTCGAGCAGGCGGCCAAGCTGGGAGTCCTGGATAGGGTCCGGCAGATGACGCTGAGCGACTCGCGGCTCAAATGGGCCTACGAGCACGCGGTGGGGCTGCTCTACACGTCGCAATGTGAGGGATTCGGGCTCCCGCTGGTCGAGGCCATGTCCCTTGGCTGCCCCGTCGTCGCCTCGTCCACGTCCTCGATGCCCGAGGTCGCGGGCGATGTGGCGATCTACGTGGACCCGGCCGACCCCGAGAGCATCCGCGAGGGAATCGAAGACTTCCTCGCGATGGGACGGGAAACGGCGCAGATCGCCCGGCTCCACGCGCAGGCGGCGCTCTTCTCGTGGGAGCGCTGCGCGGAGGCGCACGAGGCGTTGTACCGGGAGCTGGATTGAGCCCCACGATCACCGTCGTGACCGTATGCCGGAATGCCCTCCCGCTATTACGCTCCACGGTGGAGAGCGTCCTCGAGCAGAGCACGTCGGCGATCGAGTACTGGATCGTGGACGGCGGCTCGACGGATGGGACGCGCGACTACCTGGCCTCGCTCTCGGCAAGCGGCGTGCGCTGGGTCTCCGAGCCGGACCGTGGGATCGCCGACGCGATGAACAAGGGCGCGCGGCTCGCGACGGGGCAGTGGGTCGCGCACCTCCACGCCGGCGATCGCTATCTTCCGGGCGCGTTGGATGCGATCCTCGCAGCCTCGAAAGGCACCGCGGATGTCCTCTGCGGCGCGATCCTCAAGGACGAGGAGCGTGGCGAGGTGCGCTACCGGCCCGAGCCCTCGCGTCTTCGCATGGACATGACGGTGCACCATCCGGCCACGTTCACGCGCCGCGAGGTCTTCCAGGAGATTGGCGGGTTCGACGAAAGGTACCCGAACGCCATGGACTACGATTTCTTTCTCCGCGCGTTCGTGCGGGGGAAGCGCTTCGAGGTGATTCCTGAGACGCTTGCGCGGATGGCCTCAGGTGGGCAGTCGGAACGCTCGCTCTGGAAGACGTACCGCGAGACGCATGACATCCGTGTGCGTGTTCTCGGGAGGGGTTGGGAACGCTCCTACGCGTATTTCTTATTCCTCGTCGCGCGGGGCACGGCGAGGCGGGTTCTTCAGCGCGTGGGGCTGGGCGGGCTCGTAGCCTGGACGCGACGGCGGTTTTCAATGACACCCAAGGGCTGATTGGCCATCGCGAACGCGATTCCCACGAGCACGTAGAGAAGGTCCACCAACTCCTCGTCCCCCAGATTCCACTCCATCAGCCCCGAGACCAGGAACCCCACCAAGGCCGCCGTGACGCCCAGCGAGATCGCGGCGCCGAATTCGGGGGAATGCCGGGAATCCCGGAACCCGCGCGATGCCGCGCGCAGGAGCCCGGCGGCCAGGAAGACGAGCGCCGCGAGGCCCACGATCCCCATGGTCGCCGCCACGTGCACGTACACGCTGTGCAGATGCCCCGCCGGTTCGATCGCCCCGGGAGACTTGTACCGCTCATAGAGGGAGTGAAGGTCTTGGAGCCCCACGCCCGTCCAGGGGTGATCGCGAAGCATGCGGAGCCCGGCCTCCCACATGTGCACGCGCTCCCGGTTCCATGGATTCTGTGGATCGAAGATGCTGAAGGCGCGAGCGCGGTAGGCCCCGGGCAGGACGAGCGCCAGCGCAGTCAGTACCCCCCCGAGCGCCGCGAGCCATCGCGCGCGGGTGAACGCGAGGATTACTACGACTGCCGCGATGTACCCGATCCAGGCGCTCCGTGTATAGGTTCCCGCGAGCGCGGGCAGAACCGCCCCGAGCGCGAGAAGCGCCCCCCAACGCCACCGCCCCTTGCACCGGATCGCGATGGCGGTCGCGAACGAACCCAGGAGCATCGCCTGCCCCCCGTAGGTCAGCGGGTGCCCCACGGCGCCCCGGACCCGGTTCGGAAACGCCGGGCCCTGGAGCACGAACCTCGTGAGCGCAAAGACCGCGGCGACACCGCCGGAGACGAGAAGGATCGCCACCGCGCGCCGCGCCACGCGTTCCTCGCGCGCGTGATAGGCCGAGACGGGAACGAGGATGAGCAGGAACCCCTTGATGACCCGGGGCCAGCTCGCGGGCGCGTCGACGGCGAAGAGGGATGCGGCCGCCAGGGCCGCGATCCAGACCAGCGCCGGGAAATCGACGGGGGTGCGCACCCAGCGAGGACCGCCGGGAAGCTGCCAGAGGAGGATGGTGAGCGCCGCGCACAGGACGAGCGCGATCGACATCGGCGCCACCGTCCAGGGGAGCGCCGCCGCGAGCAAGAGAAACGAGAGCGCTGACGCCCGGGCCAGCGCCTCAGTCACCGGCCAGAGCCTCGGCGTACGCTTCCATCGTGAGCTGCGCCGTGCGCTCCCACGTGAATCCACGCGACCGCGCGATCCCGCGACGGATGAGATCCTCGCGGCGCAGGCTGTTTTGCAGCAATTCGGTCATGGCCTCGGCCCAGACTTCGGGCTCGCTGGGCGGGAGGAGCACCGCCGCCTCGCCGAGCGTTTCCTTGAGCGCTCCGGCCGAAGAGGAGAGGACCGGGGTGCCGCAAGCCATGGCCTCGAGCGGCGGGAGCCCGAATCCCTCGTCCAGCGAGGGCTGGACGTAGAGCGCGGCCCCCGAGTAGAGGAGCGCCAGCTCGTTCTCGTCGTGCAGGGGCCCGGAGAAGTGGATGCAGCTCGAGACGCCGGCGTGGACCGCGCGCTGGGCGAGCGGATGGGTGGGCCGCCAGGCGGGACCGGAGAGCACGAGCGGGAGCCGCTCCGATCGCGGCAGCCGCTCGAGCGCGTCGATCAAGAGCGCGATGTTCTTGTGTTTCTTTCGTGCGCCGACGTAGAGAAAGTACGCGGACGGGAGCTTTCGCTCCTTGAGGAAGCGGTCCGAATCCGCGGCAGGCCGCCGCGTGAATTCCTTCGAGATTCCCAGCGGCACGACGCGCACTCGGTCGGTCGAGACGCCCAGGATCTCCCGCACGTCCTCGCGGACGTGACTCGAATCCACGAGGACGATGCGCGCTTTGCGCACCGCGGCGCGCGCGATGGTGCGGGCGTAGATGCCCGCCCCCGCGGGAAAGAATCGCGCGAAGCGGATGTGGATGAGATCGTGGACGGTGACCACGGCCGGACATTGGATCGGGAGGGGGAGCGTGTAGTGCGGCGAGTGGTAGAGATCGACATGGGCGCGCCGGGCCGCGCGCGCGAGGAGCCAGTGCTCGGAGACCGAATACTTCCCCGCCCGGACCTTGACGTCCTCGCCCGGCGATCCCTTGCGTGGCAGGGAGCCCAGGTCCTCCTCGAGCAAGAAGACCACGTACTCGTGGCCCTCGGGCCGCCCGAAGAAGACCGTGAGCAGGTTTCGGATGTAGGTCCCAATACCACCGTCGCGCAACTTGCGCGCGTCGACGCCGATTCGCAACGTGCCCTCCTCGGTCGGTCCGATCCTAGCATGCGCGCCCGGGGAGCGGCTTCCTTGACTTTCCGCGCCCGCACACTAAGATTCTCCGCGTGACATCCCCCTCCGGCGGGCCCCGAATTCGTCCCGATTCCCGAATCGTCGTGACCGGCGGCACCGGCTTTCTCGGAAGCCACCTCCTGGCCGCGCTGTCCGCGCACGGCTACCGGAACGTCGCCACGTTCGGCTCCGAGAAATACGATCTCACCCACGAGCGCGACGTCGAGCGGATGATCGCCGACCTGAAGCCCGAGGCGATCGTCCACCTGGCGGCGGTGGTCGGCGGGATCGGTGCGAACCGGCTC
>DASQBE010000172.1:0-11400 GCA_035635355.1 Binatia bacterium | reverse complement strand
GAGCACTGCGATCGAGCGCCGGCGCCCCAGCTCCAGGAGCGGTCCGAGATCGCACGAGAGCCCGTAGAGGTGGACCGCCATGATCGCCCGCGTGCGGGGCGTGAGGGCCGCCTCGACCCGCGCGGGATCGGGGCCCAGCCGATCCGGCTCGACGTCCACGAATACCGGGCGTGCTCCGAGGGAGGTGACCGCGCTCGCGCTCGCGAAGTAGGTGAAAGCGGGCACGATCACCTCATCGCCCGGCTCGAGGCCGAGGGCCAGGAGCGCGATCGAGAGCGCCGCGGTGCCCGACGCGACCCCGATCGCGTGCCGGACCCCGGAGGCCAGGGCCAGCTCCCGCTCGAAGGCGTCGTGCTCGGGCCCGAGGATGAACTGCCCCGAGCGGAGCACCCGCTCGAAATCGCCGAGCAGCTCCTCGGCGAGCGCGCCGTGGACCGCCCCGAGATCCAGCAGCGGGATGGGAGGCTCGAGGCTCGTCTTCATCTCACGGGAGCTTCGCGCTGGCGCGAGCCATCACGACGGGCTGGTGGGTGCTCAAGTCGACCTGGCGTTGCTGGAGGGACGGCAGGTAGGCCGGATCGATGAAGTAGTACACGAGCCTCGCCTCGGCCCGCTTCGCCTTGGCGGGGACATCGCACCACTCGGTCGCCGCCCCGTCGGCGGGAATCTCGGCCTGGTGCGCGATCTTGGCCGCGAGCCACTTCGGCACGGGGGTCGCCCCCTTGGCGTCCGCGTAGCGAATTCCATACGTCTGGACGTCGGCGCCCGCCACGGAATCCCCGGCCGCGCCGTAGAAGGAGACCGAGAGGCCGATGACGCGCATGCCGCCTCCGCCTCCGGGGAGAGAATGCCCCGCGCGCCGGTTCGTGACCGTGAGCTTGAGCCGGCCCTTCTCGACCGCGGCGCTCAACGTCGCCACCGAGTCGAGGAAGCCGGGCCACCGGGCGGCGTGGAAGGCGTGGGAATAGACCTTGTCCCGTTTGTTTCTCGAAATGCTCGGCGCCGCCTGGCCGGCGTAGGGGGCCATGTGGCAATCCTGGCATTGCTTGCCCTTGGCGGCCGCGCTGGAGGCTTTCCAGCGGTCGTACGTGGTCTCGATCGCCACGCCCGTGCCGCCCGCGGAGGCATGATCATGACACGCGGCGCAGAACTCCCCTTTCGTGTGGATCTCGCTGTAGGCGAAATCGTGCGCCTTCCCCGGGTCGGAATCGGTGTAGGGCCCGCGCATCAGCAGCGGGTGGTCCGGGTCGAACGTGTAGGAAGCGGGCTTGGGAGAGGGATCCACCGCGCTCACGTTGTGGCAGAAGTTGCACGTGACCCCCTCCTGGCTGATCTTGGACTCGAACTTGTAGTCCGCGGTGACCGATGCCGCCGGGGCGTGGCAGGAGATGCAGGCGGCCAGCGTGGCGTCCCCCAGCTTCGCCTTGGCGTCGGTCAGGAACGCCTGGAAGACGGGGTTCTTCCAGGATTGCGCCATGGCCGAGCTCTCCCACTCCCGGCGGATGGGCCCATGACACGCCCCGCAGAAGCGCGCCGGCCGGAGGTCCTGCGCGGACGCGACCCCGCCGGCGGGAAGCGGGCCGGCCAGGGCGAGCGCGAGGGCGAGGACGCGCAGCCTCACGAGCCGTGCCCCTTGGCGCCCGCGGCCGTCGCCGAAAGATGCGCGGCGCGGATTTCCTCCAGGAGGGCGTCCCGCTTCGTGTAGAGCCTCCGGAGCGGACGCGGCTTCCGCTTGCTCAGGGCGTAGGCGGTCAGGATGGGGAGCGCCACCGTGGAGTCGACGTAGGCCACCACCGCGTCGGGAAGCCGGTCCGGATCGATCTTCCCCCAGCTCACCGCCTCGCCCGGCGTGGCGCCGGAGAGCCCCCCCGTGTCCACGCGCGCATCGGTGATCTGCAGAAAGTAATCGTGGCCCGCCTCCGCGATGCCGAGCACCTCCTGGATCTGGGGCTCGGTCTGCAGGGCGAAGTTCTTGGGCGATCCGCCGCCCAGGATCAGGATCGCGCTCTTCCCGCCCGACTTCTTCGCGCCGTACACGATGGCCGCGGTCTCGTTCACATCGCGGAAGACGTCCCACTGGATGGGCTCGCCGCTCAGAGAGAGCGCGGCCGCGTTCATACCGATGGAGCTGTCCCCCGGCGAGGAGGTGTAGACGGGCACATCCAGGGCGTGCGCCTGCGCCAGGAGCGAGGTCTCCTTCTGCCCGAGGGCCTTCTCCCGCTCCAGCACGTAGCGGCCGGCGCGGTGATGGAATTCCGCGGTGCCCATGGGCTTTCGAAACTCCGGCGCCCGCATCAGCTCGCGGAAGAAGGAGTCCGTGGAGAGCAGCACCTCGTAGTCGAAGAAGATGTCGAAGATCCGGACGATGCCCTGTTCGCGAAGCGCCACGTCGTCCACGTTGCTGTGGCCCTGGTGCATGGTGAGCCCGATTCCGAAATGGGTGTCGTGGTAGAGATTGGCGCCCGTCGAGATCATCCAGTCCACGAAGCCCGACTTCAGCAGGGGGATCAGGCACGAGCGCCCGAGCCCCGCCGGCGTGAGCGCCCCGCTCAGGGTCAGCCCGACCGTCACGTCCGGCTCCAGCATCCGCTCCACGAAGAGCCGGCAGCTCTCGCGCAGGCGCGCGGCGTTGTAGGCGAGGAAGGAGCTGTCCACCATCTGCTCCACGGTCATCCCCGGCGTCATCGGATCGGGCGCGATCGACTGGCCCTTGGTCACGGTGGACTTCCGGCCGCTCATCAGGCTCTCCCGTAGATGGGCACGAGCGCGCCCGAGGTGAATCCCGCGTCGCGCGAGGCCAGGTGGGCCAGGAGTCCCGCGACGGCGTCGGGCGGAACCCAGGCCGAGAAGTCCGCGTCGGGCATGGCCGCGCGGTTCGCCGGTGTGTCGATCATGCTGGGCAGTACCGCGTTCGCGGTGACCCCGCTCTTCTTCAGCTCCTTCGCCAGGGTCTGGACGAGCGCGTGGAGGCCCAGCTTGGCGGCCGCGTAGGCCGCGGCGCCCGGGAAGTACTCGACGGCGCCGCGGGACGAGACGAAGAGAAGACGCCCCGCGCCACCGCGCTTCACGTGTGGGATGACATGTTTGGCCGCCCAGAAGGCCGAGATCAGGTTCAGGTCGATCATGCCGCGCACCGTGCCCTCGTCCGCGGACTCCACCGGCTGTCCGCCGCGGTATCCGCCCGCGAGATGCGCCAGGACGCGGAGCGAGCCGAAGCGCTCGGCCGCCTGCGCCACGGCCCGGCCCACCGGCTCGTCCTGGGTCACGTCACAGGAAAGGCCGAGGAGCGCTCCGTCGCGCGCCGCCTCCGCGTGCTCCCGCTCGAGCGCCTTCCATTCTTCCGGCGAGCGGTAGGTCACGGCCACGCGATAGCCCTCCCGGAGGAATCGTCCGGTGACGGCGCGGCCCAGCGCTCCCGTCCCGCCCGTCACCAACACCGCATCCTGTTCCATGGATTCTCCCCGCCCAGGGGTCATCGCGACCCAGAATTTTCAGTATACCGTGCGGCGTCCGTGACGCGCCAGAGTCCCGACCTCCGCGCCCAGCCGATGGAATTTCCCCCGACACGCACCTCGACGAGATCGCCGCGCGCGTGTCCCAGCCGCACTTCCTCGCCGGCCGCGAGAAGGTACGGCGAAAGCGGCCGCTCCTCGGGCGCCGGCGCGACGTCCAGCACCGGCGCCACCACCACGGCCTGGGGATGCCTCGCCTCCTCCCTCGCCCGGAGCAAGAGGGCCAGGCCGAGGAGAAGCCCGGCCAGAAACGCGGCGCTCCCGAGGAGCGCCAGGAATCGGGGGCCCGGACGGAGCGCGTGAGCCCAGAGGAGAAGGGCGCCGAGCGCCGCCAGCGCGGCGGACGCGCCCCACGACTCCGCGGGAGAGAGGGCGACCGCCGAGGGCGCGCGAGCCTCGCCGCGCGGGCTCGACCCCTCGCTCTCCTCGACGCGCGCCCGCGCGATCGCGAGGTTGGCGCCGATGTCCCGGGCGCGCGGATCGATCCGGTGCGCGGCCAGAAGGAAGGCCACGGCGGGGCCCACGTCCCCCCGGGCGAGCGCTCTAGTGCCCGCGTTGTAGAGCGCGGCCGCGTCGACCGCCGCGAGCGCGTTGCCGTGCCCGAGGGCGGCCGCGAGCGCCAACGCCATGACGAGCGCGCGTCCTCTCACGTGGCCATCTCGTTTCGGTAACGTTCGAGCGCCCGGCGCGCCGAGGCGATCGCGTGCTTCGCGTCCGAGACCCGAGTCTCGGGCGGGGCGTAGGCGATCGCCTGCAGCGCCGTGAGGAGCGACTCGATCGCCGCGACGTCGCCGTCGGGGGCCCCGCGGCTCAGGAGCGCCTGGCCCCGCTCCGCTCTCGCCAGCCCCTGGAGCTCCACGTCGTAGCGGAGGCCCGTCCCGGAGAGAACCGCGTGCTCCGCCCGGGCGGCGGCCTTGGCGGGCTCGCCGGACCTCGCCAGCGAGGCCGAGCGCGAGAGATCGCGCCCGAGGATCGCTTCCAGCGCGCGGCGCCGCTTGGCGCGCGGGTCGCGGAACCGACGCTGGCGGGACCGCCCGGTCAGCACGGCGGCTCCGAACCCCACGATGGAGGACCCGAGCAGAACCACGCTCGCCGCGGGCGGATCGAGCGTGAGGGTCCCGAGAGGTCCGTGCGAGCGGCGCGGCGCCGCGGCCGCGAGGCCGCCCGGAACGATCCCGCCGGGTCTCGCTTCCCGGCCGGAGCCCGGCAGGACCTTCACGATCACGGTCTCCGTGCTCTGCGAACGATAGCTACGGGACTCCGGATCGAACCACGCGAAGTGGATGGGTAGGATTTCGAGCGTGCCGGGCTGATCCGCCACGAACGCCACGTCGTGCTCGCGCTCGCCGGCGAGGCGGTCCCCCGTGCGGTCGACCTTGGTCGAGGTGCCCACCACGTATTCGCGGCTCGCGCCGCGCGCGTGGATCTCGGGGTCGCGGATCGTGGCAACGTTCCCGGTGCCGGTGATCGTGACCCGGGCCGCGGCCGGCTCTCCGGCGCGCGCGGTCAGGGAGTCCACGTGGAAGGCGAGGCGGAACTCCCCCACGGCTCCCCCGAAGCCGGGCGGCGCCCCGGCGGGCAGAGGGTCCACGACGATGGAGATCGGCTCCGAGTGGATGGAGACATCCTCGGGCACCACGTCCGGCATGGCCAGCATGCTCCAGGGATCCGGTGGCTGGATCACCCGCGCGACACGGCAGCGCACTTGGGCCGATCCGATGGTGAGCGTTCCCGTCCGCGTGGGAAACAGGGCCGTCGGGATCTCCATCACGGCGTATTCCTTTCCGTTCACGATCTGTCGCCCCTGTCTCGCCGGCCCGAGCCCCTCGGTCCAGAACCCGTCCGTGCTGGGCGGCCTCCAGTCCACGTCGCCGATCACGTCCACCCGCGAGTAGAGCCGCAGCCGCAGCGTGACTTGTTGATTCCAGTAGGCGCGGGGATGATCCACGGTGGCCTTCACGAAGATCTCCGGCGTTCCGGCGGGCGCCGCCCCGGGAGGGAGCGCCCCACGGAGAGGAGCCGGGGTGCGCGGCGCCACCGCGTGCGAGACCGTCAGCGTCAGCGGCGAGGTCTCGGCCCGCTCACCGCCGACCGCGATCTTGAGCGGCGGGATGGTCACGGCGCCCTCCCCGCGAGGGATCAGGCGGTACACGGTCGTCGAGGTGCGCGAGACGCGGCCGTTGATGATCGAGAAGTTCTGGGCGGTTCCGGCGCGCTCGACGGTCACGCTCTGGAGCAAGGGCAGTGGAACGTCGGGAAGATTGAGGCCCTCGGACTGGACCTCGACCGTGAGCGTCGCGGTCTCGCCGGGCGCGATCCGGTCGGCGTCCAGCTTCGCCTCGATCGAGAGCTTGCCGCTCGCGGAGGTCGTGGCCCGCGCCACGCGCGGCGGAGAGGTCGCGATCAGAAGGGCCGCGGTCAGGATCGCGATGCGCCTACCAGTCACGGTTCCCTGTCTCCTGTTCCGGCCGTCCCTTTCCCTCTTGTCGCCGCGCCCGGCGCTCGGACTCCAGGGCCTGCAGCCAGTGCTCCGCTTCCTCCTGCGTGAACTCGCCGGCCTTCACCCTCGGCTGGGACTTCTCGGGCGTGGGCCGCTCTTTCCCTCCGGGCGGGGGCGGTCCCTGCTTCCCGGAGGGCGGCTTCTGCCGATCGGGGGAATTGGGCTGGCGCATCATGCGCAAGGCCTCCTCGAAGTTCTTCTTGGCGTCGACGTCCGAAGGGCGGAGACGAAGCGCTTCCCGGTAGGAGCGCGCCGCCGAGCCATAATTCTTCGAGCGCATCGCGAGGTTCCCGAGATTGTAGGAGGCGCCTTCGCGCGGGGGATCGCCCCGGAGCCTCATCGCTTCCTGGAAGCGGATCGCGGCGGAGTCGGCCTGCCCCTTTCCCAGATACGCCAAACCCTCGTCGTAGGGAATGACCGACGCCCCCGGGAAATCCGCCCGCCCCCGCGAGAGGGCGCGGAGCGCCTCGTCGAACCGGCCCGCCTTGAGATCGCGCACCCCGCGGCGCGCGGGCCCGCCCCACTCGTACCCGGTGGCGCCGCACGCCGTCAGCGCCAGGAGAAGGAGGGCCAGGGCGCGCCTCACCGGAGCCTCCGGCGCGGCACCAGCCGCTCCGCGATGAGGAGGAGCCCCGCGAGCGCGGCGAACCTGGGGAAGCGCTCGTCGTACGCCCGGATGGTCCTGCCCTTCGCCTCATACGATCCCCCGGAGCGGATGGGATCCACGAGGCGGAGCCCGGCGCGTCCCGTGCCGTCCCCGCGCTCGTACCGTCCCCCGCCGCCCTCCGCGAGGTCCCGCAGCGTCCGCTCCTCCATCTTCGTGATCACCACGTGCCCTTGCGCGTCCCTCTTGACCTCGCGCACCGCGCCGGTGGTGTCCACCACGGGGATCGTGGTGCCTTCCGGGGTGCCGAGACCGATCGTGTAGAGCTTGGCGCCCGCCCGCTTCACGAGATCCAGCGCGCGCCGTGGATTGTCGGTGAGATCCTCGCCGTCCGAGAGGAGCACGATGACCCGGGGACGATCCCCGGGCCGGTTCAAGAGGCGCGCGGCGTGCTCGAGGGCGGAGCCCAGATCGGTTCCCGGGCGATCGAGATCCCGCGTCGTCGCGGTCTCGATGATCGACGCGAGCCCTTCACGGTCGGTGGAGAGCGGGCTCACGATCCGGGCCGAGCCCGCGAACTCCACCAGCCCGATCTGGGATCCCTCGAGGGCGCCGAGGAGGGCCAGGGCTTCGCGCTTCGCGGCGGTGAGCCGGTCGGGACGCACGTCGCGCGCGTCCATGCTCCGCGAGAGATCGAGCGCGATCACCGCGTCCACGCCCTGCGCGGTGGTGGTCACGAGCCGGAATCCCGCCTGAGGCCGCATGAGCCCGAGCACGGCGGCCGCCGCCGCGAGCAGCGTGAGGAGCGTGCGCCCGAGGCGCGCGCGGGGACCCGCCTCCCCGCTCAGCGCCCTCAGCGCTACGGGATCGCCGAGCGCGCGCTCGGACCCGCGGCGCGCTCGCTCCGCCAGGAGCGCGAGCAGCGCCAGGGCGAGAACGCCCCAGAGCAGATGGATCAGATCGGGCGTGGACCAGCGCATATCAGGGATACCTTCGCAGAATCGTCGAGCCGAGCAGAAGCTCCAGCCCGAGGAGCCCGAGGCCGAGCCCCAGGGCCAGCGGGCCCATCTCGGCCCATCGCGTATACGAACGGGTCTCGACCCGCGAGGGTTCCAGGGCGCCGATCTCGCGATAGACCTGAGCCAGGAGCTCCGCGGAGGTCGCCCGGAAGTAACGCCCGCCGGTCTCCTTGGCGACCGCCTGCAGCGTGCCCTCGTCCACCTCCGACTCCACCCACACGTAGTGGCGGCCGATGAGCGGGTCGTCCACCGGGAAGGGCGCCGCCCCCTGCGTCCCCGCGCCGATGGCGTAGATCCGGACGCCCACCGCCTTCGCGAGCGCGGCGGCGGTGATGGGGTCCACGGCGCCGGCGTTGTTGATTCCGTCGGTGAGGAGGATCAGTACCTTGCTCTTCCCCGGCGCGCGGTGGAGACGCTCCGCCGATTGCGCGATCGCGGCGCCCACCGCCGTCCCGTCCGGGAGCTGCCCGAAGTCCAACCCGTCGATCAGCGCGGCCAGCCCGTCGTAGTCCAGCGTCAAAGGCGAGATGAGCTCGCTCTGGCCCGCGAACGCCACGAGGCCGATCCGATCTTGCTGCCGCCCGCGGACGAAATCCTTGGCCACCTGTTTCGCGACGTAGAGGCGGTTCTTGGGGTGGAAGTCCTCGGAGCGCATGCTGCCCGAGAGATCGATGGCGAGCATGATGTCGATCCCCTGGCTCACGACCTCCCGCATCTCGCGCCCTCCCTGAGGGCGGGCCGCAGCGAGCAGGAGAAGCGCCACCGCGAGGGGACGGAGGCCGGGCATGACGCGCGCGGCGCGGGCGCGCACGCCCGCGGTGGGCGGAACCGCGGCGAGCGTGGAGACGCCGAGCTCGGGATCGCGCCAGGCGGGCGTCCGCCGCGCGAGCCAGAACGCCGCGAGGAACGGAAGGAAGAGGAGCAGATACCAGGGCTCGGCGAAGCGCATCGCTAGAGCTTCCCCGAGACCGATCGCGCCTGCCGCACGATCGATCGCGCCTCCGACTCTTCGTCCCGGAACCGCGCGAACTTGGCGAGGTCGGCGCGGCGGAGCGCCGCGATCAGGGCCTCCCGACCCTCCGGCGACACGTGGGAACGGCGCGCGAGCTCGCGGTCCAGCTCGCGGGTCGTGAGGTCGGTGGCGGGAACGCCGGCCGACGCGGCCGCATAGGACCGGAGCGCCTGCGCCAGGCGCTCGTAGAGGACGTCGCGCGGCAGGACCGCCACGTCGCGCTCCAGATCGTCGAGCGCGCGCGCGAGGAGAGCCTCGGGGGGCTCGGGCGGGGCGGGCGCCTCGGCGATCTGGCTCTTGCGCCGCCCCCGGAGCCAGGCCCTGAGGAGGAGCACGATGAGGGTCAAGAGAAGGAGCGCCGCGGCCGCCAGCACCGCGATGTCCAGCGGGCGAAGCGGCGGCGTGATGGGCCCCCGGTCGGGCCGGAGCATTCCTGTCGCGGTCTGGGTGAGCGAATCCACGAAGAGGGTGTCGTGCGGGAACTCGAGGGTGTCGGTCCGATCCGCCATCGTGATCGGAAGCTGGACGCGCGGAAGCGGAATCGCCCCGAGATCGAATCCTCGGAGCATGTACTCGCGCGACCACGCGCCCGCCCCGGGGTTCGTCTTGCCCCCCGAGGAGTCGACCTCGAGCGTCGCGGGCGGAGGCTCGAGGATCGCGGTCCCGGCATGCGCGCCTTCCCCGAGGGTCGCCATGAGCCGCCAGGCGATCGGATCGCCCAGCGTGCCGCGCGCCGGGGAGAGCTCGCTCTTCAGCCGGACGTGGACGCTCCCCGCGGTCTCCTCGCGCTCCACGATGCGCCGGGGGGCCGTTCCCTGCACGCCCCCGCAGCCCGAGAGCGAGAGACCCGACGCGACGCCGAGGATCCCCGCCAGGGCCAGGGTGATGCAGCCCAGGGGAAGCGGAATCCTGGTTCGGCCTTCGGACCGGTCCGTGGTGGGCACGGAATCAGCGCCGGTAGGCGCGTTGCTCGAAGTGACGGACCAGCTCGGGAGCCACCGGCGCGTCCGTCATCACGCGGATCCGCTCGGCCCGAGCGCGCAGCAGCGTCTCCTTGAGCGCGCGCTGCCGCCGGGCCTTGAGGGATCTCCATTCCCGGCGCGCCCCCGAGACGCGCAGGTCCACGAGGCGGGTTCTGCCCGTCTCGAGATCCCGCACATGGATCAGGCCGCGGTCGGGGATCGATTCCTCGAGCGGGTCCTCGACTTCGATCGTCACCAGCTCGTGGCGGCGCGCCAGCAGATTCAAGGGGCGCTCGAAGGGATCGGCGAACCAATCGGAGATGAGGAAGAGGACCGCGCGCCGCCGCAGCACCCGGCCCAGGAACGCCAGCGCCCCGTTCAGATCGGTTCCGGTTCCCTTCGGCTCGAACGCCACCAGCTCGCGCACGATCCGGAGCGAGCGGGACCGGCTCTTCGAGGGCGGAAGATAGAGCTCGATGCGGTCGGTGAAGAGGAGCAACCCGACGCGGTCGCGATTCCGGCTGGCCGCGAGCGCGACCAGAGCGCCCGCCTCCGCGGCGGCGTCGCGCTTCGTCCGGGTCCGGCTCCCGAAGCGGAGCGACCCGGAAAGGTCCAGCGCCACCACCACGGTGAGCTCGCGCTCCTCGTCGAACCGCTTCACGAACGGGCGCCCGTGGCGGGCGGTGACGTTCCAGTCGATGGATCGCACGTCGTCCCCCGGCACGTACTCGCGCACCTCCGCGAACTCGAGCCCCTTCCCGCGGAAGGCGCTTCGGTAGGCGCCCGAGAACACCTCCTGCACCGCCCGCCGGCTCCGGATCGTGAGGCGCCGGACCTGAGCGAGGAGCTCCGGGGTGATCACGGGACCTCGACGCGGGCGAGAATGCGGCGGACGACTTCGTCCACCGGCACGCCTTCGGCTTCGGCCTCGTAGGTGAGGAGGATGCGGTGGCGGAACACGTCGGGCGCTATGGTCTTGACGTCGTCGGGCGTCACGTACGCGCGTCCCTCGAGGAACGCGAGCGCGCGGGACCCTCGCGCCAGGGCGAGCGTCGCGCGGGGCGACCCGCCGTACTGGATCAGGGGCCTGAGGTCGAGGCCGAATCGCTCGGGCTCGCGGGTGGCGTGCACGAGATCCACGATGTAGTTCCGGATCCGCTCGTCGAGATAGATGGCGTTCACCGAGTGACGCGATTTCAGGATCGTCGCCGCGTCCACGACCGCCTTGGGGGGGGCCGGCGGCTCGCCCCCCATCCGATCCAGGATGAGCGCTTCTTCCTCGGGGCTGGGGTAACCCACGCGGATCTTCAAGAGGAAGCGATCCATCTGCGCCTCGGGCAGAGGGTAGGTCCCCTCCTGCTCGATGGGGTTCTGCGTCGCGAGCACCCAGAAGAGCGCCTCCAGCGGATAGGTCGTATCCCCGATCGTGACCTGCCGCTCCTGCATCGCTTCCAGGAGCGCGCTCTGAACCTTGGCCGGGGCGCGATTGATCTCGTCGGCCAGGAGGATCTGCGTGAACACCGGGCCCAGCTTCGGCGCGAAGGATCCCTTCTTGGGATCGAAGATGAGGGTGCCGGTGAGATCCGCGGGCAGGAGGTCCGGGGTGAACTGGATTCGGTGAAACGTCGCGTGGATGGCCTGCGAGACCGTCTTGACGGCCAGGGTCTTGGCCAGACCGGGCACGCCCTCCAGAAGAAGATGACCGTCGGCCAGGAGCCCGACGAGGATGCGCCGGATCATCTCCCCTTGCCCGACGATGACCGACTCCACGGCCTTGAGGAGCGGCGCCAC
>DASQBE010000171.1:0-3947 GCA_035635355.1 Binatia bacterium | reverse complement strand
GCCGCGACGGCGGACGTCGCCGTGGGGTGACGCCCGGCGCCGCCGCTCGATCCTCCACGCGCTCCCGAAGACAGACCTCCATGTTCATCTCGACGGCTCCATCCGGCCGGCGACCCTCTTCGATCTGGCCAAGGGCCAGGGTGTGCGCCTGGAGGTCCGCGGGGAAGCGGGACTCCGGAAGTTCCTGGATCGCCTGACCTCGGGGGTCAGCCTCCCGACCTACCTCAAGGCGTTCGATCTCACGCTCTCCGTCCTCCAGCAACCCGAAGCCCTCGAGCGCGTCGCGTTCGAGCTGGCCGAGGACGCGCATCTGGAGAACGTGCGGTACATGGAGGTGCGGTACTGCCCGGCGCTCCACCTGAAGCGCGACCTCACGCTCCACGACACGGTGGACGCGGTGCAGCGCGGCCTGTCGGAAGCGGGGAAGCGGTACGGAATCCAGACCGGCACCATCATCTGCGGCATCCGTCACCTGAGCCCGAAGCTCTCGCTCGAGCTGGCCGACCTGGCCGTGGCACACGTCGGGCGCGGCGTGGTGGGATTCGATCTCGCGGGGGCGGAGAAGGACTATCCCGCGAAAGCCCACCGCGAGGCCTTCGACCGCGTGCTGCGGAACAACGTGAACGTGACCGTCCACGCCGGGGAAGCGTTCGGTCCGGGGAGCATCCGGCAGGCGCTGCACTATTGCGGGGCCCACCGGATCGGCCACGGGACGCGCCTCCGCGAGGACCGTCTGACCCTCGATTACGTGAACGACCACAGGATTCCCCTCGAGATGTGCCTCACGTCCAACGTCCAGACGCTGGCCACGTCGTCCTTCGAGGCCCACCCGTTCCGCGAGTACTTGAAGCTGGGCCTCCGGGTCACCCTGAACACGGACAACCGGCTCGTCTCCTCGACCACGATGACGGACGAGCTGGATCGGGCCGTGCGCACGTTCGACCTGGACCCGATCGACGTCAGGCAGGTTCTACTGAATGGGTTCAAGTCCGCGTTCGTGCCCTACTCGGAAAAAGGGGATCTTCTTCGCCGCGCGGTGGAGGAGATCGACCGGAGACTCGCGAAGGCCGAGATCTCGACCCGTGAATCCGAACGCGACCTTCTGTGACCCGTCGCATCCAAAGACGCACGGGCCGCCCTTGAATGGGCGCGCCCTGTCCCCTACTATCGTGTCGGTGAGGAGAGAGCCATGAATCAGATGGGTCGTGCGGCGGGGCCACTTTCGGTTTCCGGTCGCAAGAGTCCTGTTCCTATCCTACAGGTGGCAACAGGGTTCTGGGCCAGCCAGGCTCTCCTGAGCGCCGTGGAATTGAAGGTGTTCACGATCCTCTTCGGCGGTCCCAAGACCGCGGCCGAGGTCGCGAAGGAGGCCGGGGCGGACCCCGCGGGCATCGAGGCGCTCCTGGACGCGAACTGCGCCCTGGGCTTCCTCCACCGAAACGGCGACCGTTACCGGAACGACGAAACCTCGAACGCCTACCTCATCGAGGGATCTCCCGGCTCCTACGTGGACCTGGTTCGCTTCATGCGGGACCCGCTCTTCGGGGTCTGGCAGGGGCTCGCCGAGACGATCCGGAAGGGCACGCCCCCGGAGCCCGGGGGAGGAGCGGACCAGGCCGAGATCGCGATGGCCCGCGGATTCCACAACGGCGCCTACGCCCTGATGATGCGGCTGGCCGAGATCCTGGATATCGAGTTCAGCTCCTATTTCCGGATGCTGGACGCGGGGAGTCACACGGGCGCCGGGGCGCTCTGTCTGGCGCGGCGCTATCCGCAGCTCCAGGCCACGCTTCTGGACCGGCCCCAGTTCCGCGAGCTGGCGGAGGAGTTCATCCGCTCCACCAAGCTCGAGGATCGGGTGCACTTCGAGGAGGGAAAGCCCGACGAGGCCAAGCCGGGGGGGGAATACGACCTGGTCTTGCTCTCGCACCGCCTCACGCAGCGCCGGAGCGCCGATCTCCCCGGGATCCTGGGCGCCGCGATGCAATCCCTGCGCCGCGGCGGGATGCTTCTCGTGACCGAATTCCTCCTCGAGGATTCCAAGGCGGAGCCGCGCGAGGCGGCGCTCTTCCGGCTCAACGGGCTGGCCAGCTATGGTCCGCTCTTCGCCGGGGCGCTGACCCGCTCGGAGCTCACCACCCTCTTGGAACAAGCGGGATTCCAGCACGTGGACATGGTCGGACTCCCGATGTTCGGAATCACGGCGATCACCGCCAGCAAGGCCTGATCGTGCGGGTCGAGCGGTTCCCTGTTGGTCCGCTCGACAACAACCTCTATCTCCTCACGGCCGACACCACCCCGGAGGCGATCGTGATCGATCCCTCGATCGACAGCGAAGGGGTTCTGGACGAGATCGGCCGCCGCGGCCTGCGCGTGAAGCGCATTCTCCTCACGCACGCGCACATCGACCATATCTTGATGGTGAAGCGGTTCCACGAGGTCACGCAGGCTCCGGTATGGCTCCACGAGGGGGACCGCCCGCTCTACGAGCGCGGCGCCGACCAGGCGGCCTCGCTCGGCATGCCGTGGCCCGGATCGGTCCCCATCGCGCACGCGATCCAGGATGGGGAAGAGGTCGGCACCCCGGAGATCCCCATCCAGGCGTTCCACACTCCGGGGCATTCGCCCGGTAGCGTGACCCTGGTGACGCCCGAGGGCCTGATTTGCGGCGACGTTCTCTTCCGCGGCTCGGTCGGACGCACCGATCTCCCGGGCGGAGACTGGCCCCTTCTCGTGCGCTCGATCCGCGAGCGGCTCTTTCGTTACCCCCACGAGACCCGGGTCCTGCCCGGGCACGGCTCCGAGACCACGATCGGCCTCGAGTTCCGGACCAATCCCTTTGTCGGGGAGCCGGCGCTCGAGGGGGCGTAGGGCCGATGGCGGAGCGCGCTGACGCGCTCATCATCGGCGGGGGCGTGATCGGGGCGAGCCTGGCCTATCACTTGGCGCTTCGCGGGCTCCGGCCGGTCGTCTTCGACCGCGGCCTTCTGGGCAGCGGCAACACCGGCCGCTCCGCGGGCGGGATCCGCGCCCAGTTCACGACCGAGATCAACATCAAGCTCTCGCTCTATTCGATCGCGTTCTACGAGCGATTTCGCGAGATCCTCGGAGCGGACGCCGAGTTCCATCAGGTCGGATATCTCTTCCTCGCGGTCACGTCGCAGCAGCTCCGCCATTTCCAGGAGCGGGTCCAATTCCAGAAGAAATTCGGGGTCGAGGTCTCGCTCCTGACCCCCGGGGAGGTCGCGGCGGGCTGGCCGTTCCTCCGCACCGATGACGTGATGGGCGCCACCTACTCCGCCAAGGACGGTTTCGCCGGCCCCTACGAGGTCACGATCGCCTTCGCGAACGCCGCCCGGCAGCGCGGGGCCGTGTTCCATGAGCAGGCGGAGGTGACCGCGATCGTGGCGGAGGGCGGCCGCGTCCGGGGCCTGAAGACCGCGCTGGGGGAATTCTCCTCGGACGTCGTGGTGGCCGCCTGCGGCCCCGCGGTCCCGGCCATCGTGAAGCCGCTCGGCGTCGAGGTGCCGGTCGTGCCCTACCGTCGGCACCTTTTCATGACGGAGACCTTCCCGGAGATCCCGGAGAAGATTCCGTTCATCATCGACTCCGGGACCGGGCTCTACTTCCGGAAGGAGACCGGCGGAATCATGCTCGGAATGGTGGACAAGGCCGACCCTCCCACGTTCGACATGAACGTGGACGACGGGTACCTGGAAAAGCTGGTCGAGGCCGCTCTGTCCCGCGTCCCGCTGCTCGAGAGGGCGAACATTCTGAACGGGTGGGCGGGTCTCTACGACACCACGCCGGACCACCACGCCATCGTCGGGGGCGTGGACGAAGTGAAGGGGCTCTACCTCGCGGTCGGATTCAGCGGGCACGGGTTCATGCACAGCCCGGCGATCGGCGCCTCCCTCTCGGAGTTGATCGTGGACCGGGCCGCCCGC
>DASQBE010000170.1:0-12372 GCA_035635355.1 Binatia bacterium | reverse complement strand
GAGACCGGGACCATCGACGAGAAGCGCATGGCGGCCACGGGCGGAAGCTACGGCGGCTACCTCGTGTGCTGGATCGCGGGGCAGACGGACCGCTTCGCCTGCCTGGTGAATCACGCGGGCGTGTTCGATCTCCTGGCCGAGTACGGGAGCGACATCACCCAGGGCCGGCATCAGTCCTACGGCGGCGAGCCGTGGGACCGGCTGGAGGCGATCGACCGCTGGAATCCCGCCCGCTTCGCGCGCGGCTTCAAGACGCCGATGCTCATCGTCCACGGCGAGCGCGACTACCGCGTGCCGCACAACCAGGCGCTGGCGGTGTACAACATCTACAAAGCGAAGGGCGTGGACGCGCGGTTGGTGTTCTTTCCCGACGAGAATCACTGGGTGCTGAAGCCCCGGAACTCGCTCGTCTGGAACCGCGAGGTGCACGACTGGCTGGCCCGCTACCTCCGGAAATAGGCCTCGGCCACCGAACGAAGAGCCCCCGGGAGCGTTCCCCCGGGGGCTCGTTCGTTTCTAGTGGAACAGGTACGCGTGGAATCCGACGCTGGTGAAGTTGCCGCCGACGGTCCGGAAGCTCTTCTCCTTGTCGGCCCCGAAGCCGGGATCGAAGCTCTCGTAGGCGACTCCCGTGCTCGCGGAGACGCTGAAGTTCTCGAGAAGGAACGCCTCCGCCTCGATCTCGCCGCTCAAGGTCAGGGTCTTCTCACTCTCGGTCGCGAAGGCCGCCGGGAAGACCGAGGACTCGACCTGCTGGGTCTGATACAGAACGCCGGGCCGGAAGAGGACATGCATCCGCGACCAGCTCTGCACGCAGATCGGGACGCCCGCGCTGAACGCGACGCTCTTCAGATGCTCGCCCGGGTACGGCAAGGACGGGTCCGAGGCGAAACCGACCCCGAGATCGAGGCCCACCTTCTGACCCGCGACCCACCAGCGGACGCCGATGGGAGCTGCGGACTGGTGAAATCCGATGCTGCCGCTCTTGTGCACCGCCCCAGGCTCCTCGTCCGCTCGAGCCGACAGGGGGAAGAACGAGAAGAGGGACAAGGCCACGGCGGCGACTACGGGGATCCGTCGAGACATGGGGTTCCTCCGAATCGAGAGAAGAAAGAGCCCAGTGGGCGGAACGAAACAGCGTCTATGAGTATAGAACAGAGCGCGGCCGCAACCCGAATCTTCGAGCCGGCGGATGCATTCGCGCCGGAGGTGGCGCAGAATGGAAGTATGCGCTGGTCCTGGAAGGTGGCGAGCGTGGCCGGGATTCCGGTCCGGATCCACGTGACGTTCTTCCTGCTCCTGGTATGGCTCTTCTGGTCGGGCGCCGCGCGCGGGCTGGCGCACGCGGCGGAGGGCGTCGGGTTCATCCTCGCCGCCTTCGCCTGCGTCGTGCTCCACGAGTTCGGGCATGCCCTGACCGGACGTCGCTACGGCGTCGTGACGCGGGACATCACGCTCCTGCCGATCGGCGGCGTGGCCCGCCTCGACCGCATCCCGCGCCGTCCGTCGCAGGAGGTGGCGGTGGCGTTGGCCGGGCCGCTGGTGAACGTGGTGATCGCGGGGACGCTCCTCCTCGTCATGCGTTTCTCCTCGCGCATGTACGACTTCGGCGATCCGGGCCTGCTCGAGCGGAGCTTCATCGCCCGGCTCTTCGCGTTCAACGTCGGCGTCACCGCGTTCAACCTGATCCCGGCGTTTCCCATGGATGGGGGGCGGGTGCTGCGCGCGATCCTCGCGATGCGCCTCGACTACGTTCGGGCCACGCGCGTGGCGGCGATCGTGGGACAGGCGATCGCGTTCGTACTGGGGTTTCTGGGCCTGGTCGGCTCCAACCCCATCCTCATGCTGATCGCGTTCTTCGTCTTCATCGCCGCGGGTCAGGAGTCGGAGTTCGTCAGGATGCGGGCGGTCTTCGAGGGTGGTGACGCCGGAAAACGTGGGTAGGCCCGCCTAGGCCCTCATCACTGCTTCTGCCATATCTCCTCGGCGAAGGGATCGCGCCCGAGGACGCTCTCGAGGCCCTCTCCGCGCGGGAGGCGGATCCAGAACGCCGCCCCGGCGCCGCTCGGGCTCTCGCCCACGCCGACCTCGCCTCCGTGCAGCTCCACGAAACGCTTCGTGAGGTGGAGGCCGAATCCCAAGCCGTCCTTCACCCGCTTGCTGAGCCCCTCGCCCTGGGCCTCGATGTCGAACACCAGCGGCGCCGCCTCCGGCTCGACCGTGGGGCCCGAATCCCGCACCTCGATCTGGACGTAGTCGTCCCCGACCCAGGTGGCGAGCGACACGCGGCCTTTCGCGGGGGAGAAGCGGATCCCGTTCTGGAGAAGGTGCAGGATCGCCTGGCGTACTTTCACCGCGTCCAGATGCTGATCCGGAATCTTCTCGTCCAGCTTGAGCTCCAGGTCCACCTGCTTGCTGGACGCGACGCCCCGGACCGCATCCACCGCGGCCCGCGAGATCTTGTTCACGTTGTCCACCCGGAGATCCAGCAGGAAGCGTCCGGTCTCGAGCCGGGCCAGGTCCAGAACGTCGTCCACGAGGTTCAGGAGGCGCAGCGCCTCGCCCCGGACGCGCGCCGTGAACTCGCGCCGCATCGAGGTGGTCATGCGCTTGTCGTTCTGGTCCAGCACCTCCGAGTAGGCCAGGATGGTGGTGAGGGGCGCCTTGAGCTCGTTCTCCGCCGAGGAGAGGAACGAGTCCTGGAATGGAGTCGGCTGCTGCGACCCGGCCTCGGCCTTCGCGGTGGGCTTGATGTCGACGGCCCGCGCTTCCAGGTGTTGCACGACCAAAGCCCGCTCGATGACGCCGGCGACGTTGTCCGCGAAGAGCTGGCCCACGTCACGGTGCTCCAGCCGGAAGGGCTCCGCCTTCACCGCGCGGTGTACCTGCAAGACCGCGACGCACCGGTTCTCGAAGTTGACCGGAAGGATGAGGGCGGATCCCGCGTCGGGATGAGCCGTGAAATGGTCGGCGTAACGCGCCTCCCGATCGGTCGCGCGCATGAGGATCGGCTCGCGGTGGCGCGCTACCCACCCCACGGCCCCGTCCCCCAGCTTCACCTCCGCGTCCGCCTCCTTCGGCGTGAGCCCGAATCGGGCCCTTACTTTCAATAGCTTCGTCTGAGGATCGTAGAGGTAGAGCGAGACGTCGTGCGAATGGAGCGTGCTCGCCACCCGGCGGACCGTGATCTCCAAGATCGTGTCCAGGGGGAGGTCCATGTGCAGGCTGTTTCCGAGCTGGAAGAGCGAGGTCAGCTCGGCCAACCTCCCGCGCGATTGCTCCAGCTCCATCTGCTCGGTCATGAGCCGCGTCCGGAAGCGGTTGATCTCACCCTGCTGGTGCATGATGTAGAGGCAGAAGAGCACGGTGAGCCCCACGAGCCCCACGAGGAGCATCCAGCCGCCCGCGGGCGCGTTGTCCCCCAGGAACCCGGATCGAACCACCGAGACCCAGAGGGTCTGGATGGTGAACGCGAACCCCAGCAGGACGAGGATGACGAGCCCAAAGAGCGCCGTCGTCCTGCGATCGGCCTGTTTCTGCACCGTGCTGGTTTTTTCGCGGGACAAAGATTCCTCCGGATGAGGGGGCGTGTAGGACAGATGTTCCATCGGCACGCGTAGCGCCCATCTGAAGCCCGATCGGAGCCCCATACTCCCCCCTTTCCCTTTGGCCCATCAGCGATTAGAGTGTCTGGGTCCCATGGAGACCCTGCGCAGCCACATCAAGACCGACTCCCCCGAGTTTCAGCGGAACCGCGCCCACCACGAGGCGCTGGCCGCGGACCTTCGCCGCCGTCTCGACGGGGTGGCCAGGGCGGCCTCGCCCCAGGCGGTCGAGCTCTCGCGCAAGCGTGGGAAGCTCCTCGTGCGGGAGCGCATCGAGCGGCTCTTGGACCCGGACACGCCGTTCTTGGAGCTCTCCGCTCTGGCCGCGGGGGGCGTCTACGCGGAGGAGATACCCGCCGCCGGGATCGTGACCGGGGTCGGGTCCATATCCGGGACCGAATGCGTGATCGTCGCGAACGACCCGACGGTCAAGGGCGGCACCTACTACCCGATCACCATCAAGAAACACATCCGCGCCCAGGAGATCGCCCTCGAGAACCGGATGCCCGCGGTCTACCTCGTGGATTCGGGCGGCGTCTTTCTGCCCCTGCAGGCCGAGGTCTTTCCGGACAAGGAGCACTTCGGCCGCATCTTCTACAACCAGGCGGTCATGTCCTCCGAGGGCATCGCCCAGGTCGCCGCGGTGCTGGGCATGTGCACCGCGGGCGGCGCCTATGTGCCGGCCATGTCCGACGAGAACGTGATCGTGAAGGGCGCGGGAACCATCTATCTGGCCGGGCCGCCGCTCGTGAAGGCCGCGACCGGCGAGGAGGTGACCCCGGAGGACCTGGGCGGGGCCGAGGTGCACGCGCGCGTGAGCGGGGTGGTGGACCACATGGCGGCGAACGAGGAAGAAGCGCTCGCCATCGTCCGGAACATCGTCGCCAACCTGAACCGGGTGAAGAGGGTCGATCTGGATCTGGCCGAGCCGGAGGATCCGGCGTATCCGCCGGAGGAGCTCTACGGCGTGCTGCCGCCCGATCTCAAGCAACCCTACGACGTCCACGAGGTGCTGGCGCGGCTCCTGGACGGAAGCCGTTTCCACGAATTCAAGGCGAGCTATGGCGCCACCTTGGTCTGCGGCTTCGGCCG
The DNA here is from genome assembly GCA_035635355.1 of Binatia bacterium. Lineage (GTDB taxonomy): Bacteria > Eisenbacteria > RBG-16-71-46 > SZUA-252 > SZUA-252 > WS-7. The sequence goes on along the minus strand of DASQBE010000170.1, from coordinate 7,675 downwards.
GTGGATGGGCTACCCGGTGGGGATCGTCGCGAACAACGGCGTGCTCTTCTCGGAGAGCGCGCTCAAGGGCGCCCACTTCGTCGAGCTCTGCGCGCAGCGCAGGATCCCGCTCGTGTTCCTCCAGAACATCACGGGCTTCATGGTGGGGAAGAAATACGAAGCGGGCGGGATCGCCAAGGACGGCGCCAAGATGGTCCAGGCCGTCGCGACCGCCGCGGTCCCGCGCATCACGGTGCTCATCGGCGCCTCGCACGGGGCGGGGAACTACGCCATGTGCGGCCGCGGGTATCGCCCGCGGTTCCTCTTCGCCTGGCCGAACTCGCGCATCTCGGTCATGGGCGGCCAGCAGGCGGCCGAGGTCCTGGTCCAGGTGAAGCGCGAGCAGCTCCAGCGCGAGGGGAAGAGCCTCTCGCCCGAGGAGGCCCGGGCGATCGCGGATCCGGTGCTCGCGAAGTACGAGGCGGAGGGAAGCCCCTACTTCGCGACCGGACACCTCTGGGACGACGGCGTCATCGATCCCGCGCAGACGCGGGAAGCGGTCGGGCTCGCCCTCTCCGCCGCGCTGAACGCGCCGGTCGTCCGGGGCCTGGCGCCGGTCTTCCGGATGTAGCGGCGGAGCCATGAAAGCCTACACCCGCCTCAAGCTGGATCTCTCCCCTCCCGCCGCGCGCATCACGCTCGATCGCCCCGAGGTGCGAAACGCCTTCGACGACCGGCTCATCGGGGAGATCCTGGACGCGCTCCAGGAGACGCACGAGGCCTGGGACGCGGCAGCAGGCCAGGCACCGCGCGCCTTGATCCTGACCGGCGGGGGCGAGACCTTCTGCGCGGGCGCCGACATGAACTGGATGCGCCGGAGCGCGGGATCCTCGCGCGACGAGAACGAGGCGGACGCCATGCGCATGGCGGCGATGCTCCGCGCGCTCGACGAGCTTCCCCTCCCGACCATCGCCCGCGTGAACGGCGCCTGCCTGGGCGGCGGCATGGGGCTCATCGCCTGCTGCGACATCGTGGTCTCCGTGGACGCGGCGAAGTTCGGCTTCACGGAGGCCCGGCTGGGAATCGCGCCCGCGGTGATCTCCGCCTTCGTGCTTCCGAAGATCGGCGCCTCCGCCGCGCGCCGCTACTTCCTCACCGCCGAGATCTTCGGCGCCGCCGAGGCCCGGGCCATGGGGCTGGTCCACGAGGTCGTTCCGGCCGGGGATCTGGACGCGGCGGTGGATCGTTTCATGGCCGCCCTGAACGGGAACGGGCCGCACGCCGTCTCGGCCGCGAAGAACCTGATCCGGGAATCGCTCGGCCGCCCTCGCAAGGACGCCATCGAAAACGCGGTCCGCGTCATCGCGGCGTTGCGCGCCTCGGCCGAGGGACAGGAGGGCCTCGGCGCCTTTCTGGAGAAGCGCGCGCCCTCCTGGAAGCCATGAGCGGCGGGCCGTTCCGGAAGGTGCTCGTCGCGAACCGCGGCGAGATCGCCGTGCGCGTGTGCCGCACGCTCCGCGCCATGGGGATCCCCTCCGTCACGGTGTACTCCGATCCGGACCGCGGCGCGCCTCACGCGCGCGCCGGCGACGAATCGGTCGCGATCGGTCCCGCGCCGCCCGCGCAGAGCTATCTCCACGCGGCGGCGATCCTCGAGGCCGCGCGGCGCACGGGGGCCGACGCGATCCACCCCGGCTATGGGTTCCTCTCCGAGAACGCGGCCTTCGCGGCGGAATGCCGCGCGGCGGGGATCGCGTTCATCGGCCCCTCGCCCGAGAGCATGGCCCGCCTCGGCGACAAGTCCGCGGCGCGCCGGACCGCCGCCTCCGCGGGCGTGCCCCTGGTCCCGGGCGCCGAGGAGATCGGATCCGCGGCGCGCGTGCGGACGGAAGCGGAGCGTGTGGGGTTTCCCGTGATGCTGAAGGCGGCGGGCGGCGGCGGGGGGCGCGGCATGCGGCTCGTCCGCGCGGCGGGGGAGATCCCGTCGGCGTTCGACGCGGCTCAGCGCGAGGCGAAATCGGCGTTCGGGGACGACCGGCTCCTGCTCGAGAAATACGTCCATCCGGCGCGCCACGTCGAGATCCAGATCCTCTCGGACGGCCGCGAGGCGGTGGCCCTGGGGGAGCGCGAATGCAGCCTGCAGCGGCGGCACCAGAAGCTGATCGAGGAGTCCCCGTCGGTCGCGGTGACGCCCGCGATCCGGGCCGCCATGCAGGGCGCGGCGGTCGCGCTCGCGACGGCCGCCGGCTACTCGGGCGCGATGACGGCGGAGTTCCTCCTCGGGTCGGACGGGGCCTTCTATTTCCTCGAGGTGAACACGAGGCTCCAGGTGGAGCACACGGTGACCGAGATGCGAAGCGGGCTGGACCTGGTGCGCGCCCAGGTCCTGATCGCGGCCGGGCGGCCGCTCGCCGAGGCGCTGGGCTCGCGGGGAGCTCCCGAGCTGCGCGGCCACGCCATCGAGGCGCGCCTCTGCGCGGAGGATCCCTACCACGGCTACCTGCCGCAGACGGGAACGCTCCTCGTGCTGGCCTGGCACGAGGAGGATGGGCTGCGGGTCGACTCCGGCATCGCGGAGGGCCAGACGCTGACGCCCTACTACGACTCGCTCCTCGCCAAGATCATCGCGCACGGGCGCGACCGGGAGGAGGCGAGGACCCGGCTCGTGCGGGCGCTCCGAGGCACGGCGCTGCTCGGGGTGACCACCAATCAGCCGTTCCTGATCGACCTCCTGGAGGACGGCGCGTTCCGTGGGGGCGAGACCTTCACGGACACGGTGGAGGCGCGCGCGTGGCCCGCGCCGGACACGATTCCGGATCCGGCCCTCGCCGCGGTCGCGGCCTACGCCTCGACGCCGCGGAGCGCGCGCGGAGGGGATGAGGATACCGACCGCTATTCGCCCTGGCAGCGTCTCGGCGCGTGGGGGCGGCGGTGAGCCGGAAGCTCCTCCTGCGCCATGGCGGGACCCCGATCGCGCTGACCTACGAGCGAAAGGGAGGGCGGGTCGCGCTCGACCTGGGGGGACGCCGCTTCGAGGCGGACGTGAGCCACGAGGGCTTCTGGTTCGACGTTCGCTCGGGCGGACGCGCGACCCGGTGCGCGGTGGCGCGGGGACGGCGAGGCCTCTGGGTCTCCTGCGAGGGCCGGAGCTTCTTCCTCGAGGAGGAGCGCGGCGAGACCTTGGCGAAGGGCACGCCCTCCGCCGACGAGCTGCGCGCTCCCATGACCGGGCGGGTGGTCCAGGTCGCGGCCGAGGCCGGCGCCTCGGTGTCCGAGGGGGATCTCCTCGTGACCATCGAGGCGATGAAGATGGAGTTCCGCCTGGTCGCGCCGGAGAACGGGGTGATCGCCGAGGTGCGATGCGAGGCGGGAGCGCGCGTCGAGCTGGGCGATCTGCTCGTGGTGCTGGAGCCGCGCGCGTGAGGGTCAAGATCACGGAAGTCGGGCCGCGCGACGGTCTCCAGAACGAGGCGAAGACCATTCCGACCGACGTCAAGGTCCGGTTCGTGGACGCCCTCTCGGAGGCGGGATACGAGGAGATCGAGGTGAGCGCCTTCGTCTCGCCCGATCGCGTGCCCCAGCTCGCCGACGCGGAGGAGGTCTTCGCCCGGATCCGGCGACGGGAAGGGACCCTCTACTCGGCCCTGGTCCCGAACGAGCGCGGGCTGGAGCGGGCGCTTCGTGCCAGGATCGGGAAAGCCGCCGTGTTCACGGCCGCGTCGGAGACCTTCAATCGCAAGAACGTGAACGCCTCGATCGCCGAGTCGATCGAGCGGTTCAAGCCGGTCGTCGAGGGCGCGCGCGGCGCCTCGATTCCCGTTCGCGGCTATGTCTCCACGGCGTTCTGGTGTCCCTACGAGGGGAAGATTGCCCCCGAGGCGGTGGTGGATGTGGTGAAACGGCTCACCGACCTGGGCGTGGACGAGATCTCGATCGGCGACACGATCGGGAAGGCCGTGCCCGCGGACGTGATGACGCTGCTCGACAGGCTGCTGGACCACGTGGATCAGGACCGGCTCGCGATGCACTTCCACGACACCTACGGCACCGCGATCGCGAACGTGCTCGCTTCCTACGAGCGGGGGATCTCGACCTTCGATTCCTCGGCGGGCGGCGTCGGGGGGTGCCCGTTCGCGCCGGGAGCCTCGGGGAACGTGGCCACCGAGGATGTGATCTGGGCGCTCACGCAGAGCGGCGCGGACGTCGCGCCCGACTTAGGGCGCGTGCGCGCCGCTACGGATCTCCTGGGGTCGGCGCTGGGGCGGTCCCTCCACCGCGCTCCAGGCTCCACTTCAGCGCCGCCGGGGTGACGAGGGTCGTGACGATCACCATGAGGACCAGGGCGGCGTAGATCCCCGGCGGGATGACGGGGCGCCCGCCGATCGTCAGGGCCACGCCCACGCTCGCGAAGATGAGCCCCACCTCGCCGCGCGGCACCATCCCCAGGCCGATGGCGACGCGGTTTGCGCCGCGCTCCAGGACGCCCAGCGAGCAGGCCTGCTTCCCGATCCAGGCGGCGGCCGTCAGCGCCAGCCCCAGCAGGAGAACTCCCGGGTCCGCGAACGCGGCCAGGTCCACCCGGAATCCGGTGAGCACGAAGAAGATCGGGACCAGGAAGGTCGAGATGGGGTGGAGCAGGGACTCGAGGCTTTGGGCGCGGCTCTCCTCGAACCCCTGGAACTGATGGGATTCGAGGATCAGGCCCGCCGCGAAGGCGCCCACGATGGGGGAGAGGCCCACGCGCGTTCCGAGGTAGGCGAGCGCGAAGCAGAAGAGAAGCCCCGTGGTGAGGAGCATCCCGGTCACCCTCATGCGCGAGACGAGACCCAGGAGCCGGGGCGTGAGCCAGAGCCCGAGCAGGATCGATCCGGCCAGGAAGCCGAGCGCCTTCGCCGAGATCGCCACCACGGCGACCGTCGAGAGGCTCCCACCCTGGTCCGCCGCGGTGATCATGCCCGTGAGCGCGGCCAGGATCACGAGGCCCAGCACATCGTCCAGGACCGCGGCCCCCAGGACGATCCGCGCTTCGATCGTGGCCGCGTAGCCCAGATCGCGCAGCACCCGCGCCGTGATCCCGACGCTGGTCGCGGTCAAGACCGCGCCGAGGAAGACGTGGACCAGCGTGGGTTCCTGCGGCAGGAGCCAGGCCCCCACGGCCCACCCGAGCAGGAGGGGTGTGAGGACGCCGAGCACGGCGACGAGCGCGGAGGATCCGCCGACGTGGAGCATCTGCTTCACCGTGGACTGGAGGCCCACCTCGAAGAGGAGCACGATCACGCCGAGCGAGGCCAGGACCGCGAGAACGGGATCGGATCGGATGGGATCGAGGCCGTGGATGCCGAGGAGGGCGACGTTTCCGAGCAGGATCCCGGCCAGGATCTCGCCCAGGACGGCGGGCTGGCGCGACCGCACCGCGAGCCAGCCACCGAGCTTCGCCGCGCCGAGCAGGATGGCGAGCCGGAGGAGGAGCGGGGTGACGGGATCGTGCATGGCGGGCGAGAATACCCTCATCGGGGGCGATCTGGTAGGCTGGAGCCCGTCCGGTCACATTCTCAGGAGGATCTCGCATGTCGAAGCTCGTACTCGCTTGCTCCATGCTCGCCGTCCTCGCGATGGCGCCCGCCGCCCTCGCGTCGGGCTCCGCCCCCTCGCCGCCGCCGAGGCAGGAGCCGCCGCCCTCCGAGGCTTCGCCCGCGGGCTTCGGCCATGGCGCGGACTCGACCCTGGTTCCGGGCCGCGCCGACGCCGAGAAGGACTACGCCAAGGGTTGGGAGATCTCGGAGGATGCCAAGAAGGACCTCGCGGCCGGGAAGGCCGATTCCGCGAAGAAGAAGTTCGGGAAGGCGCTCAAGAAGTTCAAGAGCGCGGTGGATACGGACCCCACCTACTTCGAGGCCTGGAACATGGTGGGCTTCTGCTCCCGGAAATCCGGCGACCTGAAGCGCTCGTTCGAGGCGTACGAGAAGTGCCTCCTGATCCAGCCGGAGTACGCCCAGGCGCACGAGTATCTGGGGGAGGCCTATCTCATGAAGGGCGATCTCGCCAAGGCGAAGGAGCAGCTCCTGTGGCTCGTCTCACGAAAGTCGGAACAGGCGGGGGAGCTGGCCACGAAGATCGACGAGTTCCAGAAGGGCGGCAACGGCGCCGCACAGAGCGACTCGACCGCGAAGGGCGGAGGGTGGTAGCGCGGTAGGCGCCGGAAAACAAAAACGGGAACCGCGTCGCCGCAGCTCCCGTATCCCCGCCATCCCTGGCAAGGCCTGCCCATGGATCCCCATCGGCACGACCGCGCGGAGCCTGATCGGAATCGCGATTCCGTAGAACTACGGGTTACCGTGCCTGATCGCGGGGCAAGACACGCTGCTGGGTCTTCTCTCTCTTGAGCGCGCCCTTGTTCAGCACTTTGAATTCCACGCGCCGGTTCTTGGACCGCCCCAGCTCGGTCGTGTTGTTCGCGATCGGCCGCGAGGCGCCGTATCCCACCGTCGAGAACTGACTCGGATCCAGCTCGGGGAACTTCGAGGTCAGATACTCCAGCACCGCGCGCGCGCGATCCTTGCTGAGCTGCGCGTTCTTCGCGGCGGATCCGCGCGAGTCCGTGTGGCCGCCGATCTCGATCTTGAGCTCGGGCCACCGCGCGAGGATGTTGCCCACCTCGTCCAGCACCGGCTCCGATTCGGGCAGGATCGTCGACCGGCCCGTGTCGAAGTTGACGTTCTGCAGGCGGATCATCCCGGTCTCGAGGAGCTGCGTTTCCTTGTCGCTCACGACGATCGGGCATCCGTTCTGGTCCACCTTCGCGTTGGGCGAGCTGTCGGGGCACTGATCCAGCCCGTCGCAGACGCCGTCCCCATCGGAGTCGGTGGGACAGCCGTTCGCGTTCACGAGGCAGCCCTTCTGCGTCCCGGAGCATTGATCGATTCCGTCGGGCACGTTGTCCGCGTCCTCGTCGTGCGGACACCCCGCCGCGTCCACGGTCGCTCCCTTCGGCGTTCCCGGGCACTTGTCGATCCCGTCCGGCACGCCGTCGCCATCCGCATCCAGCGGGCATCCCCGCGGGTCCACGATCGCGCCGACCGGCGTGTTGGGGCACTGGTCGAGGCCGTCGAAGACGCCGTCGTTGTCGCTGTCGATCGCGCACCCGACCGCGTCCACCCGCGCGCCGGCGGGAGTCCCCGGGCAGCGGTCGTCGTCGTCGGGCACGCCGTCATGGTCGCGATCTCGTGGCGGACCGCCGATTCCGAAGGAGATCCCTGCGAACGCCTCCGGCTGGCTCCGGTAATCCTGCGCACCGCCCGGCGTCAGGGGAACCTTGTAGCGGAGGTCGCGGCCCTCCAGGCGCAGGCTGACCCTCTCGCCCATCGCGATGCGGAATCCCCCTCCGCCCGCGAATTCGGTCTGGTGGAGGCTCGAGGGCGCGCTCTGGTAGTGAAGGTAGGCCACCCCGGCGCCGCCGGTCAGATACGGCGTGAACGCGCGGTCCCCCAGGAGAAACCAGGTGAGGCTTCCCTCCAGGTGGAAGATGCCCAGCGTAGGCTGCGCGGGCTGCGTGCCGGGCGACGTGAAGTACGTCCCGTGAGCCTCGGCCGCCCAGCTCGGCGAGATGCGCGCGCCGATGATGGTCCCGATTTGCGGCCGGCTCGGCTTCACGAGGAATTCGTTGGGGAGCCAGGCCATGCCCCCGCCGGGCACCAAC
>DASQBE010000169.1:0-4964 GCA_035635355.1 Binatia bacterium | reverse complement strand
AACGCTCGCGGCGGGCACGTTCTCGGACACGACGTCGGTGTTCACCCGAACGTGGGTGGTGACCGATTCGATTCCGATGGCGGGTTGCAAGAAGATCGACGTCACGTCCCGCTGGACGGATTCGCACGGGACACAGACCGCGCAGCTGGTCAGTTACGTAACGCGGTGATCCGGGCAGGGAACCGCCCTCCAAACGAGGTGGCATCCGTGAGCATCCAAAGCAAGCAGCACCACGCAGGATTCACGCTCGTCGAGATGATGGTCGCGCTCGTGCTCTTCACGGTCGTGATCGGCTCGATCTATTCGATCTACGTTCGCGGCGAGAAATCCCAGCAGGTCGGGATCGAGCTGGCCGAGGCGACCCAGAACGCGCGAAGCGGCGTGGACCTGGTCGCGCGCGAGCTTCGTTCGGCGGGCTACGGCGTCAATCCCGCGACCCAGGCCGCGATCCTGGTCGGCTCCCAGTACCGGGTGACGTTCGCCCTGGATCTCAACGGAAACCGCCAGATCGACATGGGCGAGGTCATCACCTATTTCCTCGATTCCAATACCAGCGATCCGATCGTGGCCTCGAGCCCGAACCCGTACGACTTCGTGCTCCGGCGCGTGGTCGGAACGGCGGGCGATTCGATTCCGCTGCCCACGTCGGGACACGGCGAGATCGTCGCGTACGGCCTCACGCAGCGCACCGCCGACAACGTCACGACGAAGAACGTGCCGCTGTTCTCGTATCGCGACACGGGGGGCACCGCCTTGGAGCTCAAGACCGGGACCGCCAACGACGCGGCCGGCGTGTTCTTCGGCAGGACCGTGAGCGACCCGGATCTCGGCAAGCCGCCGGCTCCCGGCGTCAAGAGCAACGTGCAGACCGTGCTCCTGAACATGGTCACGGAGACGAAGCAGAAGAATCTGGAGAACGGAAGCTATGACCGCGTGAACGTGGCGACCTCGGTCGAGCCGCGCAACTTCCCGTTCCTCGCGACCGCCAACGTGAGCTATGCGGCCAACACCGGCGCCACGGGCACCGGGACCGGCACCGGAACGGGCACCGGGACAGGCAGCGGGACGGGAACGGGCTCGGGCAGCGGCACCGGCACAGGCACGGGGACGGGTACGGGCACGGGGCTTCCGCCCAGCCAGCCTCCGATCCATCTCTCCACCGACCGCATTCTCTCCATGGTGGTTGCGGACTTGAACGAGAACGATTCCCAGGAAGGCTCGGCCACGACCACCGACGGTCAGCACGACCTCGATATCGTGGTGGGCACCAAGGCGAGCGGCATCACGAACATCCGCGTGTGGTGGAACGGCGAGCCCGGCAGGTACTCGGGCAACGTGTACTTCCAGCCGACGGCGAGCTACTCGGGCAACGCTTCCTACGACGTGGCTTCGCTCGCGGCCGGAAACGTGGACAACTCCAGCGCGGCGGCGAAGGACGTGGTCGCGGGCGTCATCACCGCCTCCAACACGGGGCGCTTCCAGGTCTGGAGAAATCAGGCTTTCGGCAACGCGGGCGAGACCCCGGGCAAGATCGGCACGACCGCGTCGCCCCCGGTCCCGAACGCGACCTACTATGACAGCCCGGGCACCGGCGAGGTGAACTCGGTCGCCATTGGCGATCTCAACAACGACGGCCGCCTCGACGTCGTGATCGGCCAGAAGACCGGCAACAACGCCGGCAAGGTGGCGGTGTGGTGGGGCGACGGTCTGGGCGGCTATGCGCACTCGAGCATCCTCGACGTGTACACCGCGAGCGGCGAGGTCCGGAGCGTCTCCCTGGCCGACATGAACGGCGACGGATATCTCGACATCGTGGCGGGCACGAAGCGGAACAGCGGCGACACGTCCGGCAGCGCCGACATCTTCTTCAGCAATACGCTCCCGCTCACGCGGTTCACGACCGTGTACACGACGGCGGTCGGAGGCTCGGTCTACGGCCTCGGGACCGCGCGCATGGATTCCGACGGGAGCCCCGACGTGGTCGTGGCGCTGCGGACCGGAAGCAACACCGGAAAGTGCGAGTTCTGGCACAACAACGGGACCATGACCGGCTCGCTCACCAGGCAGGACGAGATCTCCACGGCCGGACCGGCCACCGCGATCGCGCTCGGACCGCTGGTGTACAACAGCAGCAACAACGACATCGTGGTCGGCACGGCCGGCGCGGGCGGCGGTACGCCCCCGGCCGTCCAGGCCTTCTTCTGCAACCCGTCGGCCGCCTCGGGCAACATCATCCCGTCCGTCCTGAGCTGGCAGGACGCGAACGCGGGCGGCACGGTGAACGCGCTCGCGATCGGCAAGCTCGAGTGCTCGCAGGATCACCTGGACCAGGATCCCGTTCCGGACATCGTGGCGGGCACCTCGACCGGTACCAGCACGGGCGACATCGTGATCTACCTGAACCCGTATTCCTCGACGGTATTACCGTAACCATGAAGGAGAAGGACGTCATGCGGACCGGCTGGAGCGAAACCTCGGGTTTCGCGGGGCACAGGGGCGCCACGAGCGGGGACTCGGGCAACGCCATGGTGGTAGCACTTCTCGTGCTGCTCGTCCTCACGACGGCCGGTGTCGCGTACGTCGCGGTGACCAAATCGGAGAAACAGATCGCGGGCAATTCCATGACCGCCACCCAGGCGCTCTATGCCGCCGAGGCGGGCATCACCGAGGGACTCCATCGAATGGCCTTCCCGGCCGAGTCCTCGAGCTACATCGGACCGGCGGCGGGTCCCGTCGCGGGCTGGGGGCGGTACATCGTGATCTCCCCCGGGCGGAGCGCGCTGGATCCGGATGGTCCGGCGCTGGAGCACGACGGCCTGGACAACAACGAGAACGGGCTCATCGACGAGCCGGGCGAGCGCTACCCGGAGGTGCTCACCAAGCAGGTCGTGAATGCGAGCGCGCTCCGGTATCCCTACGTGCGCGTGGAGTACAAGACGCAGGGCACGAACCTGGTCCTGTTCGGGGACGCCGATGACGACCCGACGACTCCTCCGGTCGAGAACTTCACGAAGGGCCAGCCCGTGCTCCGGATCACCGCGCGCGGCCGGAAGGGAAGCGCCGACAAGATCCTGGAAGCCGAGGCGGTGCGGTTCCCGCTCGTCCAGGTCGAGAGCGCCATCTGGGCGGGGGGCCCGCTCAGCTTCGACGGCAATGCGTTCTTCGTGGACGGGCATGATCACGCCGCCACGCCGCCTCTGGACACGATTCCCGGCGCGCCCGCGGTCCCCGGTGTCATGAGCATGGGGGGGACGACGGGAGTCTCGGACAACCTGGGCAACAACCAGGTCGACAACGTCTCGGGGGCGGGAGGGAACGGGAGCGTGCAGCAGTCGCCGTTCACCTACAACTTCAACTCGCTCTGGACTCAATTCTCCGGAATGGCCGACAACGCTCTCAACGGGAACCAGGCGTGGTCCGGCAGCTCCCCGACGTACGGGTCGCTGACGAATCCCAAGGTGACCGCTGTGAACGGGAATCTTGCGTGCACCGGCAACTGGACCGGCGGCGGAATCCTCATCGTGAATGGAAATCTCGACATGCGCGGCGGCTCGTCCTTTACAGGAGTCGTGATCTGCCTGGGAGACGTCGACCTCGCGGGAGGCGGTTCCTCCGACATCGCCCATATCCTCGGAGGGCTCATCTACCAGGGCACGGTCGTGAACGCATCGGATGTGCATGGGTCCGCCGACGTCTACTACTCGACCGAGGCCGTGAACGCGGCCAACGCGGTCGGGCGCTATACCCTCTCGTGGTGGCGAGAGCGATGAGCCAGGGAAGGAAAGGGAAGGAATCTGAAGGGGTGACTCGTATGAAACGCGAATGGACGCTTCTCTCGGGGAGCGCGCGACCGGATGCGGGGAACGCCATGATCGTGGCGCTTCTCATCCTCTTCCTGCTCACGTCGCTCGGAATCTCGTATGTCGCCGTGACCAAGGGCGACAAGCAGATCGCCGGCAACCAGGTGACCTCCACGCAGGCGTTCAATAACGCGGAGGCGGGCATCAGCGAGGTGCTTCTGCGCATGTCCGACCCGAACGCGCCGGCGGGAACGTACATTGGTGAGCCGACCGGAACCCTGACGCCGGGCTGGGGCAAATACATCGTGAACGATCCCGGCAACTCCGGGCTCGACCCCCAATACAACGCCACCCTGAGCGACGGTCTCGACAACGATCTGGACGCGGCCATCGACGAGTCGAGCGAGCATTACCCCGAGACCGGGTCCAAGCAATCGAGCCTCGCGCTCTCGAGCAAGCTCGACTACCCCTGGGTGAAGGTGCGCTACAAGGTGAACGGCGCGGGCCAGGTGCTGCGTTTCGGCGACAGCGACAACAACCCGACGACGCCGCCGGTGGAGAACCTGACCGTTGGTCAGCCGGAGCTGATCGTGACCGCGGCCGGACGGAAGGGCGTGGGCGCGAAGACCGTCACCGTGGAGGCCATCAAGTGGCCGCTACCTCCGGTGCCGGGCTCGGTCTACACCGAAGGGCCCATGAACTTCAACGGTAACTCGTTCTACATCGACGGGCACGACCACAATCCGACGGCGCCCTACGACACCCTAGCAGGGGCCACGCCGCTCCCCGGCATCTCGTCGCCGAACAACGCGACGTCGATCACGAACGCGATCACGGGTCAGCAGCTCGACAACGTCGAGGGCTCGGGCGCGGATCCCAGCGTCCAGACCTCTCCGGTGAACCTGGATCTTCCCGCGATCGCGGCCTCCTGGACCCAGATCGCGGACCTCAACTACGCCGGCAACACGAGCAACCCGGACATGTCCACCTGGGGCGCGATCGGCGCCCTGAAGATCGTGCACGTGGCCGGCGATCTGAGCATTACCGGTAACGGAAGCGGCGCGGGAGTGCTCATCGTGGACGGCGATTGTCATCTTGGCGGAACCGTCAACTACAACGGGATCATGATCGTCCTGGGGAACGTGGACTTCCAGGGCGGTGGTA
>DASQBE010000168.1:0-5407 GCA_035635355.1 Binatia bacterium | reverse complement strand
GCGCGACGCGCCCGCCGGGACCCGCGTCGTACGGAATAACAGTCTCAGGATTGAACGGGTTCGGGCGGTTCTGCTCGAGGCGGGCGACCTCGGGCGTAGCGCCTCCTCCCGCGGCCGTGATGGCGGGCGTGGAAAGCGGGTCGGCCGGATCCGAGCCCTGCGCGATCTCCCAGCGGTCGCGGTACCCATCGCGGTCGCGATCGACGGCCATGCGCATTCCCGCGCCCGGCGGCACGCCCATGTACGTGATCTCGCCCCCGTTCGCCGCCAGGGACCGCAGCGAATCGGACGAGATCGAGCCCTCCGGATCGTAGTCGCTGATGAAGCTGTGCCCCGCCTGGTAGAGGAACCCCTTCATCACGCCACCGATCCGCCCGTGCGCGATGAGGTCGCAGTTCGAGGCGTCCGCCTGGGCGTAGAGCGAGTCCAGGAGCGCCGTGACACCGGACGCGTTCTTGTTCGCGCCGTTCACCGTGAGCTCCCTTCCGACCGAGGGGGCCGTCCCCGTGTCGAACGACATCACGAACGCGGCGACCTCGTAGCGGGCCATGGTGTCCGGGAACTGGAAGACCGGAGACCTCAGGAAATCCACGATGTTGTCGACCGAGCCGTCGTGGAGGAAGCCGAATCCCCTTTTCTGCGCTCCCGCGGCGAGCGCGAATCCCGTCTTCTGGTACATGTTCCGGAGCTGCGGCACCTTGAAGTCCTGGCTCTCTTGCAGGAGCGTCCCCGGGATGATGATCCGGTCCGTGCCCGTGGGAAGCGTGTGGCAGAGCGCGCAGGGCTGCCCGCCGTCGTGCGGCCTCGACTCGAACTCCACGCGGCCGGAATCCGCGAGCGCCGCGAATCCCCGGTCCAGCCGCTGGTTCGGATTCGGCGGGTACGCCATCGTCATGATGAAGTCGTTGTACTTCTGCATATCGATCGTCGAGAGCGAATCGGGCGCGCCCAGGAGGCTGATGAAGGCCGGATTGAATCGCGTGAAATCCTGGCGATCCGCGCGCCAATGGAAGGGCGAGGTGTCGGCAAGCCCACGGAGCGATTGGGTGGTCATCGGTCCCTTCATCGGATGGACCTGCCGCCCTGAGAGCTGGAGACTCGGCGCCATGGTCCCGAGTGGATTTCCGAGATCCCAGGCGATGGCGTCGAGATTACCTCCCACGTGGCAGCTGGCGCAGGCCAGGTCCCCATGCGCCGAGAGGTTCCCGTCGTAGAGGAAACGCCGCCCGCTCCGGATCTCGGGCGGGCTGGGATCGAACCGCAGCGCCACCTCCCCGATCTTCGTCTCGGTGTCGGTGTCGAGGATCGCGATCGAGCTCGTGAATCGGTTCAACGCGAAGAGCTGATGGCGCGCGACATCCAGCGCCAGACCCGTGGGGCCGCGCGGCTCCGCGGGCGCGATTCCCGGCGCCGAGGGCAAGCCCGAGGTGGCGATCCGGTTCGTGACGTGGCCCGCCAGATCCAGCACGCCGACCCGGCTCTGCCCCATGGCCGACACATAGGCCTTTCCTGCGTCCGCGTTCACCACGACGTCGATCGGCTCCGCGAGGCTCAGGTCCCGCTCGGATTGCGACCCTGGACTCACCGCATAGTTGATGTGCGCGTTGAGGTGGACGGGCGTGACCGCTCCCGTGCCGCCGCCCGCGATCAGCGTGATGCGGTCTTGCAGAAACCGGCCGCTCAGGTTCGGCTCGAAGCGCGTCCGGTTCGAAGCTTCCGTGTTCGTCACGTAGAGCGTCGCGCTCGCGGGATCGACCGCGATGTCGAAGTTGTTGGTGCCGACGCCGGGCACCGTGTTCGTGACGGCGCCCGTGTTCGCGTCCAGGATCGCGACGCCCACGTCGGGGAGTGAGAACCCGGGAGGGAGTGCCGCGTCCCAGATCTTGGGCGCCGGGAGGCCGTCGTCGACCCAGTGCGCGCCGTCCCATTGCACGATGACGCCCACCGCGGGCGCGGGCGGCAGCGAGGGATCCTGGGGCGGATTCGGCGGCGATGGCCCGCCCAGCGCCGTCACGACCTTGGCGCCGACGGTGGTCGTCCTGTTCCCCGCGTCCAGGACCGTCACGTAGACCGTGCTCCCTCCGCCGCCCACCGCGAGCGCGCGCGGGTGGCGGCCGAAGACCGGCGTCGCGAACGACGGGAGCAGCGTCGCCGGGTCGAACGCCTTCACCTGGTCCTCTCCGCTCACGCACACGAAGGCCCGAAGCGGCGTCCCCGCGAAGGCGATGTCGGTCGGCTCGTCCCCCACCCGGAGGGTGGCCCGGACGCTCAGGGTCTTGAGATCCACGACGCTCACATCGTCCGAGACCTGATTCACGACCCACGCGGTGCTGTCGTCCTGGGCGCGGACCGAGACGGGCTCGAGGCCCACCGGCACCTCACCGAGCGCGTCGAGTGTTCCCGCGCCGATCCCGAATATCTGCAGCCGCGTGTCGGGCGTGTTCAGGACCAGAAGTCTCGATCCGTCGGGCGTGATGGCGAGTGGATGAGTCTGTAATGCCTCGAAATTCTTGAAGTCGCTCGTGGCGTTCGCGGCGGAGCGGGATGCGTGGGGCCGAAGGGTGACGAGAAGAACCGAGCCGGCCAGCGCCGAAGCGAGGAGGAGCCGGGCGACGCGCCGCGGGCGCGCCCTCAGAGGACGTCTTGGGTCTCGTTGCACCGTCGTGCCGGGCGCTCGACCGCCTCGGGGTCCTCGTGTCGTGCCAGGTGGGCGCGATAAGCGGTCTCGAGGAGCGTCTTCATCTCCGTGCGGTAGCGCTCGCGGCTGAACTGGAGCGCCTGGCGGCGGAGTACCACGGGATCGAACTTGCGCCGCGTCACTTCGCGCATCGCCTCGGTGAGCGCCTCTTCCGTGGGCTCACGGTAGAGGATGCCCGTGTCCGGGGTCACCGTCTCGAGCGCTCCCCCCTTCGCGAGGGCGACCGCCGGGCGGCCGCACGCGAGCGCCTCCAGCGGCGCGATCCCGAAATCCTCCTCGTGGGCCTGGATCAGCGCGCGGCACCCGCGGTACGCCTCCCGCAGCGCCTCCATCGACACCCACTCCTCGAAGCGCACCGTGGGTCCCGCGAGGGCGCGGAGCCGCTTCAGATCCGGGCCCGAGCCGATCACGCGGAGCTTCGCGCCGATCTTGTTCGCGGCTCGGATCGTCAGGTCCACTCCTTTGTACGGGACCAGCGCCGACACCGTGAGGAACGGAGCATCCTCTCCGGCCGGGAGCGGCGCGGGCGAGTCCGGCGTGAAGAACTCGGTATCGACCGGCGGATAGACCACGAGCGCCGGTCGCCGGTAGTGCTTCCGGATCCGATCCCGGACGTTAAACGAGTTCCCGATGAAAAGATCCACGCGGTCCGAACTGATCCGATCCCAGAGGCGGAACCGGTGCGCGATGGACGGACCGATGAGCCGCTCCATCCAGCCCGCCCGCGCGGGGTCGAAGTATTCGGCCGCCAGGTCCCAGAAATACCGGACCGGCGTGTTGCAATAGCACACGTGGAGCGTGTCGGCCCGGGTGACGACCCCCTTGGCCGCGCAGTGACTGATGGAGACGACGAGGTCATAGCCGCTCAGATCGAACGACTCGATCGCCTTCGGGTACGAGGCGATGTGCCAGCGATAGCGGCTGCGTCCGAACGGAAGCTTCGCGATCCAGGACTCGTGGATGGGATGGGATTCGATCGTGGGCGAGAGGCGCCCCTTCCAGTGCACCAGCGTGTAGATCGGAGCCCGCGGGAACATCTCACAGAGGATCTCGAGGCATTTCTCCCCGCCGCGCATCCCCGTGAGCCAATCGTGGACCAGCGCGACCCGGAGCGAGTCGAGGGACCGCGGAGGAGGTGCCGGATGAGGCGCGCTCACGAGGCCGGAGCGGGGGACCCGGCTTCGAGCCGCTCCGCCGCGTGACGCAAGCGCTGCACCGTTCGCTCGCGGCCCAGGAGGAGCATGACGTCGAAGATCCCCGGGCTCACCTTCTTCCCCGTCAGGGCGATCCTCGCGGGCATGATCACCTCGCCCGCCTTCACGGTCTCGGAGACCGCGAGGCCCCGGGTCGCCTTCTCGATCGCGTCGTGCTCGAAGGGATCGACCTCGGCCAGAAGCGCCGCGAGCTTCTTGAGCCGCGCGGCCGTCATGGGCTTCGCCAGCAGCTCGGCCCAGGGCGCGGCCTCGGGATCGACCTGGTCCACGAAGAGGTAGCCCGCGTACTCGAGGAACTGGCGGGGCCGTTTCATGCGATCGCCCACGGCCTCGACCGCGCGCTCGAGAAACCGGCGATCGTGGTACGCGGCCTCGGGCAGGGAGCCCGTCTCGCGAAGATACGACGCCACCATGTCGGCGCGCACGGGGAGCGGCAGCGCGCGGAAGTACTCTCCGTTCATCCAATCCAGCTTCTCGTAATTGAAGATCGCGGGATTCTTGGACACCCGCTCGAGCGTGAACACCTCCGCCAGCTCGTCCATGGTGAACATCTCGCGCTCCCCGTCGAAGGCCCAGCCGAGCAGCGCCAGGAAGTTCACCATCGCCTGGGGCAGGATTCCGTCGTCGCGGAAGGCGGTGACCGAGACCGCGCCGTGCCGCTTGGAGAGCCGCGTGCCATCCGGGCCGAGGATCATCGGGAGATGGCCGAAGCGCGGCGGCGTGAGCCCGAGCGCCTCGTAGATCCGGATCTGGCGCGGGGTGTTCGAGATGTGGTCGTCGCCCCGGAGCACGTGGGTGATGTCCATGGCCGCGTCGTCCACGACGGCGGCGAAGTTGTAGGTCGGGTGCCGGTCCGTACGCAGGATCACGAGGTCGTCGAGGATGCTGTTCTGGAACGTGACCGTCCCGCGCACCTCGTCGTCCCAGGAGGTCTCCCCCTCGAGCATGAGAAACCGAAGCGCGAAGGGCTCTCCTCTCGCGGCGCGCGCCTCGGACTCCTCCTTCGCGAGCCGGAAACAGGTCCGGTCGTACTTGGGAGGCTCGCTCCGCGCCATCGCCGCCTCGCGCTTCTTCTTCAGCTCCTCGGGATCGCAGTAGCAGCGGTAGGCGCTCCCCTCGGCCAGAAGCCGCAGGGCCGCCTCCGCGTAACCGGCCAGGCGCTCGCTCTGGAAATAGGGGCCGTGCGGGCCTCCCACCTCGGGGCCTTCCTCCCAGCGAAGGCCGAGCCACTTCAGGCCCTCGAGGATTCCGCCGAGCGCGTCCTCCACGTTCCGATCCTGATCGGTGTCCTCGATCCGGAGCACGAAGGTGCCCCCGTGCTTCCGCGCGTAGAGATAGTTGAAGAGCGCCGTCCGGGCGCCCCCGACGTGGAGGTATCCGGTCGGGCTGGGCGCGAAGCGCACTCTGACCTTCGATGCCACGCGGCGGTCCTTTCGGTCTGGGATGCGGCGGCCGGGAGGGCGCCGCTCAGCGGAGCAGCGCCAGCTTCCTCTGG
>DASQBE010000167.1:0-21459 GCA_035635355.1 Binatia bacterium | reverse complement strand
TCAGGCGCGGGTGGTTCTCCTCTCCCACGCGCATCAAGACCATCTCGATCCCAAGGCGCTCGCGCAGTTCTCGCCGGGGACCGTGATCCTGGCTCCGGCTCCGGCCGCTCGGTACCTGGCGCGCTCTCTCCGTCGTGACGGACTCGACAAAGCTTCCGGTCTTCATCCACTGCCTGCGCGGCAAGGATCGAACGGGCGTCATGTCGGCGATCTATCGGATCGAGACGTGCGGCTGGACCGCGGACGAAGCGATCGAAGAGATGCGCGCCTTTGGGTTCCACGGCTATTACCGAGGATTCGTGCGGTTCGTGCGGGCCTACTCCCGGCGCGCGTCCCCGCAGCACGCCGGCTAGCCCCGCAACTACTCCCGGGAGGTGCTCATGCCGCGCATTCGATCCCTGCTCGCCGGCCCGGCTGCATCGGCACTGTTGTTCCTCGCGACGTTTGATCCTTCGCACGCGGATCCGCTCTTCGGGGCCAAGACGGACTTCGGGACCGGAGCCAGCCCCTACTTCGTTGCGATCGGCGACCTGAACATGGATGGAACGCCCGACCTCGCGGTGGCGAACGTCGCCGCGGCCTCCGTGTCGGTGCTGCTGGGGAATGGTGATGGCGCGTTCGGAGCCAAGACAGACTTCGGCGTCGGAGCGACTCCGGTGGCTCTCGCGATCGGGGATCTCAACTCGGATGGGAAGCCGGACTTGGCGGTGACGAGCGCGAGCTCCAATACCGTGTCCGTGCTGCTCGGAAACGGCGATGGGACGTTCGGGGCCAAGACGGACTTCGGCACGGGGAGCCTTCCCGTCTTCGTTTCCGCGCGCGACCTGAACGCGGACGGAACGCCGGATCTCGCGGTCGCCAACACCAGCTCCAACACGGTGTCGGTGCTTCTCGGGAACGGTAACGGGACGTTCGGCGCCAAGACGGACTTCGGGGCGGGTGGCAGCCCAGAATCCATCGCCATCGCGGATCTGAACGCCGATGGGAAGCTCGACCTTGCCGTGGCGAACCTGAGCTCCAGCACCGTGTCGATCCTGCTCGGGAACGGCGACGGCACGTTCGGCGCCAAGACGGATTTCGGAACCGGGGGCAGCGCCCAGTCCGTCGCGTCCGGAGACATGAACTCGGACGGAGCGCCGGATCTCGCGGTGGCCAACCACTCCACCAACACGGTGTCGGTGCTGCTCGGAAACGGCGATGGCACGTTCGGGGCGAGCGCCGACTTTGCGGCGGGACCGGGCCCCTATTCCGTCGGGATCGAGGACCTGGACGCCGACGGGAAGCCGGATCTCGTGGTGACGAACGCGAGCGCCAGCACCGTCTCGGTTTTGCTCGGAAACGGTAACGGGACGTTGGGCGCCAAGACGGACTACGACACGGGGGCCAGCCCCCAGTCCGTCGCCATTCGTGACCTGAATGGTGATCGGAAGCCCGACCTTGCCGTGGCGAACCGCAACCCCGGCACGGTCTCGGTGCTGCTGAACATCGGCCCGGGCGCGCCGGCCATCCTCCCCGCCCGCGCTTTTCTCGTGGGTGACCGAACCGTTCCCGTAGGAGCCGGGCCGCCGGCTCTCTGTGCGCGACTCGAGCCTACCGGTGGTTCATTCGAGCTTTCCGACGTGGACCTCTCGACGTTGAGCATGGTCTCGGATGGAACCGGATCGGTGGGCCGCATTCCAGCGATCGTGTCGAAGGTATCGCGCTCGACCGACATCGACCACAACGGGATCGGGGAGATCCCCGCATGCTTCGCCCGCGCGGATCTCGCCCGGCTCCTGGGCTCGATCCGGGGCCGGCATGAAGTGGAGGTGGCGATCGAGGGACGCCTTGGCGCCGGCGGAGCGTTTCACGCGGCGCTCCCGTTGACGGTCATCGGGTTGCCCCCGGCCGCTCGTCGGCCCGCGGTGACCACGTGGCCGAATCCGATGAATCCCCAGGGGGTCTTGAGGTTCACGACCAGCGCCCCGGGGCTCGTGACCGCCCGCGTATTCGATCTATCGGGTCGTCTGGTGCGCACGATCTCCTCGGCACCCCTCGAGGCCGGGGACCACGCGCTCGTCATCGGCGACCGAGGCGGCACGCTTGCTACGGGGGTGTACTTCTACCGCATCGAAACCCCGGATGGAGTGAGTCAGGGCCGGTTCGTGGTCGCGAAATAAGGCCACGCGGCGCCGATAAAAGCACCTTGTTTCGCCCCCCACGTGGGCGCATCCTCAGCGGTCGCGGGGGGAATTATGCGAAAAGAGCTTCCAGTGCTTGCAGTCCTGCTCGGAACAGGAATCGCCTCGTTTCAGCCCTGTCTTGCGGCAACCTCGGACCGGACGAAGCACCTTACCGTTTCCGCGTTCGGCGGCTACCAGACGTATGCCATGTCGGACGTCAACCGAGCCATCGGGTTCACCCTCGCGTCCTTCCCCGGTTCTCAGGCTCATAAGAGCGAAATCAAGAGCGGAGCAGGCTTCGGGGGCGCCCTCCGGGTCTGGCCGAGCGACCGTGCATTCGCATCCCTTGAATTTCAGCGTTTGCTCGCCTCCAATTCGGGAAGCGGAACGTACCTCGGCTCCAACTACACCGTGGACCTCGATGTGCCCGCGAACAGCGTCACGATGAGCGCGGGCTATGTGCCCAGGCCAGGGTCGGCGCTCCGGTTCGGTCTCTCGGGTGGGGTGGGCTATTACGTGACGACCGGCCACGTCGTCACCAAAGGGCCCGGCATAAACGACACGTCCAATCTCGAGGGGAGTGGATTCGGAGCCCACGGATTCGGTCTCGTCATGGCGCGTCTTAGAGGAAAACTGGACGTCGAGGTGGATGCCGGCTACCGGTACGCGAAGACGACCGACGTCACGTCAGGTGGCTTCCGGATACGAAACGCGGATGGCTCCCTGGCCAAGATCGATTGGTCGGGATTCATGGGTAGGGCGGGGCTGACGTTCTGGGCGACGGACAGGTGATCGTCTCCCGCAGACTCCTGTGCCTGAGAAAGAGAGGAAGAAGAATGCGCCCCGCGTTCATGAAGATTCTGACGGCGTTCTCTCTACCCGCCACATCGACAGCGTTGTTTCTGCTTTGCCTCCCACTCTGCGGCACGGGGCTCGCCCAGACCATCGAGAGCGGCGCCCAATCGCTCCTCATCGACCCCTCCGTTCGGTCGGCGGCCATGGGCGGCAGCTCGGGCGGCGTCTTCTGGGGCGATGCCCCGAACTACTGGAGCAATCCAGCCCTCCTGGGTTCGCGTAAGGGCATCGTCTACGAGTGGGGACGGACGAGGCTCGTTCCCGACCTTGCCGATAACGTCACCTTCACCACGAAACGCCTGATCCTGGGCGGGTGGGGGCTTGGAATTCTGGTTGCGGGCAAACCCATCGACAAGGTCGGGGGCTTGGACCTGAGTTACGGCGAGTCCATCGCGACCGACGTGGACGGCAACGTCATCGGGAGGTTCACCTCTTTCGAGAAGACCCAAGCCATCGGAGCCGGCGTGCACTTGCTCGAGTTCGCGGAGCATGCTCTTGCGGCCTCGGGGGTGCATCCGCCGGCATTGAGCCGGTTCGGAGACGTGGGCGTCGGATGGAGCGAGAAGAAGACGCACCTCTTCCTGGCGCCGGCCAACGTCACTCTGGACCAGCAGACGGCGGAGGCCTTTGTCACGACCCGCGACTCCGGGGTTCTCGTTCGGCTCACGCCGTACAACTCGGTCGACTACGCGGGACTCCTTCCCGGCCTGGACCGGTTCGTCGGCTCGCGGGTCGATTTCAGCTATTCCGGCTCGACCCAGAACTACAACCGCGCCACGATCGCCTACATCGACCAGTCCCAGGCTGATCCCATCGCGCGACTTCAGCGCAAGGGCTGGGCGGCACACCTGGCGCTGGATATTCCGGCACGAGTGGTCGAGAAGGTGAAAGCGGAGAAATTCGGGTGGCTGCTTTCATGCGTGACCCCGCTTCTCTCGGCCGGAACGACTCACGACCGGGTGATCCCCATGATCTGGAATCCGGCGGCCGGTGGCAACCAGTCCGGGGAGAGGATCAACAATTCGGGCTGGGAGGTGACCTTCGCGAACATCTATTCCATCCGGGGCGGCAAGGTCGATGACAGAGCGGGAATGGTCGAGGGGCATACCTCGGGGTGGGGAATCGCGCTCCACGTGAAAGAGGCGTTCGGCTTCTCGTACGACCGGGCTACGTACCCGCAGTCCGTCTTTCTGGTGCCCGTCCACCGGAAGGCGGCCACGTTCTACGTCGACCCCGTCCGGGTCTGGGGCCTGTTTCGGGGGCCCCGCCGCCCATGACCAAGGGTATTTGGCTTTGCCTCTGCCCGCTCCTTCTGGCCTCCTGCGGGACGGACCGGAAGAACCCGGTCACTCCTGTCCCGGAGATTCTGAAAGTCTCGCCGATCGTGTTCCGGAGCACGAGGGACGGGAATGGCGAGATCTACGTCATGAACCCCGACAGCGCGAATCCGATGCGGATGACCAGCAATCCAGCCGCCGAAGATCGCCCCGCCTGGTCTCCGGACGGAAGCAAGATCGCGTTCGTCAGCAGCCGGGATGGAAACGCCGAGATCTACGTCATGGACTCGGACAGTACGAACCAGGTTCGGCTGACCGATAATCCGGCCGCAGACACACACCCCGCTTGGTCTCCGGACGGAAACAGGCTCGCATTCGTCAGCGTGCGGGGCGGGCATTCGCAGATCTACGTCATGAACGCGAACGGGACGGATACGACGAACATCTCGAACAATTCCGCGGACGACGCGTGGCCTGCCTGGTCCCCGGACGGCACCACGATCGCATTCCAGTCCACGAGCGGCCTCGGCACGAACATCTATTTCATGAAAACGGACGGCACCAACCGGGGGCAGGTCACGTACTTCCGTTCGCCTCGTCCCGGTCCGAGGCCCGCTCCGAATTCGCTCGTCGTAAGCGCTTGTTGCCCGGATTGGTCCCCGGATGGCACCAAGATCGCATTCGTGCAGACGGAGGGCGGCCCCTACGGGGCGATCGATGTCTTGACCCTGATCGGGGGGATCACGTCACTGACCGATTTTTCCGCGTGGGACTCCGATCCCGCATGGTCGCCCGACGGCAGCAGGATCGCGTTCACGAGCAACCGGGACGGGAATTTCGAAATCTACGTCATGCACGCGGACGGAAGCCGGCAGACCAGGCTCACGAACAATCCCGCGATCGACGACGCGCCGGATTGGGCGCCCATCAAGTAGCCGCCCCTTACGCCCGCGCTGCCCTCTGGGCCGCCGAGATGTGGGTCCAGGCGCCGCGATCGTTGTAGGTGACTCCGTATCGGTCCCGCATGTAGACCTGGAAATCCACCGTCGTCACTTTCTTCCAATCGCCGAACGCGTCCGGATGCTCGGACAGAAGCCAGTTCATGTCCTGCGTCATCTCGAGCCCCGCGGCGCCGTTCACGATATACGTGGGCACGTCGGCGCAGTTCATCCGCCAGAGATCGAGCTGGATCTTCAGCTTGTCGTAGATCGCGCGTCCCAGGGTCGCGTCGCCCTGACCGAGCGGCTTCAGATCGCCGCGCTCCGCGGCGCGCACCGCCTCGACCAGCTTTTCCCCGACCGTGCCGTTCGTCATCAGGAGCCCGCTGAAATCGGGATACGCGTTGTAGAGAGGCTCGAATTTCCCGCCGGGCGTCCGCCCGATCAGGAGCCAGCGGAGCGCTTCGTCCGCGGCCACGCGCTTCACGCAGAAGTCGAGGTTAGGGTTCCGCTCCAGGAACACGTTCGCGGCGATGGCGCGCGACTTCCGGTCGTAGAGGAGATGTCCCCAGGTCGGATCGTAGAAGATTCGCTCGGGGAAATAGTCGTGGGTGATCCGCCCGAGCTTGTCGATGGTGCCGCCTCCCCCGAAATCGGCGGTGACGTTCTCCAAGATCGGCTCGTTCTCCGAGAGCACGAACTTGAGTCCGGGGAAGCCGCCCGTGCGCGCGTAGAGGCAGCGCTCGGTGGACCAGAACACCCAGCCCCGTTTGCTGTCCTTCAGGATCTCGATCCAGTCTTCCTGGCAGAGGATCCCGATCTCGGGGAACATCTTCTCCAGCGTTCCGTCCAGCCCGCCGCCGGTGAGCCCCTCGCGCTCGAGGTCGATCCGATAGCGGCGCTTCAGCTCGAGGCGGCGGTAGACCTCGTTTCGCTCCGCCCAGAAGGCGCCGGCGGTGGTCTTGCCGGTTCCGGTCGGCCCGGTGAACGTCGTGGCCGTTCCCTCGCGGTTCAGGACGGCCGCGCCCGCGTGCGCGGAGATGATGTCGATCTTGGAGAGGATGGCCATCAGGGGCGAGAGCACGCCCCGGCTCTTCACCTCGCCGTGGTAATCGGTGTTCACCGTGAGGATGGTGACTTCCTCCCCCAGCTCCGCGAGGGGGCAGAAATAGATGAAGTTCGAGGTGACGACCGCCTTCGAGTCCGGATCCCAGAGCCTGGAATCGCGGAGCCGCACCGGGAGGCCCAGCTTCGCCGCCCCCACCCGGGCCCGCTTCAGCTTGGCCAGGAACTGGGTGTATTCGGCCTCCGTGCGGGGCACCCCCATGAGCGAGACGATGGTGACGTGCGGCGCCTTCTGCGCTCCGCGGTCGCGGAACCGGCTCTCGATCTGCCGCGCGATGACCATCATCTCGGGATCCTGGGGCGGGAAGAAGTTCGTGAGCGCGGTCCGCTTCAAGTAAGGCACGTTCCCCTTGTGGGTGTACTGGACGCCCGCGCAGGAGAACTTGCTCACCAGGGTTTTCTGCTTGGATACCGCCTCGAGCGCCTTGAGCCAGCCGCCCGCTTCCTTCACGTCCGCGCGATGCGCGTCGAACTCGGTCCGTGTCACGAGGCGCTTGGCCCGGCCGGTGATGGCCGTATTGAACGCGTTCCACACCGGCCCCGCGGTCGGATCGTTCGCGGCGGGGTCGCGGCGCAGGAGAATGTCGCCACGATCGTTCACGCCCAGCTCGGCGATGCCGGGGGCGAACTTGATGTAGAGGCCGTGGTCGTAGACCAGCTCGCCCAGCGGGAGCTTCAGCCCGTCGAAGCTCTTGGAATCCTCGCGGGAGCGGTGGATGACGTCGAACGGCGCGATCCAACGCTCCTGCTCCGTGATGCCGTCCGTGCCGACGACGCGGAAGCGGCGCCCCACGTTGTGAAGCGGGACGCCTGCTTTCCGGAGCAGGCCCAGATCCAGCGCGTCCTCGCGAACCAGCGCGATCCCGCCGGAGCGGTCCCGGATGACCCGCTTTCCACCTTTCCGATCGCGCGCGCTCAAGTAGCCTTCGAGATCGACGGATGGATATGCTTGCTCGCTCACTTGAATTCCTTTGGATGAGGGACGCTCGGTCCGGGAAGGTGTCGCGGCGGGCGGCGCGGACTGCGGTCCCGCCGGCGTGACCACTTCCGCGGTCGCCGGACTGGCGATCTTCTTCATCGAATCCTCCGTGTTTCGCTTCGAGTCGTCGGTGATCACGTCAGTCCCGCCATGGTTGGTGACGGTTCGTAATGGGAAGCCTGCGGTCCTTGCCCAACGCGCGGGGTGTGATCCGAATCCCGGGGGGCGCCTGGCGGCGCTTGTACTCGGCTTGATCCACCATTCGGATCACCCGCTGCACGAGCGAACGATCGTACCCCATCGCGACGATTCGCTCCACCTCGGAGTCTTCCTCGACGTAGGCCTTGAGGACGGGGTCCAGGACGTCATAGGGCGGCAGGGTGTCGGTATCACGCTGTCCCGGCCGCAGTTCCGCCGTCGGCTCGCGCGTGATGGTGTGCTCCGGGATCCAGGGGGTCTTGGCCCTCCCGTTCCGGTGGCGGGTCAGCTCGTAGACCAGGGTCTTCCAGACGTCTTTCAGGACCGAATAGCCGCCGGCCATGTCGCCGTACAGCGTGGCGTAGCCGACCGAGAGCTCGCTCTTGTTGCCGGTCGTGAGCACCAGCCGGCGGAACTTGTTGGAGAGCGCCATCAGGATGGTCCCGCGGATCCTGGACTGGATGTTCTCCTCGGTCACGTCCTCGGGCGCCGAGGCGAAGATTCGCTTCAGGCTCTCGCGGTAGGTGGCGATCTCGGCGTCGATCGGCACCGTGAGGAGATCGATTCCGAGGTTCCCGGCCAGCGCCTCCGCGTCCTGGCGGCTCTCGCTCGACGTGATCGCCGAGGGCATGAAGACGCCGGTCACCTGCTTGGGGCCCAGGGCGTCCACGGCGATCGAGGCGGTGAGGGCCGAGTCGATCCCGCCGCTCACGCCGATCACCACCTGCTGGAACCCGTTCTTCGTCACGTAGTCGTGCGTCCCGAGCATGAGCGCGCGATAGATCTCCTCGTCGCCGGCCGGGATCGAGACCTCCACCGCCTTCAGTTTGGGGCGGGGAGGGCGCGGGACCGGGCGCAGCGTCACTTCCCGCATCTCGGGGGCGTCCTCGCGCTGGGCGGCGATCCGGCTCCTGGGGTCGTGGAGCCGCGCCCGGAACACGCTCTCCAAGTCGATGTCGGTGACCACCAGATCCTCCTCGAAGGCGCGCGCCTGCGCCAGCACCTCTCCCCGCGGGCCGTAGACGCGGCTATTCCCGTCGAAGACCAGCTCATCCTGCCCGCCCACGGTGTTCACGAAGGCGACGATGGAGACACCGTCCAGGGCCCGGGTGGCCAGCATGCGGTCCCGCGCCACCGCCTTTCCCGCGTGAAAAGGCGAGGAGGAGAGGTTGATGACCAGCTCCGCCTCCCCGTAGACCGCGAGCGCCGCGGTCGGCCCCACCGGGGTGAAGATGTCCTCGCAAATGTTCACCCCGAACGTGAGCGCCCCGCGCTTGCAGACGAACCAGTCGTTGCCCGGCCGGAAATAGCGGACCTCGTCGAAGACGCCGTAATTCGGCAGATGCCGCTTCTGGTAGATTCCCACGATCTCGCCGTCGTGGGCGATCGCGGCCGCGTTGTACACGTCCCCCTCGCGCTGGGCGAAGCCCACGATCGCGGTGATCCCGGCCGTGGCGCGGGCCACCTCTTCCATCGCGGCCTGGTTCTGGTCGAGGAACTCCGGGCGCAAAAGAAGATCCTCGGGCGGATATCCGGTCAGCGTAAGCTCGGGGAAGGCGACCAGGTCGGCGCCCAGATCGCGGGCGCGGCCGATCGTCTCGATCACCTTCTTGGCATTCCCGGGAAGATCGCCGACGGTGGGGTTGATCTGGGCCAGCGCGAGCCGGACGATCCGCTCGGATCGATCGCCGGCGGGCGAATCGTTGTGGCGTTTCACGGCAACGATCCTACCACGGCGCGGCCTCCCACAAAAGCGGCGCAAAGGGTTGCCGCCATTGGAGCCACGAGCATGCGCGACCTGATCCGCTTCATCCGAGAGGTGCCCTGGGAAGGCGGCGAGCCGGGAGGCGCCTTCGCGGACCTGGCCCTCCGATCCTTCCGGCTCCAGTGCGAGTCGATTCCGGAGTACGGCGCGTACGCGCGACATCGGGGGCCCGGCCCGGATCGAGTTTGCGATTGGCGCGAGATCCCCGCCGTGCCCGCGTCCGCATTCCGGTCGCACGAGCTGAGCGCACGAGCCCAGACCGACGACGCGGGGACCGTCACGTTCGAGACGAGCGGCACGACCATCTCCCTCCCCGGGCGCGTGCGGCTTCGCTCGACCGAGCTCTACGAAGCCTCCCTCGCGCGGAATTTCGCGCGCCACATGCTCCCGGACCAGGCGGCGCTTCACGCGATCATCTTCGGGCCCCCGCGCGCGGAAGCGCCGCGTTCCTCGCTCTGGTTCATGGTGGATCACGTCGCCCGGGAGCTGTGCCCGGGCGCGACCTGGATCGTGGAGGGGGGCAACCCCCGCTGGGAGCGCGCGGACGAGGAGCTGTCGCGCGCCGTGAGCGAGCGGCGCCCCGTGCTCCTCCTCGGCACGACGCTCCTCTTCCACGCCTACTTCGCGCGGTGCGAGCGCGAAGGAGTGCGATTCGCGCTTCCCGCGGGGAGCCGCGCCATGGACACGGGCGGCGCCAAGGGAACGCGGATCGAGGTTCGCCGCGCCGACGTGGAGGCCGCGTTCGCGCGCGCGCTCGCCATTCCTCCCTCCCACCTCGTGAACGAGTACGGCATGGCGGAGCTGGGGAGCCAGTTCTATCAGGACACGCTCCTCGCGACCAAGGAACGGCGCCCCGCGCGGCCCGGATTCGTGATCCCTCCCTGGGTGCGCACGCGCGTGCTGGATCCGGAGACGATGCAGGAGCGTCCCCGGGGCGCGCCGGGGCTCCTCGTCCATTACGACCTCGCCAATCTCGAGATCCCGCTCGCGATCCAGACCGAGGACGTGGGCGCCCGTGCGGAAACCCGTCTCACGCTGGAGGGGCGTCTTCCCGAGGCCGAGCGGCGCGGATGCTCCCTTCCCTTCGAGCGATTCCTGGAGCGTGAGCGCATGTCGGAGGGGGAGCCATGAGCCAGGGGCTCTTCGACGCCTTCTACCTCCCGCCCGGCCTGGCGGAAGAGGCGGAGACGAGCGTGCAGCGCTTCGGCCCCGCGCACGACTCGGTGGAGCTGCGGCTCGTGACCGTGACCCCGGCCGCGATCGGCGCCTGGATCGACGCCCTCTGGGTGGCGCGGGCGGAGCGTCTCGCCCGGCGTCCCGCCGCCGAGATCCACCGCGTGCTCGAGCGCGTCGCCCAGCGTTTCCTCGACCCCGGGAGCGCGCCGCGCCGGAGCGCCACGGCGTGGCTCGCGCGCATCGGGCAATTCTCGGCGCCCATGATCGAACGCGCCCTGGAGGACACCTTTCGGCCGCTCGTCTCGGGCGGCGTGTCACGGTGGGTGGCCTCGGAGGTCGGATCCGTCGCCGCGCTGGACGCCCCGACGCGCGACCGGAAAGGGATCCTGCGCCGGGCCTCGGGCCCGGAGTGGATGCTCCAGATCTACGCCGGGAACGTGCCGGGACTTCCCGTGTGGCCTTTCTACTCGGCGCTGGCCATGAAGACGGCGCTCCTCGCCAAGACCTCCTCCGTGGAGCCGGTCCTGGCACCCCTCCTCGCGAGGACGATCGCCGAGGAAGATGCCGATCTCGCCGCCTGCATCGCGGTCGTGTGGTGGAAGGGGGGATTGACGGAGCTGGACCGCGCGGCGCTCCGGGACGCCCCGGCGGTGCTCGCCTTCGGAGGCGAGAACGCGATCGCGAGCATCGCCCGGGAGGCGCACCCGGAAGCCAGGGTGGTCCTCCAGGGCCCCAAGGTCAGCGTGGCGTACGTCTCGAGCGCCTCGCTCACCCGCTCCGGGATCGGCGGCCTTGCCGCGCGGGCCGCCTACGACGTGGCGCTCTACGATCAGCAGGGCTGTCTCTCCCCGCACGCGATCTACGTGGAGCGCGGGGGCGAGGTGGGGCCCGCGGCCTTCGCCGCCGCGCTGGGAAACGCGCTCGAGGACCTCCGCGACGGGTTGCCGCGCCGGGCCCCCGAGGCGGAGCACGCGGCGCGCGTCCAGCTCTACCGGGCGCAGGCCCACTTCGAGGAGGCGCTGGAGAGCCGGGGGACGCGCGTCCTCACGTCGAGCCAGAGCACGGATTGGACGCTGGTCTACGAGGACGGCGCCCGCTTCGAGCCGACGCCCGCGTACCGGACGGTGCGGGTCCACGCGGTCTCGGGCGCTGCCGAGGTCGCCGAGGCGCTGGCCCCGGCGGCGCACTACATCGAGGCGATCGGGGTGGAGGCGAAGGGGGGCGAGCGGGGCAAGCTCGCGGGGACATTCGCCGCCACGGGGATCCCGCGCATCACGGCCCTGGGCTCGCTCCAGCGGCCGGCCTTGACGGGGACGCACGGCGGGGTCCACCGGCTGCTCCCTTTCTTGAAGTGGAGCACGGTGGAGCTGGGGACGGCCACGAGGACGCGGCGGCCCTCACCCAGGAAGCGAAAACGAAGCTAGGGCACCACGACCAGGGTGCCCGACATGGAGATGGCCCCGTGGATCGCGCAGTGATAGGGGTACGAGCCCGGGGTCATGATGGTGATGGGGTTGCTCGACGCGCCGCCACTGAGATTCCCGGTATTGAAGACCCCGCCCGTGTTGGAAGTGGCCGTGTGCGTGATGCCGTCGATATTGTGCCACGCGACCGTCTGGCTGACGGTAACGGTGTCGGGGTTGGGGGAGTACGAATTGGCGCCCGCGATCCCGACAATGCTGATGGTCACGTCGGCGGTCCCACCCGGGGCGGCCGGGTTGGATTTCTTCTTGCACGAAAGCGTGAGGAGACCGACTCCCAGAACCAATGCCAAGACCAACGCTGCGCCCCATATCGATCTCATCGATGAACCTCCCTGGAGTAAATATCTGCCGGCCCTTGACACTATAACACTCTGATTCCCCTGATCTTCTCCGGGTGCCGGAGATCGCGGGCCTCGAACCCACGGGCCGTCTCGGGCATCTAACTAATTGTGAGATTGTGACTTGATTGGTCAACGGGGAGCAACGAAATACCTCAACCAGGACCCCTCCAGGGCCGAAAAATTGGTTAGACTCTAACGTGTGCGTAAGGGTAAGATGGCCTGGTAGGAGGACCCATGGGAACAGCGGCGCTCAAACACCTCAAAGTAGGCGACCTGGCGAAGCAGACGGGGAAGTCTGTCCGGGCTCTTCGGCTCTACGAGGAGCTGGACTTGCTCCATCCGGTCGCGCGCAGCAACGGTGGCTTCCGTCTCTACGACGATTCCGCCGTGACCCGGATCCGGTGGATCGAGCTTCTCCAAGAGGCGGGGCTCTCGCTGCATCAGATCCAGGGGCTGCTCAAGGCGTGGCACGGGAGCCGGTACGGCCCCGAGGCCATGGCGGTGGTGCGCGATACCTTCCAGAAGAAGCTCGCGGAGACCCGCGACGCCATCGGCCGGTACGAATCGCTGGCGCGTGAGCTCGAGGGGACGCTGGAGTACCTGCGCACCTGCCAGGCGTGCCGTCCGCCTCGGACCACGTCTCACGATTGCCCGCACTGCCCCGAGGATCACGGGATGAAGGAAGAGCCGGCGCTCGTCGCCGGATTCCATACCGACCCGGGCCGAACCGACCGGATCGTCTTGAGCCTCCTGCCGGAGAACCCATGAGCATCTCCCTGACGCCGGCCGCCGTCGACTACGTGAAGCGGTCCCGGATGAAGGAAGGCAAGGACGGGCAGGCGCTCCGCGTGGGCGTGAAGGCGGGCGGCTGCTCGGGGTACAGCTACTTTCTGGGATTCACCTCGGAACGCCGCGACAGTGACGCGGTGTTCGAGTACGACGGACTCGCCGTTTATGTCGACCCGCGCTCGCTGGAAGTGCTGGCCGGCACCGAGATCGATTACGAGCGCGGGCTCCTGGGCGCTGGCATCCAGTTCAAGAACCCGCGCGTCAAAAAGTCGTGCGGCTGCGGAGAGAGCTTCACGATTTGAGACGGATTCACACGGACCGAACGGAAGGGAGAACATGAGCGCCACACCGACGCTGGAAATTCGCAATCTTCACATCGGGATCGACGGAAAGCCGATCTTGAAGGGACTCTCGCTGGTCGTGAACAAGGGCGAGGTCCATGCCCTCATGGGCCCGAACGGGTCGGGCAAGAGCACGCTGGCGAACGCCCTGATGGGGAACCCCAAGTACGAGGTGACGGACGGCCAGATCCTCTACAAGGGCGAGGATATCCTCGAGCTCTCCCCGGACGAGCGCGCGCGCAAGGGCATCTTCCTCGCGTTCCAGTATCCGACCGCGATCCCGGGTGTGAGCGTCGCGAACTTCCTGCGCCAGGCGCTGGCGGTGCGCCGCAAGGAGCAGGGTGAAGAGAAGCCGATGCCGCCCAAGGAATTCCGCGCGCTGGTGAAGGAGAAGATGGCGCTGCTCAAGATGGACGAGTCCTTCGCGGGGCGCTATCTCAACGACGGTTTCTCGGGCGGCGAGAAGAAGCGCGCCGAGATCCTCCAGATGGCCGTGCTCCGGCCCGAGATCGCGGTGCTGGACGAGACCGATTCGGGGCTGGACATCGACGCGCTCCGCATCGTCTCGGAGGGCGTGAACGCCCTCGCGGGTCCGGACCTGGGCGTGCTCCTTATCACGCACTACC
Source organism: Binatia bacterium (assembly GCA_035635355.1). Lineage (GTDB taxonomy): Bacteria > Eisenbacteria > RBG-16-71-46 > SZUA-252 > SZUA-252 > WS-7. Next base: position 7,403 of record DASQBE010000167.1, on the reverse strand, counting down.
AGCGCATTCTGAACTACATCAAGCCGCACTTCGTCCACGTGCTCGTGGACGGGCGGATCGTCAAGTCGGGCGGCGCCGAGCTGGCGCTGGAGCTCGAGAAGCAGGGATACGACTGGATCCGCGAGGACCAGGCCGCCTGACGCGGCCGGTCCAGAGGAGATAAAGGACCATGATTCAGCAGCCGACGCTGGATATCCGAGAAGGATACAAGGAGAAGTACGGGTTCCACGACGAGGAGAAGGCTGTGTTCAAGACGCGCCGCGGTCTCGACCGCGACGTCGTGGCGCAGATCTCCGACATCAAGGGCGAGCCCGCGTGGATGAAGGAGTTTCGCCTCAAGGCGCTCGAGCAGTTCGAGAAGAAGAAGCTGCCGATGTGGGGCGGCGCCGTGAACGAGATCGATTTCCAGAACATCTACTACTACCTGAAGCCGGCCGAGGAGCAGGGGAAGACCTGGGACGAGGTCCCGGCCGACATCAAGAAGACGTTCGATCGTCTGGGCATTCCCGAGGCGGAGCAGAAATTCCTCTCGGGCGTGGGCGCCCAGTACGATTCCGAGACCGTCTACCACAAGATCAAGGCCTCGCTCTCCGAGAAGGGCGTCATCTTCCTGGACACGGGCACGGCGCTGAAGGAGCACCCGGACCTCTTCCGGGAGTACTTCGGAACCGTGATTCCGCCCTCGGACAACAAGTTCGCCGCGCTGAACAGCGCGGTCTGGAGCGGCGGCTCGTTCATCTACGTGCCGAAGGGCGTGAAGGTGGATCTTCCGTTGCAGGCGTACTTCCGGATCAACGCGAAGGACATGGGTCAGTTCGAGCGGACGCTCATCATCGTGGACGAGGGCGCCTCGGTGCATTACGTCGAGGGCTGCACGGCTCCCACCTACGCCAGCGATTCGCTTCATTCGGCCGTCGTGGAGATCATCGTGAAGCGCGGCGCGTACTGCCGCTACACCACGATCCAGAACTGGTCGAACAACGTCTACAACCTGGTCACGAAGCGCGCCATGGCCTACGGCAACGCGCGGATGGAGTGGGTGGACGCCAACCTGGGCTCCAAGCTCACCATGAAGTATCCCAGCGTCTACCTCATGGAGCCGGGCGCGCACGCGGAGATCCTCTCGATCGCCTTCGCGGGCAAGGGCCAGCACCAGGACGCGGGCGGGAAGGCGGTTCACGCCGCGCCGAACACCACGTCGAGCGTCGTCTCCAAGTCCATCAGCAAGGACGGTGGGCGCGCGGGCTACCGGGGCCTGATCAAGGTCGCGAAGGGCGCCAAGGGCTGCAAGTCCACCGTGCGCTGCGACGCGCTCCTTCTGGACGAGCACTCGCGGTCGGATACCTATCCCTACATGGAGATCGAGGAGGATCAGGTCACCATCGGGCACGAGGCGACCGTCTCGAAGATCGGGGACGAGCAGATCTTCTACCTCATGAGCCGCGGGATTCCGGAGGCCGAGGCATCGGCCATGATCGTGAACGGATTCATCGAGCCGATCACGAAGGAGCTTCCCATGGAGTACGCGGTGGAGATGAACCGTCTCATCCAGCTTCAGATGGAGGGGTCGGTCGGCTGACCGCCCGTTTCGTCCTTTGGCAGCTTCTACCCATGGAGAACCAAGCGTGAACCCATCCGAGACTCTGGCGCCCCCGCGGTCGGATTCGCTCCGCGTTGGCGCATTGAACCAGGGCGAGATCGCCGCGTGGTCGAAGCGCGTCGAGGAGCCCGAATTTCTCGCACGGCGCCGCGCGGCGGCCTGGGCCCACTGCGAGAAGACGCCGTTTCCCGCGCGCACCGAGGAGCTGTGGCGCCGGACCGACATCCGCTCCCTTTCCTGGGACCAGGTGCTCGCGGCCCGCGAGCTCCATCCCGTGGTCGGCTCCGTGGCCGAGCTTCCCGAGACGCTTCGCGGGGAGATCGGCCCGCGTGAGGAGCGCTCGGCGCTCCTGGTCCAGCTGGATTCGAACGCGATCCTGATCGAGCGCGATCCCGAGCTTCTGAAGCGCGGCGTGGTGGTGATGCCGGTGCTCCAGGCGGCGCGCGAGCATCCGGCGCTGGTCGAGAAATTCCTGGGTCGCACCGTGCGGACCGACGAGAGCCGCTTCACGGCGCTCGCGGCCGCCCTCGAGAGCGGCGGGGCCTTCGTCTACGTTCCGGAAGGCGTCAGCCTCGAGCGGCCCATCCAGTTGATCTTTTCCCGCGAGACGCCGGAGGCGGGTACCTTCCCGCACGTCGTGATCGCGTTGGGCGATCGGGCCGAGGCGGCGGTGATCGAGGAGTACGTCTCCCACGGGGAGCCCGGAGTCGGCGTGAACGTCGGCGCGACCGAGGTCACGGTGGGGCAGGGTGCCTCGCTTCGCCTCGCCACGTTCCAGCGCTGGAGCGGCAACGTCTACCACTTCGGGACCGAGCGGGTCCGCATCGGGCGGGACGCCAGGTTCCACTGGACCTACACGGCCCTCGGCGGAAAGCTCACCAAGGTCGACCTCGAGATGCACCTGGACGGCGAGGGGAGCGAAGCCAAGTTCTCGGGCTGCTATTTCGGGAACGGGACCCAGCACTTCGATTTCCACACGTTCCAGAACCACAACGTCGGGCACTCGGTCAGCGACCTCCTGTTCAAGGGGGCCCTCCGGGACCGGGCGCGGATGGTGTACCAGGGCCTCATCAAGGTGCACAAGGACGCCCAGCGCTCCGACGCCTATCAGGCGAACCGGAACCTCCTCCTCTCCGAGAAGGCGCGGGCCGACTCCATCCCCAGCCTCGAGATCGAGGCCAACGACGTGCGCTGCACCCACGGCGCGACGGTGGGTCAGGTGGACGAAGAGCAGCTCTTCTACCTGAGATCGCGCGGGCTCCCGCGCCCTGAGGCCGAGCAGATGATCATCCAGGGATTCTTCGAGCCGGTGCTGGAGCGGATCCCCGCGGAGTCGCTTCGGACGGCAGTCACCGCCGCCGTGGAACGGAAGGCCGCGGCCTGACGTGAAGACCCTCGCCCCCGAGCAGAAGGTGGATTTCGCCGCCATCCGGAAGGATTTTCCGATCTTCGAGCGGAGAGTCCACGGCAAGCCCCTGATCTACCTCGACTCGACCGCCACGACGCAGAAGCCCGTGCAGGTGCTCCAGGCGCTCGAGACCTACTACCGCACGTACAACGCGAACATCCATCGCGGCGTGTACGCGATCGCCGAGGAGGCGACCACCCGTTACGAAGAGGTGCGCGGGAAGGTGGCGCGGCTCCTGAACGCCCGCTCCGAGCACGAGATCGTCTTCACGCGCGGCACCACGGAGTCCATCAACCTGGTCGCTTACGCCTGGGGCCGTCAGAACGTGGGCCCGGGCGACGTGATCGTTCTGACCGAGATGGAGCACCACTCGAACCTCGTGCCCTGGCAGATCCTCGCGAAGGAGAAGGGTGCTACGATCCGGTACATCCCCTTCGACGCGCGCGGGACGCTGGACCTGAGCGGGCTCGACGCCCTCTTACAGGGCCCGGTCAAGATCGTCTCGCTCACCCACATGTCCAACGTGTTCGGCACCGTGAACCCGGTCGCGGAGATCGCCCGCAAGGCGCACGCGCGGGGCGCCGTGGTCTGCGTGGACGGCGCCCAGAGCCTCCCGCACCGGGGCGTCGACGTCCAGGAGCTGGACTGCGACTTCCTCGCCTTCTCCGCGCACAAGATGCTCGGACCGACGGGAATCGGCGCGCTCTACGGAAAGCGCGCGATCCTGGATGCGATGCCGCCGTTCCTGGGCGGTGGCGAGATGATCCGCGAGGTGAAGCTCGAGGGTTCCACCTGGAACGAGACTCCCTGGAAGTTCGAGGCGGGCACGATGAACATCGCCGACACGATCGCCATGGGGACGGCGATCGACTACGTCCAGAAGATCGGATTCGCCGCGATCGCCGAGCACTCGCGGGAGCTCGTGACGGAGACGATGCGGCTCCTGGGAGAGATTCCCGGGGTCACCATCTACGGGCCGCCCGCTGCGGACCGGGGCGGCATCGTCGCCTTCACCCTCGATGACATCCACGCCCACGACGTCGCGACCGTCCTCGACCACGAGGGGGTGGCGGTGCGCGCGGGACACCACTGCGCCATGCCGCTCCACCGGAAGCTCGGGGTCGCGGCGACCACGAGGGCGTCCTTCTACGTCTACAACGTGCCCTCCGATATCGCGGTCTTCGTAGAGGGAGTGCGGAAGGCGAAGAAGCTGTTCCTCCGATGAGCCTCGACGACTTCTATCGTCAAAGCATCCTCGATCACTACCAGAACCCCCGCAACTGGGGCACCCTCGAGAACCCGGACATCACCGCGCAGGACGCGAACCCCCTCTGCGGCGACGAGATCCGGATCGATCTCAAGATCAAGGACGACCGCGTGGAGGCGGTCCGCTTCAGCGGGAAGGGCTGCTCGATCAGCCGGGCCGCGGCCTCCATGCTGACCGAGGCCGTCGAGGGAAAAAAACTCGATGAGGTAAAACAGATCAATCGGGACGACGTTTTGGATATGCTAGGGATCGAATTGGGCCCCGTCCGCCTGAAGTGCGCGCTCCTGGCCCTGAAGACGCTCAAGGTGGGCGTGTACGGGGTGCAGCAGCGCTGGCCCGGCGAAGAGGATGACGAATGAGCCGGACCGCCACGCGCTATGTGCGCGTGGGGCACGCCAGCGACGTGCCCGAGGGGCGCGCGGAAATCTTCGACGTCGAGGACCGGCACATCGCGGTGTTCCGCCTTCCGGACGGGTTCTACGCGATCGAGGATATCTGCACGCACGACGGCGGGCCGCTGGCCGAAGGGGAGATCGAAGACCACCAGGTGATCTGCCCGCGCCACGGCGCTCGATTCGACATCCGGACGGGGGCGGCGCTCACCCTCCCGGCCGTGACGCCGGTGGAGTCGTATCCGGTGCGGGTGGAGGGGAACGAGCTCTACATCGGGCTTCCGGACTAGGAGAGATCATGGCGACCGACGAGGAAATCAGGACCGCGCTGGAACAGGTGGTCGATCCAGAGATCAACCTGAGCATCATCGAGCTGGGGCTCGTCCGGGAGATCGACCAGAGCGTCGAGCCGAACGTCGTCCGGATGCTGCTCACCACACCCTTCTGCCCTTACGCGCCGCAGATCATCGCCCAGGTCAAAGAGGCGGTGACCACCGTGACGGGGAAGCCGTCCGAGGTGGAGATCCTGGCGGAGCAGTGGACGCCCGAGATGATGCCCGACCCCGGCCTTCTGGGCCGCTGGTAGGAGGACCGATGCCGAAGCTTTCCCAGGCCGATCTCGACAAGGCGCTCCGCGAGCTGCCCGGGTGGGCGGTGAAGGACAACGCCATCACCAAGACCTTCAAGCACGACTCCTTCGCGGAGGCGATCGTGTTCGTCAACGCGGTGGCCCATCTGGCGGAGCTGGCGAATCACCATCCCGATATCGACATCCGCTACACCAACATCACCGCCACGCTCACGACCCACGACCAGGGCGGCGTCACCGAGAAGGACGTGGCCCTGGCGCGGAGCATCGAGGAGACGCGCCGCAGGGCCGGGGTCCCGGCCTAGCGAATGCTGGCCCTGGACCCGCTGCTCCGGCCCCGATCGGTCGCCGTGATCGGCGCGTCCCGGCGCCGCGACTCGATCGGGGGAGCGATTCTCCACAACCTGATCGAGCAGGGCTTCCAGGGGCCCGTGTACCCGGTCAACCCCAACGCGACGCACGTCCAATCCATCGCCGCGTATCCGAGCATCGCCGACGTGCCGGGCCCGGTGGATCTCGCCGTCATCGTCATCCCGGCCGCGCACGTGCTGGAAACAGCCGCCGCGTGCGGAGAGCGCTCGGTCAAGGCGCTCGTGGTCATCAGCGCGGGATTCAAGGAGACCGGCGAGGAGGGGTTGAAGCGCGAGCGGGCCCTCCTCGAGGTGGTCCGTCGGTATGGGATGCGGCTCGTCGGACCCAACTGCCTCGGCATTGTGAACACGGACCCCAAGGTGTCGATGAACGCCACCTTCGCTCCGGTCTCGCCGCCGGCGGGGCGCGTCGCCTTCTCATCCCAGAGCGGCGCCCTGGGGCTGGCCATCCTCGATACCGCGCGCCGGCTCGACCTCGGCATCTCGCAATTCGTGAGCGTGGGGAACAAGGCGGATGTCTCGGGAAACGATCTCATCGAATTCTGGGAGAAGGATCCCGGCACCGACCTGATCCTGCTTTATCTCGAGTCGTTCGGGAACCCGCGCAAGTTCACCCAGCTCGCGCGCCGGGTCGCGCGCACGAAGCCCATCCTCGCGGTGAAGAGCGGGCGCACGCCGGGCGGCTCGCGCGCGGCGTCCTCGCACACGGGGGCCCTCGCGGGCTCCGACGCGGCCGTGAACGCGCTCTTCCGCCAGAGCGGGGTCATCCGAACCGATACCATCGAGGAGCTCTTCGACACCGCCATGCTTCTGGCTTCGCAGCCGGTGCCGGCGGGGCCGGGCGTGGCCATCCTGACCAATGCCGGAGGGCCGGGCATCATGGCCGCCGACGCCTGCGAATCCGCGGGCCTGACGGTGGCCAAGCTGGAAGCCAAGACGGTGAAGGGCCTGAAGGCGTTCCTCCCCGCCGAGGCGAGCGTCCGAAACCCGGTGGACATGATCGCCTCCACGGACGCGCCCTCGTACGAGAAGTCGCTTCGGCTGCTGATCCAGGACAAGAACGTGGACGCGCTGATCGTCATCTTCGTGCCTCCGCTCGTGACGGGCGCCCCGGACGTGGCGCGCGCGATTCTCGCCGGCGCCTCCGGGAGCAAGAAGCCCGTGCTGTCCTGCTTCATGGGGAGCCACGGAGTCCCCGAGAGCCTTCGCTCGCTCCAGGAGGGGCACATCCCCTCCTACGCGTTTCCCGAGGCGGCCGCGCAGACGCTGTCCCGGGCGGTCTCCTATGGCGTGTGGCGCCACAAGCCTCCCGGGAAGACCCCCACGATCCAGGGCGTGGAGACCGAGCGGGCGCGTGAGGCGATCGCGAAGTCCCTCGAGGGCGTGAAGCCGGGCGAATCACGATGGATGGCGGGCGAGGGGGCGGAGACGCTCCTGCGCGCCTACGGGATTCGAACCAGCGGCGCGCGCCCGGCGGTGAATCGCGGCGAGGCGTCCCTCGTCGCGAGGAGCGTGGGCTTTCCGGTGGCGATGAAGGTCCGCTCCCCGGACGTCCTGCACAAGTCCGACGTGAACGGGGTGCGGCTGGGTCTCGAGAGCGATGAGGAGGCCGCGCGTGCCTTCGACTCCATCCGCGCCGCGCTGACCAAGGCCAATCCGGGCGCGCGGTTCCAGGGCGTCACCGTCGAGCGCATGATCCAGGGGGGCGTGGAGACCATCGCCGGCGTGACGCGCGATCCCAGCTTCGGGCCCGTCGTCCTCTTCGGCATGGGCGGC
>DASQBE010000166.1:0-18965 GCA_035635355.1 Binatia bacterium | reverse complement strand
GTCTGCTTCTTGAGCTTCTCGAACTCGTCCTCCGGAAAGGTGGGGCGGCGCAGCAGATCGGCCAGGAGATCCAGCATCACCGCCTGGTCGCGCGACATGAACTCGCCGGATACGTACGAGTGCTCCAGCCCCGCTCCGGTGTCCAGCTCCGCTCCGAGCCCGTCCACCAGGGCCGCGATCTCCTGCGCGGTCCGGTGCCCCGCTCCCTTGCGCAGGAGTCCCACCGTGATCGCGGCCACACCCTCTTTTCCCGGAGCGTCGGCGAGGCCTCCGCAACGAAGAATGGCGTGGAAGGCGATGAGCGGAACGTCGTGCTTCTCGGCCAGGATCACCAGGGCGCCGTTCGGCAGATGGACCTCGCGGGTCCGCGGAAACTCGAAGGCCGATGCCGCCCGGGGCGAGCCCAGGAGGAAGAGGAGCGCGGCGATTCGCAGGGAGCGAATCATCGCCCTACCTCCTCTTTCTCGGGCACCAGGGTGCCCACCGTCCGGTTCTTCTCTTCGAACGTCTTCCGCGCGAGCGATTGGATCTCGGCGCGCGTGACCCGCTCGTAGCGCTCCGGGGCCGTGAAGAGCTTCCGGTAATCGCCGTGGAGCACCTCGAAGGCCCCCAGCACCTCCGCCTTGAAGTTGATGGTCTTGAGCTCCCGCCAGTACCCCGCGAGCGCGCCGTTCTTCGCCTTGCGAAGCTCCTGCCCCGTGGGGCCCGTGGCCGCGAGCTTGGAGAGCTCGTCCAGGAGCGCCGTCTCCGCGCCGGCGAGCATCTTGTCCGGGGCCACCGTCACGCTGATCTTGAGAAGCCCCGGGTCGAAGCCCTCGGGGTTCACGTACGCCGACACGCCGATCGCCACCCGGTCCTGGTCCACGAGCCTCCGGTAGAGCCGCGAGGATTCGCCCGAGCCCAGGATATCCACCATGAGATCCCGTGCCTCGGCCTCCTTGTCGTCCGCGGCGCCGGTGTGGAACGCCATCTCGAGGAGCGGCGTCTGGCCGAACTTCCGGATCGAGACGCGCCGCTCCCCCACCTGGGGTGGCTCCTGGGTCACGCGATCCTTGGGCTGGGGCACGGCCGGGATGGGCCCGAAGTAGTGCTCGGCGAGTCGGAAGACTTCCTCCGGGGTGACGTCGCCCACCACGATCATCGTGGCGTTGTTCGGCGCGTAGTGAACCTTGAAATACGCGCGGAGGTCGTCGATGGTCCAACGCTCGATATCGCCCGGCCAGCCGATCACGGGGTTGTGGTAGGGGTGCCCGACGTAGGCGGCGGCCTGCACCTGCTCGTCGAGGAGGCTCTCGTTGTCGTTGTCGACGGAGGTCCGCCGCTCCGAGTAGACCACCTGCCGCTCGCTCTCCACTTTCTTGGGGTCGAAGGAGAGGCAGCAGATGCGATCCGCCTCGAGGCGAAAGACCAGGTCCAGGATGCTCCTCGGGAACCAGTCCTGATAGCAGGTCACGTCCTCGCTCGTGAAGGCGTTGGTCGATCCGCCGTTCTGCTCCATGAGCCGGTCGAAGCTGCCGGGCGGGTAATGCTCCGATCCGTTGAACATCATGTGCTCGAAGAAGTGGGAGAGCCCGGTGATCCCGGGCCGCTCGTTCCGGCTGCCGACGTGGAACCAGTCGTAGACGGCGACGTTCGGGATGTCGTGGTCCGGCCAGACCAGAATCTTCATGCCGTTGGGGAGGGTGCGCCCCTGGATCTCGCGGGCGGAGGACCCGGCGCCCAGGGGCGCCGCGGCGCGCGACGGGCTCGGAAGCAGGACAAGCGTTAGGAAGACTGCGATCCAGGAGAGTTGTCGATGCTTCACCCGCGCCCCCCGCACGAGAACTCCGGCCGGTGCTCCAGGGGCGCGATTCTACTATACATACCGTGGGACCTGCCGATAGAAGGAGCGACCCGGAGGGACCCATGAACGATCGGTTCGGACTCAAGTCGCGTTTGTTTGCGGTGCTGGTGGTGGCAAGCTCGATCGGGCTCTCCTGCGCGGGACCGAACAAGCTCGCGCAGCAGAGCGAGAAAGCGTACGGCCAGGGTGAGCTGAACAAGGCCTACCAGAAAGCCGCGAGCGCGCTGCGGAAGGATCCCGAGAACCAGCGGGCTCGCGCCGCCATGACGCAGGTGGCGGGGAGGCTCATGGACGAGCGTATGGCCGAGATCCGCGGGCTCGCGGCCCGGGACACCGTTGCGGCCGCAAACCGCTCGCTCGAACTCGGCAAGTTCCGTGACGAGCTGGCGGGCTATCGGATCGTGCTGGCGCCCGATCCCGCGTTCGACCGGGACGACGCCGCGATCCGGCATGGGGCGGCGGGAATCGAGTACGCCCAAGCGGTGGACGATCTCGGGGCGGACGCTCCCAAGCGCGCGTACGACGAGTTCCAGACGGCGCAGCAGTTCCAGTTGCACTACCGGGACGTGGCGCACCGGATCCAGCAGGCCTACGACGAGACCCAGCCGCGCGTCGCGTTCTTCCCCTTCGCGAACGAGACCGATCTCGGCGCCCTTTCCAAGGGATTCGCGGACCGGGCTTACGCCGAGCTGTCGCGGCGGATCGCCTCCTCCGATTTCCGCTTCACCGAGCTCATCCCGAGCGGGCGCGTCTATGAGGCGCTTCCCGTGGCGATGCTCGACCGGATGAGCCCCCGGCAGGCCGCGCGCATCGGGCGTGACCTCGGCGTGGATCGGGTGATCGTGGGCCGGTTCTACGGCCTGCGCACCAACACGAATGTCGGCGCGTTCACCCAGACCGTCTACCACAAGACCGTGGACAAGGATGACAAGGGCGCCGAACGGGAGCGCTACAAGGAAGGCACGATGGTCGTCGTGACGCGCGATCGCGAGCTCTCGGTGGGCTATGAGTACTCCATCGTGAGCGTGGAGGACGGAACCGCCATCACCGGGAATTCGGGGACGCTTCATGCCTTCGCACACTCCATTCTGGCATCGACCCCCGTGAGCGGCGACGACAAGGACTACTGCCTGCTTCCTCCGGACCTGAGAAAGCAGGACACGGAGCGGGCGAAGCAGGTGGACTCGGACTGGCAGGATCATTGCGGCGAGTGGTCCCTGGGCGACCTCCTCGCGAGATCGCGGAGCGACCGTGGGAGCGGATACGCCTCGCGCTACGGCGATGGCTGGGTGCTTCGGGCGAACGGGCGGGCGTTCTTCCTGGGCGAGCTGCCTCCCGAGGGCGAGCTGGCGAAGCTCGCGTTCGGTCAGGTCTGGGAGCCGCTCACGCAGAGCCTCGCGGAGCTGGACCGCGCGGAGCCGGCCCGGGGCCAGGCGTACGGGCCTCGGCAGCGCTAGCTCACGTCGCGCAGCGGAGCCCCTCCACGACGCACGTGTGGCAGGCGCGCCAGCGGAGCTGGATCGCGCGCCCGGCCTGATGGAGTGAGTCTCCCAGCCGCGCCTCCGGGACCTCGACCAGGATCGGGCACGTCATGACGCCCCGGGCCGTGACGGTCCGGCTCGAGGAGCAGATCAACGATTCCTCGATCTCCGGCGCCAGGGGTTCCGGGCCCAGAGCCTCGCGCTCCAGGTATCCACGCGAGCGCCGCTCTTCCCTCCCGATGCGAAGCAGGGGAAGAAACTTGACCCGCGGGTGCGGGAGACCCAGCCCGCGCAGGAACTCCGTGAACGCCGCGCGCGCCTCGGCCGCCTTCAACGCCTCCTCGTGCTCCACCACGGTGACCACCGGCGAGACGCCGGCCCGCGCCAGACGTCCGAGCGCCGCCACGACGCCGTCGAACACGCCATGCCCGCGCACACGGTCGTTTCGCTCCGCCGTCGTGCCGTCGAGGCTGACGCGGAGGTCGAAGGAATAGCGGCTCTCCCTGAAGCGGCTCGCGATCCACCCGGCGAGATCCTCGTCGATGAGGAGCGCGTTGGTCAGGATGGTGAGCGGCATCCACCGAAGTCCTACGTCCACGAGGTCCCGGATCTCGGGATGGAGAAAGGGCTCGCCCCCGGTGAAGTACGCGTCGCGCGCGACCAGCGCGGCCGCCTCCTCGAGGGCCGCCTCCACCTGCGCCCGCGGCATGACCGCGAGGGAATCGCTCTTGGGCCCGGCGCTCACGAAGCAGTGGCGGCAGGCGATGTTGCAGAGCGTTCCGGTGACCTGCACCCAGACCGTGTCCAGGGACCGAAACGAAACCCGAGGGCCTTCCATCACTTCATACCGGCCCTTCCCGCATGATCACCGGCGACGCGGGGAGCAGGTCCAGCTTCAGCGTCTTCCCCTTCCGGTCGACCTGGCCGAACTGGAGCACCCCGGTGGGACAGCTCTGCACGCACGCCGAGCAGCGGACGCACTCGGGGTCCTGCATGGGCGCGCCCTTGTTCGCGAAGTTCATCACGTCGATGCCCTGGTGGCAGACCGAGGTGCACACGTTGCACGAGATGCACTTCTTCTTGTCGGCGACGATCGCGAACCGGCTGAAGCGCGCGTAGATGTGCATGAGCGCGGCCAGCGGACAGAAGAAACGGCACCAGACGCGGCCGGAGAACCAGAAGTAGAGGCCGTAGCCCAGGACGCCCGCCAGGAACACGTCCACGCCCCACTTGTACGGCGTCTTCAAGAACGGGTCGAAGATGGAATCGATCCAGTTCCCGTCGGGCAGGATCCACCCGAGAATCCGTAGGATCAGGAGCAGGACCGCGATCAGGAGGACACCCTGCCCCGCCATGTTCAGGCGGTTCCAGAAGGGGCCGTGGGGCATCTTGTGGCGCTGCGTGTCCCCCAGGGTCTCGGCGAGCGCGCCGCACGAGCAGATCCAGCCGCAGTAGACGCCCTTGCCGAAGAAGTAGATGCCGAGCGGGATCAGGACGAGGGTCTGCAGGGCCCCGATCCCGATCCACCACCACAGCGGGTCGTGGGTGAAGATGTTGTAGACGTCCAGCGGCCAGGCGAGGATGAGCCCGTACGCCCGCCAGAATTCCCGCCCGTGGCCGTAGGTCACCACCGGAAAGAGCGCGTCCAGGAGCCCGCGCGGCAGGAGGCCGTGATAGGCGAGCTGCGGCAGGATGATCTCGGGCAGCAGGAAGAGCGGAAGGACCTGGACCAGCATGAGCGTCAGCGTCTGGGCGGTCACGTACGGGGTCTTTCGCCGGCGGATGCGCTTGAGCCCGAAGACCACCACCACGGTGGAGTAGGCGAGCGTGTACCAGAACGAGGGGCCCGAGGCGCTGATGGCGATCGTGCCCAGGAGCGTGCTGGGCGTCCGGGCGTCGGAGGCGATCGCGCCAGGCGCCCGGCTCAGGAGATCGGGCAGGTTGAAGGGAAACCAGTGCCGGTCGGCGAAGAGCTGCGACATGGAGCCGCCGGACTTCCAGTTGTAGAGCCAGACGCAGAAGAGGACGAAGAGCGAGAGCGCCGCCCATTGCGCGCGGCGCATCTCGCCGGCGATCCGGATCCCGGACCGGCGGAAGAATTCCAGGGGCGCCTCGCGGCCGAGCATCGTGAAGACGACGTCGTTTCGGATCGTCTCCTCGCTGCCGTCGGCGAGCACCGCCTCCGTGGGGCGGATCTCCTTCACGCGCGTGCCCAGTCTGAGCTTGAGCGAGCCCTCCGTCACCAGCCGGTCGACTCTCACCACGTTCTCGTGCTTCGGACGGGAGAATTCCTTGCGCCGGTAGGAGAGCGTGACGTGGGCGCCGGCCTGGGCCAGCGCGATCGCGGTTTCCAGCGCGGAGTCCCCACCTCCCACGACCAGGGCCTCCTGCCCCGCGTAATCCTTGGGGTCGTAGAGGCGGTTGTACACCTTGTCCAGGTGCTCGCCCGGCACGCCCAGCATCCTGAAATCCCCGCTCTTGCCGATCGCGATCAGGACGCGGCGCGCCTTGAGGGTGGCGCCGCCCTCGAGGCGCACGTCGAGGAGATCACCCGTTCGCTCCACGCGCTCGACGCGCGCGGCCGTGGGGCGGATCCCGGCCTGGTCGGTCTGGGCCCTGAGCTCCGAGATGAGCTCCTCCTTCACGTCGGCCTTTACCTGTAACGCTCCGGCAGGCGTCATCGAGCGGGGGTACGTGAAGATGGGCTTTCCCTTCGGGAAATTCACCAGGGTGGTGAAGGGCTCCGTCGCCTCGAGGATCTCGAACTTCAATCCGAGGTTTCGCGCTTCCACCGCCGCCGCCATTCCGGAGACGCCGGCTCCCACGATCGCCAGGTCGAGGACCTGGCCCGCGCCCGGTGGCGCGGGGTCCGAGGGCGTGGCGGCGCGGGCGACGCGCGCGCCCGAGTCCAGGGCGAACTTGAGGAGCGGGATGCCGGTCAGGTCGCCGGAGATCGAGGCGCCTGGAACGTTGGTCGCTCCGTCCGCGCGCGACTCCGGGAGCCGTTCCACGGTGCCGGCCGGCCAGCGCGTGTGCAGCCATTCCGCATAGCGCGCGATGAGTCGCAGCATTCACACCCTCGGCGTGGACGAAAAAAGAAGAAGCCCGTGGAGAGACTCTAGGCTTCCGCCCCTCCACGGGCCAGAAAAGAAACGACGACGAACGGCTACTTGCCGGTCTCCGTCTTGTTCTCCTTCGCCTCGGTGGCCTTGCTCTCGGTGGCCTCCTCGGACTTGCTTCCTTCCGGAGCCGCGCCCATCTTGGCTTCCTGCTTCGCGATCACGTGGCCACGCACCTTGGTGTACTCGGCCTTCGTGAGCACGTTCTTCTTGGTGAGCTCGGTCTTCGACTTGTACGGGCGGCTGTCGATGATCTTCTGCGCGAGCTCGTCGGTGATGCCCGGGAGCTTCATGAGATCTTCCTTGCTCGCGCTGTTGAGGTCGACCGCGGGGGCGCGATGGCTCTTGGACGCCATGTGCGCCGGGTGCGAGGTGGACTTGGCCGCCATGGCGTTGGACGCTGCAGCCTTCGGGGCCGGTGTCACCGAGGACTTGGCCGTACCCGTGGCCGCGAACGCCGCGACCGGAAGCATGATCGCGATGGCGAAAGCGGAAAGCGTGCGAATCTGGGTCGAGCGAATCATGGAGAGTCTCCTATGGAGGGCAATCCGAACACACCGCCGCGCCCTCCAGGCGGACGGGGTGGGGACGGCTCATAAGCCGATCCCTGGACACATCGACTGCGATTGTGAGTGGGTGGTGCGTCGGGAAAGCGGTGCTGCTGAGAACTATCTGCGATGCGGGAGAGGAAAGGTCAGATCGGGGACCGGCCCTCGGAGGGCCGCGGCCCAGGCTCACCATTTCGATATTGGAGCTCGGCGATTCCAGCGAGCAGAGATCCAGCCGCGCCGTCGCCGTGGAGATGCTGGTGCTGCCGGGAGAAACCGCCTGCTGCCCGTGACTTCCGGTCCTGCTGCGCGCGTGCTGGCGGTACTCATGAGACGAAGGCCGGAGCGCGGCATGATGGTGCGGGACGTGGCGAACCGGCTGTGAAGGGGATCCTCCCGTAGCACTCATGGGACCGCGGTCGCTGAGCTGAGCCCGGTCGGCCGTATGGCGCCGGTGGTGCTTATGCTTGTGACGCGCTCGGGTCGCGTGGGTTGCCGTAGCCGATGCGCCCGCTACCGAGTGCCGCGGGGAGGCGGCTGCTCGGAGGGGCGCCGGGGGGGAGGATGTGGCACCGGAAGCCTCGGACGAGCCCGCGAACGCGAGCGCCGCCGAGACAGCCAAGGCCGCGATGAAGAACTGTCGTTTCACGAATGCTCCGGCTCCTATGCGCCCGGCCAATCCGGTGCGCCTTTCCCCACCTCGTGCTACCCCTTGCGGGGCGCCGGGTTCCCTCACCCATGGACACCAGGACCGCCCACCATTTCCCATATAACTCACGACGCTACAGCCGGTTGTCGTGCGATCGCAGGGCGCCCCGGGGACCGGAAATAGGACCGGATTCCCCCCGTGGATTGCGCCCGGACCAGCGCCAGCGCTACTTGAGGCAGTGCCATGGGATCAGGATACACAAGATAGCGATCCTCGAACGCCGGGTTGAACTTCTCCTTCCACCGGAACAACCCCTCGAACTCGTAGAACCTCGCCAGATGCTGCATGAGGAAGGCCCTCGCGCGCTCCGGCCCCTTGTCGAACGCCGGGTCGACCGCGGCCCTCCCCTCCTCTCCGTCCACCATGGCGAGCGGCGACAGCGAGAGCGAGAGCAGCGCGTCCCCTCGCTCCTTGGCCGCCTCGACGGACTTCGCGATCAGAAACTCCATGGCGCCCGCGGGAGCGTCGCCGCGCCGCCTCATGAGATCCAGCGCCCAGCCGCGTCGGGCCCAGATCGGCACCCACGTCGTGAACGCGACCGCGCGCCTGCGTGCATGGTCCCAGGCCACGGCGACCCACTCCCGCGAGAGACGGTGCGGGTCGAATCGCCCCATGGAAAAGCCCATTTCCCCGCCGCGCCGCTCCGCCAGCCACTCGTTCGAGATCTGCCGCAGCTGGTCCACCAGCCCGCCCGCGTGCGCGCCGTCGAACGGGTTCAGGCCCGGAACGAAATGGCGCACCTCGAGGCCCGAGGTTTCGAGCTTCCGCGTCGCCCGCCGAACGTCCCCCATCGCCGAGCCCTCGAGCGTGAACCGGTCGGTCCAGAGGATCGGGTCCTCGCCGATGTGGAGCGCGCGCCATCCGAGCGAGCGGTACAGCGGAAGCCGCTCCGGCCTGGCCTGGAACAGGGCGAAGCTCCAATCCCGCTCCGAACAGTGGGCCGCGAACGCCCCCAGGAGGGGTAGAAGCTCCTCCTCGGGGCCCGCCGGGTCGCCGATCGCGATCAGCGTGTCCGACTCGAACCGGTACGCGATCACCGCGCGGCCGTTGGCGCTGAAAAAGTAGTCCGCGTCGGGCGCCAGGGCGAACGCGGCCACCGAGGAGTCGCCGTACTGCTCGAGCAACCCCTGGACCCGGGCCGACTCGAGGCGATGGCGGCCACGGTGCCGAACCGGCTTCAGGGCTGCGAGGCCGATTCCGGCCACGAACGTGAACGCGAGGATGCTCAGCGAGTCGAGAAACCACCGGACCACGTTCCGGGCATGCGGCCCTACCTGGTACGGGAGAGAGAGTGTTTCGTGACCGATTCCGAAGAGCCGGTAGGCGGACTCGGCCACCGCCCGCCCCGGCGAGCCGCCGCCGCCGTAGAGGGACTCCAAGATCCAGCACCCCGCGGCCGCGTAGACCGCGAAGGCGACCGCAGCCACGAGCGCGCGGGATCGCAGCGCCCTCAGGGAGAGCTCGCGGCTCTTCACCCGGAAGGCGTCCCCGCTCACCCCGAGCGCGAACAGAAGCGCCGTCGCCGCGGTGGCTTCCTCGAAATCGAACGCCTTGAGCATGTTCACCGGCACCGAGACGGCGCAGAGAAACATGGCGGCCACGAAGGCGCGCCGCTTGCCGCGCCGAAGCCCCCACGCGGTCAGGAGCAAGAGCACGCCCGCGAGGAGCGTGAAGGTGCGGCTGGTGTCCAGCACCGTGGTGGGCACGATGCGGCGCAGCGCGACGAGACGCTGCGGCGGATGGGAGAGAAGCGCGGAGAAGAGGTTGATGATCCCCTGGGCCGCCACGGCCAGCGAGAGCGCGACGCGGCGCGTGGTGACGCCGGGATCGACGCGCGGACGGATTCCCTCGAATGCCGTTTTCATGGGAGGCTGATATAGTACCAGCGATGGCCACGCTCCGCATCGCCGCAACGGCGCTCCTCGTCTTGATCCTGGCCGGCTGTTCGAAAGGAGATCCCGGAATTCGCGGCAGCGGAACGATCGAGCTGGACGAAGTGGACGTGGCCTCGCTGGTGGGCGGACGCGTGACCGAGATCCGGGTCCACGAGGGCGATTCGGTCCAGGCGGGCGACACGCTCGTGATGCTCGCGCAGGGAGAGGTGACGGCCGGCGTGCGCGAGCAGGAAGCGGAGGCGCAGCGCGCGAGCGCCCTGGCGCGGGACCAGGAGCAGGGGCCGCGCCCCGAGGAACGGAACGCGGCGAAGGCCGACCTGGACACCGCGGTGGCCGCGCTCTCCCTCGCGCAGAGCGAGCTCGTCCGCGTCCAGTCCCTCTTCGCGCGGAAGCTGGCGGCGCAGGCCGATCTCGACCGGGCCGTGACGCAGCGCGACCAGGCCGCGGCCCGTCGCGACGGCGCCGCGCAGCGCTACCGTCTCCTCGAGTCCGGCTACCGGAAACAGATGGTGGACGCGGCGCGCCAGGGCGCCGAGGCGGCCCTGGCCGGGCTCATGTCGGCGCGGAGCAAGGCGCGCGAGCTGGTGCTCACGGCGCCCGTCCAAGGCGTGGTCCTCCTCAAGAACGTGCAGCAGGGGGAAGTCGTCGGCCCCACCGTGCCCATCCTGACGCTGGGCGACCCGAGGAAACTCTGGATCCGTGTCTACATCGCGGCGCCACGGGTCGTGGGGGTCCATGTCGGGGACTCCGTCCTGGTCACCGTGCTCGGCGACCGCCGGGAGTACCCGGGGCGCGTGGTCGAGATCGCGACGCGCGCCGAGTTCACGCCGCGCGCGGCGCTGACGGAAGAGGAGCGCGCCAACATCGTGTTCGGCGTCAAGGTGGCCCTCGACGCCCAGAACGGCGGCCTCAAACCCGGATTGCCGGCCGATGCCCGGATCCTTCCCAGGAACTGAGCCCGGCGGTACGGACCCGGTCGTCGAGGTCCACTCCATCGTGCGCCGGTTCGCGAAGATCACGGCCGTCGACGACGTCTCCTTCGAGATCCGGTCGGGCGAGATCTTCGGAATCCTGGGACCCAACGGCTCCGGAAAGACCACCACGGTCCGGATTCTCTGCGGCCTCCTCCAGCCCACGTCGGGCACGGCGCGCGTCGCGGGGATCGACGTCGTCCAGGACCCCGACGCGGTGAAATCGCGGATCGGGTACATGTCGCAGTCGTTCGGCCTCTACCGCGACCTCACCGTCGAGGAAAACCTGAGATTCTACGCCGGGGTGTACGACCTCGAACGAGGCTGGCGCGAGCGCGTCGACTGGGCGATCCAGGCGATGCACATCTCCGCGGCGCCCCGCCAGCTGGCGGGCACGCTCTCGGGCGGGATCAAGCAGAGGCTCGCCCTGGCCTGCGCGCTCCTCCACTCCCCGCCCGTGGTGTTCCTGGACGAGCCCACGGCGGGGGTGGATCCTGCGGCGCGGCGTCTCTTCTGGAAGATCATCCGCGGCCTGGCGGACGGGGGCACGACGGTGATCGTCACCACGCACTACATGGACGAGGCGGAGAAGTTCGACCGGCTGGCGTTTCTCTCGCGCGGAAAGCTCAAGGCGGTGGGCACCCCGGGCGAGGTGAAGTCCAGCTTCGGCGTGGGACGGAGCCTGGAGGACATCTTCGTGACGCTGCAAGAAGGCGAGGGCGCATGACGCGGCACCGGCTCCGGTCCATGATCTGGAAGGAGTTCATCCAGATGCGCCGCGATCGCGCCACGGTCGCGCTGATGCTGGGCATCCCGATCATCCAGCTCCTGGCGTTCGGCTTCGCGATCCGGTTGGACGTCCGGCACCTCCCGATGGCGGTCTACGACGAGAGCCGCACGCAGGAGAGCCGCGACCTGATCCAGAAGCTCGAGGCCACGGGCAACTTCGACGTGACCCGGCACGTGGGCTCGTACGAGGAGGCGAACCGGCTCATCGACCGCGGCGCCGTGCGGGCGGCGATCGTGATCCCGGAGGACTACGCGCGGCGGATCAAGCGCGGGCGCTCCACGGCGCCGCAGCTCCTGGTGGACGCGTCGGACCCGAACACCTCGCAGAACGCGATCGCCGCGGCGCAGCTGGTGGGCCAGCGGAAGAACATCGAGATCCTCTCCTCGCTCTCGCGCGCCCCGTCCCGCGTGGAGACCCCGCCGGTGGACATCCGCGTCCGGCCGCTTTACAACCCGGCGCTCAAGAGCTCGATCTTCATCGTCCCCGGCATCATCGGGATGATCCTCTCCATCACGATGGTGATCATCACATCGATGTCGGTGGTGCGGGAGCGGGAGTCGGGAACGCTGGAACAACTCATCGTCACGCCGATCACGCGCGGGGAGATCATGATCGGAAAGATTGCCCCCTACGTCCTGGTGGGCTACGTGCAGCTCACCGCGGTGCTCACGCTGGGGCATTTCATTTTCAACGTCCCGATCCGCGGGAGCCTGCTCGTGATCTACGTCGTGACGTTCCTCTTCATCACCGCCAATCTGGGATTGGGCCTCTTCATCTCCACCCTCGCCAAGACGCAGGCGCAGGCGATGCAGGGCTCCTACTTCTTCTTCCTGCCGAACGTTCTATTGTCGGGGTTCATGTTTCCCCGGGAAGGGATGCCGGTCCTGGCTCGGGAGGTGGGTCTCTTGTTCCCGTTGACCTACTACTTGCAGATCCTGCGCGGGGTCATCTTGAAGGGGGAGAACTTCCTGGACGTGCTGCCTCAGACGGGGATGCTGCTGCTCCTGGCACTCCTGTTCTTCGGATTCAGCGTGCAGCGATTCCAGAAGCGGCTGGGGTAGACGCCTCCCGCGGGGTTGGGGCTTCCTCTTCGCCCGCGTAGCGCACCACCAGCAACGTGATGTCGTCGAACTGCGGAAGGTCGGCGGAGAAAGCACGCACCTTAGCCAGCACGTGCTCGATCAAGGCCTCGGGCTCCATGCCGCAGGCGCCACCCAGGCACTCGAGCAGCCGCTCGTCGCCGAACGACTCGTCGTTCGTGCCGGCGGCGTCGCTGACCCCGTCGCTGTAGAGCACCAGCGTGTCGCCCGGGCGGAGCGGGGTCTCCTCCTCGCCGTAGATCGCATCGGTGAAGGGCCCGATCGGAAGCCCGCCCACTTCCAGCTTCCGCACCGAGCCGTCCCGGCTCAAGAGAAAGGGCGGGTTGTTCCCCGCGTTGCAGGAGACCAGCCTCCCGTTCGGCGACAGCACGGCGTAGAACGCGGTCGCGAACCGGCCCTCCACGATGCGCTGGTTCAGGACCCGGTTCACACGCTCGACGGTGCGCGCCGGCTGGCCGTCCGCCACGTTCGAGGTGAAGATGCCCTGCACCATGGCCGCGAGCAGCGCCGCCGGCGGTCCCTTGCCCGCGACGTCGCCCAGCACGAAGCCCAGGCGTCCGTCGGAAAGATCGAAGTAATCGAAGAAGTCCCCACCGATCGTCCGGCAGGCGATCGCGGCGCCGGCGGCCGCGAAGGCCTTGGTGACGCGGGGGCGCCCCGGCTGGAGCGCGCGCTGGATCTCGCCCGCGATCCGGAGCTCCTGCTCTTCCTTCGCGTTCGCCTCCGCCTCCCATCGGATCCGGTCGGTGTACTTCCTCTGGAAACGGGCCGCGTAGATCCAGCCAAGGAAAAGCGCGGAGAAGAGGAGCGTGAACGAGAGGAACGTCGCAATCCCGTGCATGGAGAACATCTGGCCGTGGGCGAGCGTGGCGTCCACGATCACGCCGGCGATGATCGATCCCACGATCGAGGCCAGCGCGAAGCTTCCGATCTCCAGCACGAGGCGGGTGCGTCCCTGGGGACGCGTCGCACTCAGGATCCGCGGCAGTACCAAGGCCCGGTTCACGACGATCATGATGGCGACGACCCACGCGAAGATGACCGAGACCACGTAGAAGTCGAGGAGGGTGCGCAGTCCCTTGCCGAAGAGAATATTGAAGAAGACCGCGAACGGGATCGCCAGCAACGTCTGGCGGATGATGAACCGGAGGAGGCTCCGCCCCGCGCTCCGGGTCGGCTTGGCACCGTCCTCCAGCGTCCCGTCCTCCGGCGTCATGTCTCGAGAACCCTCTCGAAGAAGAGCGCCCCCGGGATGGGATTGGCGCGGTAGGGCTCGATGGGACGGAACCCGAGCGAGCGATAGAGGGCGATGGCCTCGACCATGCCGGGCACGGTGTCGAGGCGCATTCTCTTGTACCCCTTCGACGAGGCCTCCGAGATCACCGCCTCCGCGAGGCGCCGCCCCAGGGCGCGGCCCCGGAACCGATCCCGAACGAAGAGCCGCTTCATCTCGCAGACGTCCTTCTCCATGGGGCGGAGCGCGACGCATCCTTGAACCGCATTTCCATCGAACGCGAGGAGGATGGCGCCTCCGGGGGGCGCGTACTCCCCGGGAAGGCTCTTCAGCTCCTTGTCGAAGCCCTGAAAGGAGAGATCGAAGCCGAGCGTCGCGGCGTACTCCTCGAAGAGGGACCGGGCCAGCCTGACATCCTCCGGGGTGCCCGCGGGGCGGACCTGATCCAGCGGCGTCTCGTGAAGGACCAGGCGCGCGATCTTCCCCACCGAGCCGTACCGCTCGTCGTACTCCCGCTTCATGGCGATGCCCGGACCGGTGCGGTACGCCTCGAACTCCTCGGCGCTCGCGAGCTCGTAGATCGTGGCGAACTGGGGGCGGAATCTCAGGTCGCCCGTGCTCTCCAGCACCCGGAATTTCCGCACGCTCTTCATCTGGGGCGCGGTCATGACGTGCGGAATGTGGACGCGGTTGTGCCAGGCGTTCCACTCCGTGAGCATGTCCTCGGGCACCCAGGTGTACACGGTGTACCGCACCGTGCCCCGCGGGCCATCGCTTTTTCTCCGATCCACCGCGCTACCTCGAGGGAGCGCCGACCGCGGCGGCGTAGTGGTGCCGCAGGAGCTGGATCTGCCCGCGGTGCCCCGCGTCGTGCTCGAGGATGTGGTACATGGCCCACCGAACGCTCAGGATCCGCTGGCTCCCGTCGGGACGATCCCGCGTGATCTCCTTGTCCATGTCCGCGTCCGAGACCTTGGACCAAGCCTCCCTGACGTAGGCGAGTCCCCGGGTCAGCAGGTCCTCGTAGAAGGCAACCGGCTTTCCCTTGAGATTGGCCGGCGCCTCCGCATCCGGGGCCAGCGGCAGCCCGTCGTCGTCCATCGTGATTCCGAGGACGGGCACGCTGTCGGTCTCCTTGATTCCGAGGATCGCGATCTGGGTCCAGAAGACGTCGACGATGGCGTTGTGCGCCAGGAGCATCCCGATGGTGTTCATGCCGCGCTCGGGCTGCCATTCCAATTCCTGTGCGGTCATCCCTCGAATGGATTCGTGAAGAATGCGGCCCTGATCTTCCAACTGGGTGTAGAAGCTGGCGGCCTCGCGGGAGCGAAAACCCTCGGCCGGCCGAAGAAGGGACTTCACGACCTCGGACATGAGCGCCTCTCGGATGGGGTCAAATCTCGGGTGGAGGTGAGGCGCTCAGAATAGCAGATTCAGATGCCCAGCCAGTAGGTCGCCTTGATCGCGAAGATGTTCTCGGGCCGGTTGTCCACGAGGGCGCGGAAGTCGCGGGAGAAATCGAAGTCGCCGAACGGCTGCGTCTCGCTCCGGCTCTGCTGCCATACCAGGAAGACCGCCGAGCCGGGCCGGTACTCCCAGCGGAGCACGGCGTTGCCCAGGAGCGAGCGGAAGTTGAAGTTGGGGTCCGGGACGTTGAACGCGGAAGCCGGTCCCGCGCCGTCGGGATCCACCTTGTAGGCTCCGGTGGAATCGCGTTGCACCGTTCCCACGCTCCGGCCGTACACGCCGAACTCGTATTCCCTGGGGGCGGTGAGCTCCTTCAAGTCCTTGTAGAGCCCGGTGACCACGAACGGCTGGACATAGAGCTGCAGGCTGAGCTTGGGCGAGAAGGTCCAGTTGACCCTCGTGTCGAACGAGATCGAGGTCTGGTCCAGGGTCGCGAACACGTAGCGCGAGCCGAACGTGGCGCCCGCCGTGGAGTCCGCGAAGGTCCCGACGTACTGCCCCATGTCCCGGGAAATCCGGATCGTGGGCGCGAAGTTCAACAGCACCGAGGAAGAGGGGTGCAGACTGAGCGACGGCGTGTGCTGGACGGAATGGCCGCCCGCGTCGTCCCACTGCCAGTTGCCCTGCCATCCGGCCTGGTAGCTCTTCCGGAAATCCGAGTTGACCGTGAAGCGCACGCGTCCCCCGGGCGGGACGCGCGACATGGGCCCGCCGCGCGTGAGCCGGTCGTCGTAGCCCCCCGGGTACCAGGAGGCCCGCGCGTCCCCGTACCAGTAATTGCGGAACGTGCCCTCGGCGTCCGCCTCGTAACCCTGGTAGGTCAGATCCCAGGCGTAGTTGAACGAGTGATTGGTGAAGACGAAGGCATCCCAGTTGTGGAAGAGCTTGCCCGGCTTGTTCTGCTTGTAGAGCCCGAGCCACGAGAAACCTCGGCAATCCGCCGCGTTCTGGTAGCCCACGTCGTTGATCTCGAACCCGGGGCTCCAATCCTGATAGGTGGCGGTGCCGATCCAATGCTCGCCGCCGATCTTGTTGAGCGAGAGCTGGCCCGCGCCGCCGGACAGGGAGGTCCGGGTGGGGTCGTAGTGCAGGTGGGTCGCGTCCGGACGTTGGAAGTAGCGCACGCTGGTGCGCTGGGCCCGATCGATCGCGGCGGCGGTTCCGCGGATGTGGCTCCCGAGGACGAAGCCGTCCAGGGACCAGCTTCGGTTCGACCAGTACCGGTTGAAGTCCATCCCGCCGACGTAGGCGCCCGAGCGGAGCATCGAGGCGAGCGTCGAGTCCGAGCCGTCGCGCTGGACGCCCGTGGCGAGCATGCCGATCGAGGTATTGCCGCCGCCGTACTCGCGGCGGAGCCTTCCCACGAAGTAGTTCGTCAGCGGCTCGATGGGCTCTCGGTGCGCCAGCCCCCCGTCGTCGAGGAACCGGGCGCGCTCGCGTGAAGTCACGGCATCGAGAGCCCCCACCGACCATCCGCCCCCGGTCTTTCCCGTGAGCTTCAGCGCCGTGTCGATGGTCGTCACGGAGGGGGCGTCCACGTAGTTCACGCCGGGGGTCCCGTCCAGCACCAGCTGCGGGGATCTTCCGATCCGCCGGGCGTGGAAGGGGATGGTCGTATTGAAGCTGTTCTGGCTCCGGCTCTGGCCGAAGCGGAACAGATCCGCCCCTTCGATGAAGAAGGGCCGCCGCTCGGGAAAGAACGTCTCCACGGCGGTGAGATTCACGACGGCGGGGTCGACCTCGACCTGCCCGAAATCCGGATTCACCGTCGCGCTCAGCGTGAGGTTGCTCGTGAGGCCGTACTTCAGATCGGCCCCGAACGATCCGACCCCCTCCCTGCCATCCTGGAACGGGTCCCCTGGCGTGACGGCGTGGTAATGCGCCTTCGCCAGGCTGTACGGGAGGATCTCGACGTGGCGCGGCGAGGAGAGGCTCCCGAGGCCCGCGAGATGCCCGTAGCGGCCCGCGTCGCTCTGCTCCTTCTTGGGCACGAACGAGAACTCGGTCGACTCCTGCTTCCGGTCGATCCATCGCCGCATCTGGATTCCCCACACCGCGTCGGAAGACGGGTTGAAGCGGAGCTGGGAGAGGGGGATCTCCATCTCCGCCGTCCAGCCGAGCGAGTCGATCGTGGTGTGGACGTTCCAGACCGGATCCCAGGAGAAATCCGCGTTTCCTCTGGAGTCGATGTAGGAATCGTCGTAGGACCCCGCCGGATTCACCCGGAAGCGGTACGTGGTCAGATGATCGTGGTAGGAGTCGAGGAGCAGGGCGAAGTAATCGGAGGCCAGGTCCTCGTCGCGGCGGACCAGGCGGCGCCGGATCTTCCGCGCCTCGTCATCGTAGAGGCGGGCCCCGACGTAGAGGGCGTCGTCGGAGATCAGGATGCGAACTTCGGTGCGCTCCGAGCCGGGCTTCCCTTCGTCCGGGTCGTGCTGGGTGAAGTGGTCCACGGCTTCCGCTTTGGCCCAGGCCGGATCGTCCAGCTTGCCGTCCACCTTGATTCGCTCCGTGATCTGCAGGGCGTGGATCACGGGCGTGTTCGCGTGGTTGTAGGTGTGCGTGGAATCGACGGGCTGCCCGAACGCGGGCGCCGCGGCGAACAAGGCGAGCAGCAAGATCAGGAGCATCTGCGGGCTCTCCAGGGCTGGATTTCGGGAATGTCGCGGAGCGTGCGACCCCGCACGCGTACTCTACGCCTTCGGAGGCCGGTCGGTTTCGGTGCCCCTGGGTTATGATGGCGGGCCATCGGGATTGGTTGGAATCGGAGTGCGCCACGATGCGGTTCCAACCCCAAGGGCCTCCTCTCCATCCAAGGGTGCGAATGAGCTACTCGTCGGCCGGCGGGACCATGACACCGAGCCAGGAATCGGAAGGGGTACCTTCGAGGTACAAGGACCGAGAGGACGTGGCCCTCGCCGCTGGGGGCGACGTGCGGGCCTTCGCGCGCCTGTACGGCGCCCATTCCGCCCGCATCTTCAATCTGGCGCGGCGCATGACGACGAGCGAGTCCGCGGTGGACCTCACCCAGGATATCTTCCTCAGGGCCTGGGAAAAGCTCGGGACCTTCCGGGGTGAATCAGCCTTCGGCACCTGGCTCCACCGCCTCGCGGTGAACGTGATCCTCGCGCGCCGGGCGGCGCTTCGCACCGAGCAGAGCCGCTTCTCCGACGAGGAGGGGGCTCTGGACGCGGTGGCCGCTAAGCCCGGCCGGGCGGAATTGGGCATGGACTTCGAGCGGGCCGTCGAGCATCTGCCCGAGGGAGCGAAAACCGTATTCGTGCTGTACGACGTGGAAGGGTACCAGCACGAGGAGATCGCGACGATCCTGGGAATCTCATCCGGGACCTCGAAAGCGCAACTGCACCGGGCGCGTATGATCCTGCGCCGGTATCTCACACGATGACGGGAGTGATGTGATGCACGACGCGACGCAAGATCCCTGGATGGAACGCCTGTCCGAATACCTGGACGGCACCCTGGAGCGCCCCGATCGTGAGGCGCTCGAAGCGCACCTGAAGCAATGCGTGGAATGCGCGCGGGCCCTCGAGGACCTGGGCATGGTTCGGACACGGGCCCGCGAGCTGCCCGCCGCTCCCGTGCCGGCATCGCTCTGGCCGCGCATCGAGAAAGCGATCGCGGCGGGCGGGGTGGCCGAGCCCGCCCGGATCACGCCGCTGGGATCCCCGCGCGCCACGCGAGTCTTCTCGTTCCCGGAGCTCCTGGCCGCTTGTCTCGCGGTCGCGATCGTCTCCGGAGGGACCGTGTTCGCGGTCTTGCGCCACCGTGCGCCCGCCGCGAGGACCGA
>DASQBE010000165.1:0-13878 GCA_035635355.1 Binatia bacterium | reverse complement strand
GGGCACGACGGTCCGCCAGGTGACCCGGAACCTCAAGGCCTACCGAATCGGCGACGCGGCCAAGGACATCTACGATTTCACCTGGCGCGAGCTCTGCGACTGGTACCTCGAGATGGCGAAGCCGCGGCTCTACGCCGGACCCGATGCGCCCGGCGCGCAGGCGGTGCGGTTCACGATCCATCGCGTGTTCAGCACGGTGCTCCGCCTGCTGCACCCGTTCATGCCGTTCCTGTCCGAGGAGCTGTGGCACGCCCTTCCCGGGACCGAGGGGGACGTGTGCGTGGCGGAATGGCCCGTTCCCGCCCGCGCGGCGAACAAGGAGATCGAAGCGAACATGGAGCTCCTCAAGGAGATTGTGGGCGCGGTCCGGAATCTCAGGTCCGAGATGAACATTCCTCCCGCGCGCAAGGCCTCGGTGCTGATCCGGACCCAGGGTCCGGAAGGGGACCTGATCCGCGGGCAGGCCGATCTGATCGCGCTTCTGAGCAAGGCGGAGCCCCTGGAGGCGGGGCCCAGCCTCAGGAAACCCACGGTGTCCGCCTCCACCGTCGTGCGAAGCCACGAGATCTTCCTTCCGCTCGAGGGGCTGATCGATGTGGAAACCGAGCGGAAACGGCTCGAGAAGGAGCTGGACAAGGTGCTACGCGACTTCGACCAATCGATGCGCAAGCTTCAGAACGAGGATTTCCTGGGCAAGGCGAGGAAAGACGTGGTGGATCGCGAGCGCACGCGCCTGGAATCGCTCGGGGTCACGAAGGAGAAGCTGGAGCGGAACCTCGAGGTGTTGCGATGAGATTCACGGCCCGGAACGTGCTCCTGGCGCTCGCCGTCGGCATCCTGGGGGCGATCCTGATTTGCGGGCTGCTGGCCTTCGCGGCGCACGCGCAGGCCGCGCCTCTCAAACAGGGGCCCCCGGCCACGACCGCCGACGTCGCGGGCCGCGACGTGGCGGTCACGGTCTACAACGAGAACCTGGGCGTGGTGAAGGACCGGCGCAAGTTCTCCGTCTCGGGCGGCGTCTCCGAGCTGGAGTTCACCGACGTGGCCTCCTCCATCGATCCCACGTCGGTCCACCTGAGACCGCTCGGGAAGACCGAGGTCGAGATCCTCTCCCAGGACTACCGCTACGATCTCGTGAACACCGACAAGCTCCTGGAAAAGTACGTGGACCAGCCGATCGACGCCGCCACGAAGGACGGCCAGGTCAAGCGCGGCTCCCTCCTCGCGTTCGACCCGGGTTCCCTCGTGATCCGCGACGCGGACGGGAGCCTCTCGATCCTGAACCGCGCCGAGGTCCGCCAGGTCGGCCTCAAGGAGCTTCCCAAGGGCTTGATCACCCGACCGACGTTGGTGTGGCGGGTCCATGCCGACCAGGGCGGGGCGCGCGATCTCGAGGTCTCGTACATGACGTCCGGGATCAACTGGCATGCGGAGTATGTGGCGGTCGTGGAGGAGAGCGGCTCCAGCCTGGATCTCCAAGGCTGGGCTTCGGTCGAGAACCACACCGGCGCGACCTACGAGAACGCCAAGGTGAAGCTTGTCGCGGGGACCATCCATCGCGCCCCGGTGGAGAGGCCAATGCCGTACGCCGCGGAGGGCGTGCGGGCCGGGAAGATGGAGTACCAGCTCGCGGAGCGCGGCTTCGCCGAATACCATCTCTACGAGATGCCGGAGCGGGCCACGCTGGCCAACAACGAGGTGAAACAGGTGGGGCTCATGCACGCCGCCGGAGTGCGCTCGGTTCGGAAATTCAGCTACGACGGCGTGGTGGACGGCAATCAGGTCCAAGTGAGAGTCGAATTCCAGAACGATGCGGCCTCGGGCCTGGGGATGCCGCTCCCGGGGGGCATCGTGCGCGTCTTCCAGCGCGACACGGATGGCTCCCTGGAGCTGGTGGGCGAGGACCGGATCGCGCACACGCCGAAGAACCAGACGGTCCGCGTGACCGTGGGCTCCGCATTCGACATCGCCGCGGAGCGGAAGCAGACCGACGTGACCCGGGTCGGCAAGGGGGTGGTCGAAACCTCCTACGAGATCACCCTGACCAACCATCGCAAAGACCCGGCCGACGTCACGGTGATCGAGCACGCGGACGGAGACTGGGACATCGTGAAGTCCAGCCTCCCGTATAAGAAGAAGGACTCCCGGACATTCGAGTTTATCGCCCACGGCGAGCCCGAGAAGGCGGTGACCCTCACCTACACGATCCGGACACGCACGTGACCCTGACGCGCGACCTGTCTCCGGCCGAATTCAAGCTGGTCGCGCCCTACCAGCCGCTGGGAGACCAGCCCCGCGCCATCCGGGAGCTGACCGAGGGGGTGGCCCGAGGCGACCGGTATCAGACGCTCCTCGGGGTCACCGGCTCGGGGAAGACCTTCACCATGGCGAACGTGATCCAGGCCGCCAAGCGCCCCACGCTCGTCATCTCGCACAACAAGACCCTGGCCGCGCAGCTCTACGCGGAGTTCCGCGGCTTCTTCCCGGAGAACGCGGTGGGCTACTTCGTCTCCTACTACGACTACTACCAGCCCGAGGCCTATGTCCCCCACTCGAACACCTATATCGAGAAGGACGCCTCGGTCAACGACGACATCGACCGGCTGCGCCTGGCGGCCACCAGCGCCCTCTTCGAGCGGCGCGACGTCATCGTGGTGGCCAGCGTCTCCTGCATCTACGGCCTCGGCTCGCCGGAGGACTTCCGCCGCGAGATGCTGATGGTGAGCGTGGGGGAGAAGATCGCGCGCGAGACCATCCTGGCGCAGCTGGTGCACAACCTCTACACCCGGAACGACCTGGAACTGAAGCGCGGCACCTTCCGCGCGCGCGGCGACGTGGTCGAGGTCCACCCCGCCTACGAGGAGACCGCCATCCGCATCGAGCTCTTCGGAGACGACGTGGAGCGAATCGCGGTCTTCGACCCGCTGACCGGCAAGACGCTGAAGCAGATCTCGACCGCGGCCATCTATCCGGCCAAGCACTTCGTCACCACCCCCGTCCGATTGAAAGAAGGGACGAGGCTCATCCGGGAGGAGCTGGAGCAGCGGCTGGCGGTGTTCCGAGCCGAGGGGAAGCTCCTCGAGGCCCAGCGCCTCAAGATGCGGACCGAGTACGATCTCGAAATGCTGAACGAGATCGGGTATTGCTCGGGGGTCGAGAACTATTCGCGCCCGCTCTCCGGACGGAACGCAGGAGAACGGCCGCAATGCCTCATCGATTACTTCCCGGAGGATTTCCTCCTCATCATCGACGAGTCGCACGTGACCGTTCCCCAGATCGGCGGCATGTACGAGGGGGATCGCTCCCGCAAGCAGACGCTGGTGGACTACGGCTTCAGGCTCCCGTCGGCCCTCGACAACCGGCCCCTCCGCTTCGACGAGTTCGAGCGGCTCACCGGGCAAACGGTCTTCGTCTCGGCGACCCCTGCGGACTACGAGCTCCGGAAGTCGGGCGGCGTGGTGGTGGAGCAGATCATCCGCCCCACGGGACTCATCGATCCGACGATCTCGATCCGGCCGACCCAGGGACAGATCGACGACCTTCTCGAGGAGATCAAGCGCCGGGTGGAGCAGGGGGAGCGCGTGCTCGTGACCACCCTCACCAAGCGCATGGCCGAGGACCTGACCGAATACCTCTTCGCGGCGGGCGTGAACGTCCGGTACATCCACTCGGACATCGATGCGATCGAGCGCGTGGAGATTCTCCGGGCGCTCCGGCTCCAGAAGGTGGACGTGCTCGTGGGGATCAACCTGCTCCGGGAAGGGCTGGACCTCCCGGAGGTTTCGCTGGTCGCGATCCTGGATGCGGACAAGGAGGGGTTCCTGCGCTCCGAGACCTCGCTCATCCAGACCTCCGGCCGCGCCGCGCGGCACGTGCACGGGGAAGTGATCCTCTACGCCGACCAGATGACCGGCTCGATGACGCGCGCGCTCGAGGAGATGAATCGCCGGCGCGAGGCGCAGTTCCGGTACAACCAGGAGCACGGGATCACGCCGCAGACCATCGTGAAATCGGTGGCCGAGGTGATGCGGGGCACCGCCGTGGCCGACGCCTCGGCCCCCGTCACGCCCGAGGATCTTCTGCCCAGTGATGCCCTGCGCCTGGACCGCGAATCGTTGATCGAGCTGCTCGAGCGAGAGATGCTCGCTGCGGCGGCTCGCGAAGAATTCGAGGCGGCCGCCTCCCTCAGGGACCGTCTCGACGAACTCCGGCTGGAAGCCGGAAAGGAGCACAATCATGCGGCTCGAATCGATCGCCGCCCCTCTGGTGCGGATCGCCCTGACGGAGGACATCGGCGGGGGGGACGCCACCACAGAAGTCGTCGTTGACCCGAAGGCCCGAGTCCGCGCCCACATCGAGGCGCGCGGCAAGGGAATCCTCGCGGGGAACGCGGTCGCCGGCCTGGCGTTCGTGGAGCTGGATCCGGAGATCGAGATCGACTGGATCGCTCCCGAGGGCTCGGAGGTGAAGCCGGGCGTCCGGGTCGCCGAGATCCGGGGCCGCGCGCGCGCGGTGCTGAGCGCCGAGCGGGTCGCGCTCAATTTCCTCCAGCGCCTCTCGGGCGTCGCCACGCTGACCCGGGCCTTCGTGCGCGCGGTGGAGGGAACCGACGTGCGCATCCTGGACACGCGGAAGACCACGCCGAGCCTGCGCATGCTGGAGAAGCACGCGGCCGCGGTCGGAGGGGCGCAGAATCATCGATTCGGACTCTTCGACGGCATGCTCATCAAGGAGAACCACGCCAAGGTGGCGGGCGGCCTGACGCGGGCCGTGGAGAAGGCGCGGGCGCGCTCGCTGGGGCTCCCGGTCATGGCGGAGGCGCGCACCGTGGAGGACGCCGAGATCCTGGCCACGCTCGGCGTGGACCGCATCTTGCTCGACAACTTCACGCCCGGGCAGGTGGCGATCACCGTGAAGCGGCTCAAGGCACTGGCGAAGGCGGGGAAGCTGGAAGGATCCCGCGCCCCGGCCGCGAGCGCGCGCAAGGGGGGCTCGGCGAAGGGCGGCGGGACCGCCGTGGCCGCGCCGGAGCCGGGGGGCCTCCCCGAGATCGAAGTCTCGGGCGGCATCCGGCTGGACAACGTGCGCGAGTTCGCGCTCCCCGGGGTGAAGTACATCTCGGTCGGAGCGCTCACCCATTCGGCCCCCGCGCTCGACCTCTCGCTTCTGGTCGTCGATGTCTTCTAGCGGACCCCCTCGTGGCCGATGATCTGATCCGCGCCGCCGCCAAGGTTCGCTTTCTCGGCGTCCCCGTCGAGGCGCATGAGAGCCTCGGTTCCACGAACGACGAGGTCTTCCGCCGCGCCGAGGAAGGCGCTCCCCAGGGGCTGGTGGTCCTCGCCCGCCATCAGACGGCCGGCAAGGGCCGGCTGGGCAGGACCTGGTTCGATCAGCCCGACCGCTCGCTCATGTTCTCCATCCTGCTCCACCCCGCGATTCCGCTGCCATCGTATCCGCTTCTCTCGCTCACGCTGGCCGCCAGCGTCGCCGCGACGGCTTCGATCGTGGGTTCGGGCATCACGGTCAAGTGGCCCAACGACGTCCTCCAGCGCGGGAAGAAATTCTGCGGCATCCTGGCGGAGTCGCGAGTGCTCCGTCCGGGCGACCGCCCCGTGCTCGTTCTCGGTGCCGGCGTCAACGTGGACTACCGCGAGGAGGACTTTCCCCCGGAGTTCCGGGAGACCGCCACGTCCCTTACGAAGCACGACGGGGGGCGTTCGGATCCGTCGTGGCTTTTTTCCCACATCCTCCAGCATTTCGCCCACGAGCTGGTCATGCTGGAGGAACGCGATCTCATCGATCTCTTGAGGTTCCTCGAGACACGCATGCCTCCTGCGGGCTCTGCGGTCCGAGTGGTGCTGCCCGATCGGATTGTGGAAGGGGAGTACCGGGGGCTCACGGTGACGGGAGCCCTCAAGGTGCAGCACGCGGGCACGGGCGCTCTGGAGACGCTGACGGCGGGGGTCGTGCAATGAAGTGCCCCTCGTGCGGGCATCTCGAGGACAAGGTGATCGATTCCCGGTCCGCGAAGGAGGGGCAGGCCATCCGCCGCCGGAGGGAGTGCCTTGGCTGCCAGCGGCGGTTCACGACTTATGAAACCGTGGAGACCACGCCGCTCCTCGTGATCAAGAAGGACGGGCGCCGCGAGCCCTTCAGCCGCGAGAAGATCCTGAACGGCCTCCTGCGCGCCTGCGAGAAGCGCCCGATCCCGGCCGAGCGGATCCACGGGATCGTGGACTCGCTCGAGGCCGGGCTGATCGGAAAAGGCCAGGACGAGGTCCAGTCGAGCGAGATCGGGGAGCGCGTGATGGCCGAGCTCCACCGGCTCGACGAGGTGGCCTACGTCCGGTTCGCCTCCGTATACCGCCATTTCAAGGATCTGAACCAGTTCCTCGAAGAGCTGCGGTCCCTGCTCAAGTGATCCCCACGCTCCTCGTCATCGCCCAGGAACCCGAGCAAGCCCAGGACGCCCGGCGCGCGCCGGGGACCGCCCCGCGGGAGGAGCCGGAGCCCCGAGAGCCGGAGCGGCCCATGTCCTTCCTCGAGCACCTGGAGGAGCTGCGGGCCGCGGTCTGGCGGAGCGCCACCGTCGCCATCATCCTGATCGCGGTCGCGTGGTTCTTCTCCGGACGCATCCTCGACGCCCTCATCCTCTATCTCCTGCGAGGCCAGAAGGCGCTTGCGCTCTCGCCCACGGAAGCCTTCTCGGCGCGGATCGAGGTGGCGCTCTGGAGCGGCGGAGCCGTGGCGCTTCCGTACGTCGTGTACGAGCTATGGCGCTTTGTCGCGCCGGGGCTCAAGAAGAAGGAGCGGCGCTTCGCCATCCCCTGGATGGTGGCGTCGGCCGTCCTCCTGTACCTCGGCATCGCGTTCGCGGTCGAGCTTCTGCTCCCGATGATCGTCCACATGCTGCAGTCGTTCGCGACCGGGCAGATCGAAGCGCGCATGTCGATCCTCTCGCTCCTCCACTTCACGGTCGAGATGTCCGTGGGATGCGGGCTTTTGTTCCAGCTCCCGCTCGTGCTGTGCCTCCTGGCCTGGTTCGGCATCGTCTCCCCGCGCGTCCTGACCCGGCATTGGCGGCACGCCGTCTTCTTCATCGCGCTCGCCGCGGCCGTGGTCACCCCGGGAGACGGCCCCTCGATGCTCGTGCTGTCGGCTCCGCTGGTTCTGCTCTACTTCGTGAGCCTCGTGTTCGCCTGGGCGATCTGGCGCAGCCGCTGGAAGGGGCGCCGCGAGCCGGGCGAGCTGGGCTAGGAGGGAGGCGCTCTTGCTGCTCGCGATCGACGTGGGGAATACCGAGGTGACGCTGGGCCTCTTCGAGGGACGAAAGCTCGCCCGGTCCTTCCGGCTGAGCAGCGAAACCCGGCGCACGGCGGACGAAGTGGCCCTGGCCTTGGCGCAGATCTTCCCGGAGCTCGAGAAGGGCCAGGGGCACGTGGCCGTGATCGCCTCGGTGGTGCCCACCGCGACCGCCTCCTTCGCCCTGGCCGCGCGGAAGCTCTGCGGCGGGAAGCCGCTCGAGGTGTCCTCCAAGGTCCCGGCCGGGATCACGATCGAATACCGCGACCCCGGCTCCATGGGGGCGGACCGGATCGCGAACGCGGCCGCGGCGCTGGAGCGGTACGGCGCGCCGGTCATCGTGGTGGACTTCGGCACCGCGACCACCTTCGACGTGATCGTGAAGGACCGCCGCTACCTGGGCGGGGTGATCGCGCCGGGGATCGTGACCGGCGCGGAGCATCTGATCCGCCGCGCCGCGCGGCTCTCGGCGTTCGAGCTGCGCCCGCCCGAGCGCGTCGTGGGGCGGAGCACCGAGGAGAGTCTCCAGGCGGGTGTCTACTACGGCGCGGTCGGCCAGGTCGACGCGATCGTGCGCCGCATCGCGAAGGAGGAGCGGATCCGTCCCAAGGTGATCGCGACCGGCGGGCTCGCCTCCATGATCGCGGCGCACTCGGAAACCATCCAGAACGTGGATCCGGATCTGACGCTGCACGGGCTCCGGATCATCCACGAAAGAGTCCGGGGCGGGCCGGAGAAGCGTGCCACAGCACCCGCGCCCAAGTCCAAGCGAACACGCAAGTAACGGGCTCCGGCGCGAGTCATGATCGGCCTTGCGCGCCCAGGCCGCGATCGGGTAGAGTGAGCACGATTAGCACTCGGTTGGGTATAGTGCCAACCGCACGATTTGGTGCGTTTTCAGGAGGAGCTGAGATCCATGGCGAAGCAGCTGCAGTTCAATTCCGCCGCGCGCGAGGCGCTTCAGCGCGGCGTGGACAAGCTGGCGAACACCGTGCGCGTGACGCTGGGACCGCGCGGACGAAACGTCGTCCTCGACAAGAAGTTCGGGGCGCCCACGATCACCAACGACGGCGTCACCATCGCGAAAGAGATCGAGCTGGAGAACCCCTACGAAAACATGGGGGCCCAGCTTCTCAAGGAAGTCGCCACCAAGACCCAGGACGTCGCCGGTGACGGCACCACGACGGCCACGGTGCTGGCGCAATCCATGGTGCACGCGGGCCTCAGGCTCGTGACCGCCGGCGCGAATCCCATGTTCCTGAAGCGCGGGATGGACCGTGCGGTGCAGGCCATCGTCGCCGAGCTGAAGAAGCAGTCCAAGCCGATCAAGACGCCCGCCGAGATCGCGAATGTCGCGACCATCTCCGCGAACAACGATCCCGAGATCGGGAAGCTCATCTCCGAGGCCATGGACAAGGTCGGCAAGGACGGGGTGATCACGGTGGAGGAGGCGAAGAGCCTCGACACCACGCTCGAGGTGGTCGAGGGGCTTCAGTTCGACCGCGGCTACCTCTCGCCGTACTTCGTGACCGATCCCGAGCGGATGGAAGCCATTCTGGAAGACGCTTACATCCTGATCCACGACAAGAAGATTGCTTCCATCAAGGACATCATCCCCATCCTGGAGAAGGTGTCGCAGGTCGGGAAGCCGCTCCTCGTCATCTCCGAGGACATCGAGGGAGAGGCTCTGGCTACCCTCGTGGTGAACAAGCTCCGCGGCGTTCTCAACGTCGCGGCGGCGAAGGCGCCCGGGTTCGGCGACCGGCGCCGGTCCATGCTGGAGGACGTCGCCATCCTCACGGGCGGCCGCCTCATCACCGAGGAGGCGGGCCTGAAGCTGGAGAACGCCGTGCTCACGGACCTGGGGCGCGCGAAGCGGATCGTGGTGGACAAGGACAACACCACGATCGTCGAGGGCGCGGGAAAGAAATCCGAGATCAAGGCTCGGGTCGACCAGATCCGCAAGGAGATCGAGGATTCCACGTCCGACTACGACAAGGAGAAGCTCCAAGAGCGCCTCGCGAAGCTGGCCGGCGGCGTGGCGGTCGTGCACGTGGGCGCCGCGACCGAGGTCGAGCTGAAGGAGAAGAAGGCGCGCGTCGAGGACGCTCTCGCCGCGACCAAGTCGGCGGTGGAAGAGGGAATCGTGCCCGGGGGCGGCATCGCGCTCCTGCGTGCCCAGCCCGCGCTCGTGGCCATCGAGGCCAAGGGCGACGAGCGTTCGGGGATCGACATCGTGGGCCACGCGCTCGAAGCCCCGCTCCGCACGATCGCGTCCAACGCGGGGGCCGAGGGCTCCATTGTGGTGGAGCGCGTCCGGACCCAGAAGGGCGCCATGGGCTACAACGCGGCCACGGGTCAGTACGAAGACCTGTTCCAGTCGGGCATCGTGGATCCCACGAAGGTGACGCGGTCCGCGCTCCAGAACGCGGTCTCGATCGCGTCCCTGGTGCTCACGACCGAAGCGGTGATCACGGACGCGCCCGAGGAGGAAAAGCCCAGCATGCCGGGCGGCGGCATGGGGGGCATGGACTAGGCTCTGGCCCGAATCGACTGATTTCGGCCCCCGGGCCCTGCCCGGGGGCCTTTCGTTTGGCACGATCCGCTGGGTCCCGCGGGCTCAAACTGGTATAGAAATTGCCCTTGGGAAGTTCGAGTATCACATGTGTTCCGTTCTCGTACGGCAAGGGGAACCCGCTTGAGCTTCGATACCCTGACACTCGACCGCCAAGAGCTTGTGCTCAAACGAGCAGAGCCCATCGCGCCGTACACCACGTTCGGCATCGGCGGGCCCGCGGATTTCCTGGTGGAGGCCTACACGGAGCGGGCGCTGCAGCAGGTCGTGCGGGAAGCAATGAAGAGCCGCGTACGGTGGCTCCTGATCGGCGGGGGCAGCAACCTCCTCGTCGGGGACACCGGCTTCCGCGGCCTGGTGATCGTGAACCGGATCGAGCACCTCTCCGTGAACGGGACCCACATCATCGCGGGCGCGGGCGCGGATCTGGGCGAGGTCGTGGAGGCGGCCCGGGAGCATTCGCTCTCGGGGATCGAGTTCGCGATCGACATCCCCGGCACGGTGGGCGGCGCGATCCGCGGGAATGCCGGCGCGTTCGGCCGCTCCGTGGGAGACATCGTGACCCGGATCCGGCTCCTGGAGGGAACCGAGCTGGTGGACCGCGCTCCGTCGGAGCTCGGCTTCGCCTACCGTCACAGTAATCTCAAGCTCAACGATCACATCGTGGTCGAGACCGAGTTCGTCCTGACGCCCGGCGACCGGGCGGAGATGGATCGCATCATGGGCCAGCACGCCGCCCAGCGCGCCCGGCGGAAGGAGAAGGGCCTCCACACCGCGGGGTGCTTCTTCAAGAATCCCATTCTCGCCGACGGTCAGAAGGTCGCGGCGGGACAGCTCCTGGAATCCGCCGGCGCCAAGGAGATTCGGGACGGCGGGGCGGGGGTCCACGCCTTCCACGCGAATTACATCGTGAACCGCGGGGGAGCCTCGGCGGACGAAGTGCTTCGCGTCGCCCGCGAGATGAAGCGGCGCGTCCAGGAGTCCGCGGGCATCACGCTCGAGGAAGAGGTGATGGTGGTGATGGACCCCGCGCGCGAGGGATCCGTCTAGGCTTTCGCTACCTCGCCCGGAGCAACAAGACCGGGACCTTCACCCGGTGTTGCACGCGGATCGCCGTCGTTCCAAAGAAGATATCCGCCAGCGCGCGATGCCCGTGGGTGCTCATCGCCACCAGATCGCATCCGTGCTCCAGGACCCACCGCACGATCTCCCTCGCCGGATCCCCGTACCCCAGCTCCGTCTCCGCGGGGATGCCGTCGTTGGTGAACTCCTGGCGGACCGCCTCTAAGTAGGCCTTGTCCTCCTCCACCTCGGGGCTCACGGCGTTGCCCCCGAACCATTGGGCCGCCCAGCCGGTCGCCACGTGAAGCAGAACCACCCGGCTCTGCATGAGCTTCGCGAGGGGGCGTATGTGATCCAGGATCGCCCGGTCCGTGGGACTGGCATCGAGAGGAATCAGGATCTTCCTGTACATGTCAGCCCCCTGTGATGACCTGCCATGCGCTCCGGAGCGATTCCGGGAGACCGCACACGTCCATGATGGTGATGAGAATCGCGCTGGCCCATCCGGCGGCGAGCAGGGCCCAGCCCGGCCGCCACTTGCCCATGAGCTTCCTCGAGCTGGTGAACTGTAGCAGCGGGAACATGGCGAGCGGTAGCTGGAGCGCGAGCACCACCTGGCTCAGCGTCAGAAGATCGGTGACGCTGCCCTCGCCCCGCATTCCAATGATGAAGATGGCCGGGAGGATGGCCAGGAGGCGCGTGATGAGCCGGCGGACCCACGGCTTGATGCGCCAGTGCATGAATCCCTCCATCACCACCTGGCCCGCCAGGGTGCCGGTGATGGTGCTGCTCTGGCCGCTCGCGAGGAGCGCCACCGCGAAGAGCGTGCTGGCGAGCACCGTGCCCAGAAGGGGGGCCAGGGTCAGATGCGCGATCCGGATCCAGTCGCTTCCGGCGCTGAAACGGACCACCTCGCCCGCCGGAAGGGTGACGCTGGTCCTGCCGAAGAAGACCAGGGCCGCCAGGACCAGGATGGCGGCGTTCACGAGGAACGCGACCGCGAGCGCCGCCACCGAATCGATGCTGTTGAACCGGATGGCCTTCTTCATGGAGGGCTCGTCCCGCTGGAAGCTCCTGGACTGCACGAGCGCGGAATGGAGGTAGAGGTTGTGGGGCATGACGGTGGCTCCGATGATCCCGATGGCCACGTAGAGCATGCCCGCCTCCCGGAAGCCGGGCGTGAGGAGCGCCGCCCCCAGCTCCGGGAAAGAGGGACGGGTCTGCGGCAGCACGAAGATCTCGATGGAGTAGCAGGCCCCGATGGTCACGACGAGGAGGAGGATGACCGCCTCGATCGTTCGCATGCCGAAGCGCTGGAGCGCCAGCAGCAGGAGCACGTCCAGCCCCGTGATGATGACCGCCCAGAGGAGCGGAATGTGGAAGAGGAGGTTCAGCGCCACCGCGCTTCCGAGCACCTCGGCCAGGTCGCAGGCCGCGATCGCGATCTCGCAGAGGAGCCAGTTCGGCCAGCGGGTCCATCGGGGATACCAGTCCCGGCAGGCCTGGGCCAGATCCTTCCCGGCGACCACGCCCAGGCGGGCGGACAGGACCTGCATGAAAATGGCCATGAGGCTGGCCAGCGCCACGATCCAGAGGAGCTGGTACTTGAATTGCGCGCCGGCCTGGAGATCCGTCCCCCAGTTGCCCGGGTCCATGTAGCCGACGCTCACGAGGATGGCCGGCCCCACGAAAGCGCGCCACTGGCGGAAGAACCCCTCCGAGTGGTGGGGCACGGGCACGGTGGAGTGCATGCCCTCCAGCGAGGGATGGTCCCCGCGGGCGGGCCGGTTCCCCTCGTCCTCGAGGCTCCTCATGGGGCGTTCACGAAGACGCGCGCGGCCAGAGGCGGGCCGATGACGTGGGCCTTCGCGCCCACGCGGATCGTGAGCGGCCCCTCGTAGGGCTCCTTCTTGAGACAGCGGACCGTGGCGCCCGGGACGAAGCGTAACGAGGCCAGATAGCGGAGGAGCTCGGGATCCTCGTCTTCCACCCGCACGATCCGAGCTCTCTCGCCCGGGGCGAGATCGCCCAGCGAGCGGTACCTCGGCTCTTCCAGCTTGCCGTGCGCCGTGGGGATGGGCGCCCCGTGGGGGTCGACCGCGGGCTCGCCGATGGCCGCCGCCATGCGGTTGATCAGCTCGGGCGAGGCCGCGTGCTCCAGGCGCTCGGCCTCGCTGTGGACCTCGTCCCAGGGATATCCGAGGGCGGTGACCAGGTAGGCCTCGATCACCCGGTGCCGGCGCACGAGCTGGAGGGCGACCGTCCGGCCCTTCTTGGTCAGCCGCAGCGCGCCGTAGCGCTCGTGGGAGACCAGGCCCTGCCCGGTGAGCCGGCGCACCATCGCGCTGACGGAGGCCGACGCGACGGCCAGCCGCGAGGCGACCTCGGAGGTCACGGCCGAGCCCGTGGCCTGCGACAGCTCGAAGATCGCCTTGAGATAGTCCTCGACGGAGACCGTATAGATTGACATGGCTAATACTGAATGTAGCCGAAGCTAACATTCCGCGTCAAGCGCCGGCGAGGCCGCTCCGAATTTGGGCTTGTGCAGGTGCTCCGGTGGCGCATCATCAACCTATGTTTAACTTGGCGGGGATAAGGACTCGGTTGGGGCGGGTTGGTCTCTGGGTCCTGGTCCTAGCCGGCCCGCTCCTGGGACCGCCCCCCGCTTCTGCCGTGACCGTCCGTATCAAAGACCTGGATTACATCCACCGGACGTATTTCTTCATCGCGGACCACCCCATCGAATGGGATCCGGCATCCCTTCTGGTGTTCCGGGATGATGAGGATCCGACCAACAATGGTGGCACGGTCTCGGGCAGGGCGCGTCTCGACCCCCTAGCGCCGTCCAATTTGATCCAAAACCCCGAGTACGTGGGTAACTTCGACGTGCTGACGCAAGGCATAGACTACGACTTGGTGCTTCCCTACTTTGTTGCCTC